>DASSZM010000058.1:0-2166 GCA_035702855.1 Acidimicrobiales bacterium | reverse complement strand
GCTGGCGGTGCTGGTCACACCAGGCGCCCGGGGGACCCCAGCCCGTCGAGGTCGGCCTGGACGAGCTCGGTCCGGGGTCGCCCAGCGGGTGGGCCCGGTACGTGGCCGGGGTGGCGTGGGCGTTCGGACGCAGGGGCATCGAGGTCCCCGGCGCCGACCTCCTCCTCGACTCCACCGTGCCAGTGGGCAGCGGCCTCTCCTCGAGCGCGGCGCTGACCGGGGCCGTGGCCGTGGCCATCGACGACCTGACCGGAGCCCGCCTGGAGCGGTCCCGGCTCGTCGGGGTCTGCCACGACGCCGAGGCGCTCTTCGTCGGCGCCCCCACCGGCACCCTCGACCAGACGGCCGTCCTGCTCGCCGAGGAGGGCAGCGCCCTCTGCATCGACTTCGCCCGGGGCAGCGCCACCCCCGTCCCCCTCGCCGGGGCCGGTCCACTCGCCGTCGTCGACACGGGGGTGCGCCACGCCCACGCCGAGGGCGCCTACGGCGAGCGGCGGCGGGAGTGCGAGGCGGCCGCCGGCGCCCTCGGCGTCGCCCGCCTGAGCGCCGCCGACCCGGCGTCGGCCGAGCGCCTCCTCGAGGGCCGCCTGGCGGCGCGGGCGCGCCACGTCCTCACCGAGAACGCCCGGGTGGAGGAGACCGTCCGCCGCCTCCGCAGCGGCGAGGACATCGGCGAGCTCCTCATGGCCTCGCACCGGTCGCTGCGGGACGACTTCGAAGCGTCCTGCTCCGAGCTCGACGCCGTCGTCGACGCCGCCCGGGCGGCCGGCGCCGCCGGGGCGCGCATGACCGGGGGCGGCTTCGGCGGGTCGGTCATCGTCCTCGGATTGACGGAAGCCGATCTGCGCCCGGCAGCGACGGCCGCCCTCGCACCGTTCGGGCGGGTCCCGGCCGGCGTGTTCGCCGCCGTGCCCTCCGGCCCGGCCGGCCGGCTCCTCTGACAGCCATGCCCCCGCGTAGGGTGCGGCCGTGCCCAGGTACCGATTCACCCGCCCCGACGCGGACGCCGAGGAGCTCGACGTCGACAGCGACGAAGCAGCCGACGCCGTCGCCAGGGATCGCTCCCGGGCGACGGGCGCTCCGGTGACGGTGCACCGGCACTCGTCCCACGTGGACGCCTGGGAGTACGTCACCGAGGTCGACGAACGGGCATAGCCCGGCCGCGGCGCGGGTAGCGCGAAGGGTCGTGGCCCCCCGCAGCGTCCCCCCCGCAGACCGTCCGAGCCACGGTGGACCACCCCCGTGGCTCTTCGCCCTGACGGCCGTCGCCGTCATCGCCGCCGGGGTGGTCGTGGGTCTGTCCCCGGCGGAGCGCAGCCGCATCGCCGGTGGGCCGCCGCTGGCATTCGCTCCGGCCGGCTCGTCCTCGCCGGTGACCGCCGGCACGGCCACGGGCCCGCCCTCCGCCGCCGCGGGCCGGACCGCTCAGCCCTCGACCGGCCGCCGCCGGGGGACGAGCCCCACCACGACCCGCCGCCGGGCCACCAGCCCCACCACCACCGCCCCCGGGCGTGACCACTCATCCCGCCGCACCGACACCCACCACCACACCAGCACGACCACCGGGGCCGGCGGCCCGGTGCTGACGTCGGTCTCCCCCCGTGCCGGGGCCCCCGGCACGCAGGTCGTCCTCACCGGGAAGGACCTGTGGAGCCCCACTGGGACGGTGGTGGTCCGCTTCGGCCGGATCGCCGCCAGCGTCGACTGCGCCAGCCGGTCGCGCTGCACGGCGACCGCCCCCGGAGGGGTCCCGAGCGGGCCGGTGGAGGTCACCTTCACCGCGGCGGGCTCCACGTCGCCGGCGGTGCACTTCCAGTACCAGTAGGCGGCCGCTCCCGCCACGGGACAGCGCGGGGGCCCACGGGCGGCTCGGCGGCCGGGAAGGGGCGGGGGATGCTGACGGCGAACTCTCCGGCCGGGGGCACCGGAGGGCGTGCCCCACGACCCAGGAGCGCTCATGCCCGTCCGCCGCCTCGCCGCCCTGCTCGCCACGGCCGCCGCGCTGGCCGCCACCGGCCTGATCCCGGCCCGAGCCGCCGCCGCCGTCACGGCCACCGCCGTCCCGTCGTCGCTGTCGTCGCCGCTGCCGGCCACGGCCCTGCCGCCGCCGGGCAGCGACCCGTTCTACCGCTACAGCGGCCGCACCCCCCTGGCCGACATCCCGCC
>DASSZM010000048.1:0-2090 GCA_035702855.1 Acidimicrobiales bacterium | reverse complement strand
GGCGTGAGCCCTGCTCGAACCCGCCGCCCCGCCGCCGGGGCGGTCAGCCGCCCGCCGCCGGGGTCGGCACCCGGGCACGGATGGCCTCGATGAGCAGGTCGATGGCGGTGGTGAAGTTGGCGGGGTCGCCGACGGCGGGGATCAGGGCGGCGGTGGCGGCCAGGTTGGGGAACCGCTCGGCCGGCAGCGAGCGGTAGTTGACCAGCCACGCCCGCAGGTCGCCCTCCCGGGTGGCGGGCCGCAGGGCGGCGAAGCCGGCGTCGAGGGCGACGTGGCCGAGCAGGGCCTCGGCGAACGCCCGGTAGTAGACGGCGGCGTCGGCGTCGCCGAAGCCGGCGCGCCGCAGGCAGCCGAGGATCCGCTCGACGACCTGGAACTCGTGCTCGCTGCGGCTGGTGCGCACCGTCGCCACCTGGCTGATCGCCGGGAAGCGCAGGAACACCTCGTAGGAGCGCATGGCCATCAGGCGCAGGTCCGCCGCCCAGTCGTCGCTCGGCGGCGGGAGGGTGGCGAGCATCTCGGCGTGGAGTGCTTCCACCAGGGCCAGCATCAGCTCGTCCTTGTCCCGGAAGTGCCGGTAGATGGCGGTCGGGTGGGCGCCGAGCTCGGCGCCGAGGGCCTGGAAGGTCAGGCCCTCGTAGCCGTCCCCGCGGGCGCTGACGGCGAGGGCGGCCTCGACGATCAGCTGGCGGTCCAGGTCGCCCCTGGCCCGCCGCCGGCGGCGCTCGGAGGGTGCCGACGACTTGCCGGAGGACGGGGAGGCGGCCGTCGCCACCTGGCGTCGCTGGCCCGACATGTCCCTCACCTTACCTTTAGTCAACGTCCTTGACTACGACCCTGAGTTCCTGCAACAGTGCCCCGGACAGGAAGCCGCCCGGGAGGGCGCACGCCAGGGGGACCTCGATGACGGTGCTGGCAGCACGGGGCGATTCGCAGCGGGGCGCGCCCACCGGGCGGTGCAACCGGGCGGGCGGCGCCTGATGGCCGCCGACCTCGCCATCGTCGGCGCCCGGGTGCGCACGATGGACCCGTCCGCCCCGTGGGCGACGGCGGTGGCGGTCACCGACGGGGTGATCGTCGCCGTCGGCTCCGACGCCGAGGTGCGCGAGCGCTGCGACGCCGGCACCGAGGTCCTCGACGCCGGCGGGGCTGCGGTCACCCCCGGGCTCGTCGACAGCCACCAGCACCTGCTGACCGGCGCCGAGGTGGGGCGGGGCCTGGACCTCGACCGGGTCGCCGACCTCGACGGGGTGCGGGCGGCGCTGGCGGCCGAGCGGCGCCGGGTCGGCGACGGCTGGGTGCTCGGCTTCGCCCTGGAGTACGCGGCGCTCGGCGGCCGGCGCTGGCACCACGACCTGGTCGACGACGCCACCGGGCCCTGCCCGATGCTGCTGTACGCCCTCGACCTCCACACCGGCTTCGCCAACGCCGCCGCCCTGCGGGCGGCCGGTCTCGACGGGGCCCGCTCCTTCCCCGACGGCGCCGGCATCGTCTGCGACGAGCACGGCCGCCCGACCGGCGAGCTGCGGGAGCGCTCCGCCATCGAGCTGGTCAGCCGGGCGATCCCGGTGGCGGGGCGCGCCGAGCGCCTCGGCTGGTACCGGGACGCCATCGCCCGCCAGAACGCCGTCGGGATCACCGCCATCCACCAGATGGACGGCGACGACGACACGGCGGCCACCCTCGCCGCCCTCGACGACGAGCACGCCCTCGGGCTGCGGGTGGCGCTCCACTACTGGATCGGGCCGGACACCGACGACGAGGCCGTGGACGCCATCCTGCGCGGGCCGCGCCACCGCGGCCGGCGCTGGTCGGCGGGCGGGGTCAAGCTCATGCTCGACGGCGTCATCGAGACCGGCACCGCCTGGCTGGAGGACCCCGACGAGGAAGGCGGCGGTCGGGCGGCGATGTGGCCGGACATCGAGCGGTTCCGCCGCACCGTGGCCGCCTGCCACAGGGCCGGGCTGCGCATCGCCACCCACGCCATCGGGGACCGGGCGGTTCGCGAGGTGCTCGACGCCTACGCCTCGCTCCCCGCCCGGGACGGCGCACCGCACCGCATCGAGCACATCGAGACCGCCCCCGACACC
>DASSZM010000160.1:0-8724 GCA_035702855.1 Acidimicrobiales bacterium | reverse complement strand
TTCAGCCGGATGGTGATGGTGCGGTCGTGGTCGGAGAACACCGGCGGGTACGCGAGGCTGAGGCTCTGGTCGATCGTGGGCTGGTTGCCCGAGCCCTCGAAGTACAGCGGCATCCACATGTTCTCGTCGGCGGCGAGGACCCACGGCTCCTCCCCCGCCGAGCTCTCGTAGGGGAAGATCCAGTTGAACGTGTCGGTCGGCTGCAGCGCATAGGTGGCGGTGCCGCCGGCCACGGCGGCCGCCCGCGCCGGCGCCGTCCGTCGGGACTTCGCCGCCGCGCCCGTCGCCGAGCCGCAGGCGGCGGTGAGGAGCGCCACGGCGAGCAGCACGACCGGGAGCCGGAGGGACCTGGACCGAGCTGAGCTCATGGGCGCATCGTGACGTCGGGCTTCCCGGTGGGAGGCGGGGTGCGGGGCGCCCGGGGCGCCTAGTCGGCAGTCACCCGCAGCGTGAACGACGCCGGCAGCACCCCGCCGGCCGCCAGGGCGGTGACCCGCACCGGGCCGGTCTCCGAGCCGGCGTCGAGCACCGGCGACCGGGCGACCCCGGTGGCGTCGGTGCTGGCCGTGGCGACTGCCGCCCCGCCCGCGAACGCCGCCGCCCCCGACAGCACGCGGAAGCTCACCACCGCCCCGGGAGCCGGCCGGCTGCCGTCGGTGACGCGCACCGCAAGGCGGGCGGTGAACGGCCTCCCGGCGCGGGCCACCAGCCCGTTGCCCGACGCCACGGTGGTGAGCGGCGGGGGCACGCTCAGCCCCGGTCGAGAGCGGCGCGCAGCGCCGCCACCCGCTCCCCGACCGAGGCGACCGACGCCCCGTCGAGGACGGCGCGCATCAGCGCCGAGGCGACCACCACCCCGTCGGCCTCGGCGGCGGCATCGGCCGCCTGCGCCGGCGTCGAGATCCCGAAGCCCATCACCACCGGCAGGTCGGTGCGCTGCTTGAGCCGCTTGGCGAGCACCCCGGCCGAGCCGGCGAGGGTGGCGCGTTCACCGGTGACGCCCATCAGGTTGACCCCGTACACGAACCCCCGCGAGCGGCGGCACAGCTCGGCGAGGCGGTCGTCGGGGCTGACGGGCGCGGCGAGCAGCACCGTGGCGACCCCGGCGGCGGCCGCCGCCCGCTCCCACGGCCCGGACTCCTCCAAGGGGATGTCGGGGACGATCGCCCCGGTCACGCCGGCGTCGGCGAGCCCGGCGGCGAAGCGCTCGACGCCGGCCCGGAAGACCAGGTTGTAGTAGGTCATGGCGACGAGCGGCACGGGCTGCTCGCGCTCGGCGATGGCGGCGAGGATCGCCGGGGGGGTGGCGCCCCGGGCCAGGGCCTGCACGGACGCCTCCTGGATGGTCGGGCCGTCCATCATCGGGTCCGAGAAGGGCAGGCCGATCTCGACGGCGTCGGCGCCGGCCTCGACCATCACCTGCACGTAGTCGACCCAGTCCGGGGTGAGCCCGCCGGTCATGTAGGTGACGAGCAGCTTGGCGCCGGCGTCGCGGCGCGCCCGCAGCGCCGGCTCGAGGGCGACCCCGCGCCCGGGGCGGGCGCCGGCGGCCGCCGTCTGCAGGGGACCGGTCACGACCGGCCGACCGAGTCGCCGAGGATCCGCATGACCTGCTCGGCGTCCTTGTCGCCCCGGCCGGAGAGGGTGAGCAGCACGGTGGAGCCGGCCGGGACCGACCCGTCCCGGGCGGCGCGCGCCAGCCAGGCGAGGGCGTGGGCGGGCTCGAGGGCCGGGATGATCCCCTCCGTGCGGGCGAGCAGCTGGAGGGCGGCGAGGACCTCGTCGTCGCCGGCGGCGGTGTACTCGGCCCGCCCGGTGCTGGCGAGGTGGGCGTGCTCGGGGCCGATCCCGGGGTAGTCGAGGCCGGCGGAGATCGACTCCGCCTCGAGGATCTGGCCGAACTCGTCCTGCAGCAGCAGCGAGTGCATCCCGTGCAGGACGCCCGGGACGCCCCGGCCGACCGCCGACCCGCCGGCCGCCTCGACGCCGACCAGCCGGGCGGTGGTCCCGACGAAGCCGGCGAAGGTGCCGGCGGCGTTGGAGCCGCCGCCGACGCAGGCGACGACCAGGTCCGGGTCCGCCCCGCCGAGCAGGGCGCGGCACTGCTCGCGGGCCTCGTCGCCGACGACGCGCTGGAACTCGCGGACCATCCACGGGAACGGGTGCGGCCCCATCACCGACCCCAGGCAGTAGTGGGTGTCGTCCACCTCCGCCACCCAGGCCCGCATGGCCTCGTTGACGGCGTCCTTCAGCGTGCGGCTGCCGGAGCGGACCGGGACGACCTCGGCGCCGAGGAGCCGCATGCGGAAGACGTTGAGCTCCTGGCGCTCGGTGTCGACCTCGCCCATGTACACGACGCAGTCGAGGCCGAGCAGGGCGGCGGCGGTGGCCGTGGCCACGCCGTGCTGGCCGGCGCCGGTCTCGGCGATCAGCTTCCGCTTGCCCATGGCGAGGGTCAGCAGACCCTGGCCGAGGACGTTGTTGATCTTGTGCGAACCGGTGTGGGTGAGGTCCTCCCGCTTGAGCAGCACCCGCACCCCGAGCTCGTCCGACAGCCGGCGGCACTCGGTCACCGGGGTGGGCCGGCCGGCGTAGTCGCGCAGCAGGTCCCGGTAGCGGCCCACGAACGCCGGGTCGGCCCAGGCCGAGCGAAACGCCTGCTCCACCTCGGCGCACGCCGGCACCAGCGCCTCGGGCACGAAGCGGCCGCCGAAGTCGCCGAAGCGGCCGGACGCCGAGGGTTCGCCCATGCCCACCGGTCCTGTCGCGGCTGTCGTCACGCGTCGTCCTCCCAGTCGTAGACCCCGCCGGCGGGCCAGTCCCCGCCGGCGCCGTCGGCGCCGTCGCCGCCGTCGGGTGCCGCCGCCTTGGCGGCGGCGATGAACGCCCGCAACCGCACCGGGTCCTTCACCCCCGGCGCCTTCTCGACCCCCGACGCGGCGTCGACGCCCCAGCAGCGGGTCCGGGCGATGACCCCGGCGACGTTGGTGGCGTCGAGGCCGCCGGCGATCATCAGGCGCGGCCCGGGGGGGACCTCGCCGGCGTAGGAGCGGTCCCAGCCCTCCCCCGAACCCGGTCGGGGGCCGTCGAGCATCACGATGTCGGCGCCGTAGTCCAGCGCCCGGGCGACCTTGGGGTCACCGGCGGCGAACACCTTGATCACGAGCGGGACGCGCTCGCGGATCCAGCGGGTCTCCTCGGGCGTCTCGTGACCGTGGAGCTGCACCGCCCGCATGCCCGAGCGCAGGGCGATGTCGACGACCCGCTTGGGGGCCTCGTCGCGGAACACCCCGACCGCCACGATCTCCGGCGGCAGCCGCTTGACGATGTCGGCCGCCACCTGCGGGGCGATCTGGCGGGGCGAGGGGGCGAAGATGAAGCCGATCAGGTCGGCGCCGAGGGCCACCGACAGCAGGGCGTCGTCCTCGTTGGTGGTGCCGCAGATCTTGACGATCACCGGCCCGCCTCCCGGAGGGCGGCGACGGCGGCGGCCGGGTCGGCGGCGGTCACCAGCGACTCGCCGACCAGCACGGCCTGGTAGCCGGCGGCGGCCAGCCGGGCCACGTCGCCGGGCCCGCCGATGCCCGACTCGGCCACCCGGGTGACACCCGGGGGCAGCGCCCGGGCGACCCGCTCGGCGCGGGCGGTGTCGACCTCGAAGGTCACCAGGTCCCGCTGGTTGACCCCGACGAGCGTCGCCCCAGCGGCGAGAGCGGCGCCGGCCTCCTCCTCGTCGTGGACCTCGACCAGGGCATCGAGGCCGACGTCGTCGGCCAGGGCCTTGAGCTCGGTCAGCTCCAGGGGCGACAGGGCGGCGGCGATGAGCAGCACGGCGTCGGCGCCGAGGATCCGGGCGTCGCACACGTCGGCGGGCCCCACGGTGAAGTCCTTGCGCAGCACCGGCAGGCGCGTGGCCGCCCGGGCGGCGGCCAGGTCGGCCGGCGACCCGTGGAAGAACTCGCCGTCGGTGAGCACCGACAGGCAGACGGCGCCCCCGGCCTGGTAGGCGCCGGCCAGGGCGGCGGGGTCGAGGTCGTCGGCGAGCGGCCCCCGGCTGGGGCTGGCCCGCTTGACCTCGGCGATGACCGACACGCCCGGCTCCGAGGCCAGCGCCCGGGTGAAGCCCCGGGTCGGGGGCTGGGCCCGGGCGGCGGCGACCAGCTCGTCGAGGTCCCGTTCGTCGGCCTCGGCGGCGGCGCGATGGGCGGCCAGGATCCGGTCGAGGTAGGTGCCCATCGCGCCGTCAGCCTACCGGTGGCCGGTGGCCGCCCCCGCGGACGCCGCCGGCAGGCAGGACGGCGGGTCCAGCGTCACGGGCCGCAGGCCCACCAGGGCGGCCACCGGCTGGCTGCCCGCCCGCCGGCAGGTCGCCGTCAACTCGACCCGGCCGGCCGGCCCGGTGACCCCCTTCCCGTTGCCGGCGAACGCCCACCCGGCCGACGAGAGCCGCACGGCGATGCCCGAGAGGCGCGGGTCGACCACGGCGCCGCCGACGGTGACCCGCTGGCGGGACACCGTGACGGTGACGACGGTCGGACGGCCGACGACGGGCGGGTCGGGGCCCCAGGTCGCCGCCACGGTGGTGGACCGGCCGATGCGGGCCACCCGCAGCGTCAGGGTCCGGGTCTGCCCGTCGGCGACCCACACCTCGAGGGGCCGGGTCTGCGCCAGCGTCGGGGCCGACCACGCCCGTATCCGGTAGACGCCGCCGAGCACCCCGGGCACCGTCCAGGTGCCCGACGCCGACGTGGACGCCTCGGTCGTGGCCTTCCCGCCGCCGACGAGCCGTTGGACGAGCACGGTGGCGCCCGCCACCGGCTGCCCGGCGGCCTCGACCGTGCCGGTGATGGTCGCCTGGCCCGGTCCGAGGCGGACGGTGGTGGTCGTCGTCACGCCCGGCACGGTGGCCGGTGGCACGCCGCCGGTGCCGTCGACGGTGGTCGGCGGCGCCGTCGACGGCACCGGCGGCGCCGGCCGGCCGGCCGGGAACGACAGGGACGCCACCCGGGTCCCGCACCCCGCGGTGAGCGCGGCCAGCCCCAGACCGGCGAGGATCGCCCGGGCGGCGCCGGTGGGCGTGCGGAGCCGGCGGCGCCGGGCGTTCATCCCCGTGCGGGCAGGGCGGTGACCTCGGCGGGGACACCGCCGGCGTCCACCGACGCCCCGGGCTCGACCGCCCGGCCGACGTAGCCGAGGGCGACCGGCCCGAGCGGCGAGGCGCTGGTCACGGTGCCGACCACCTTGCCGCCGACGGTGAGCTCCGTGCCGGCGGCGAGGGGGGTCGCCGACCGCAGGAGCCGGAGGTGGCGGGGGACGTTGCCGCCACGCGAGTCGATCCGGGCGACGAGCTCCTGGCCGGTGTAGCAGCCCTTGGTGAAGCTGACCGTGAGCGGCACCAGACCGGTCTCGGCCGGGATCGTCTTCTCGGTCAGCTCGGCGCCCATGACCGGCACGCCGGCGGTGATGCGGGCCGCCTCCCAGGCGGCGTCGTCGAGCGCCGGCCCCACCCCGGGCGCCCCGGCCCCGGCGGCGGCGTCGCCGACGAGGTCGACCGCCTCCTCCCCGCCCCACAGCGGCCGCAGCCCCCGCCCACCGGCGGGGAGCGCCGCGCCCGCCCCTTCGCCGCGCACGGCCAGCACCTCGAGGCGCCCGGCGGTGATGTCGGCCCTGGTCCGCAGCTTGAAACGGGTCAGGCGCTGGACCACCGCCTCCCCCCACCCGGGATCGGTGTCCAGCACGAAGGCGTCGTCGCCGGCGCGGGCCACCCGCACCAGGGCGTCGACTTTCCCCTGGGGGGCCAGCAGCCACGCCCAGGCCGACTCCCCCACCCCGAGGCCGGCGACGTCCTGGCTCAGCTGGCCCTGCAGGTAGGCGGCGGCTTCGGGGCCGGCGACCTCGGCGGTGTCGCGGGCGAGGCGGTGGTGGCGCAGCTCAGCCACGGGTCACCGCCTGGCGGCGGGCGGCGCTGATCCGGCGGGCCCCGGGGACGGCGGCGAGGAGGGCGGCCGCCTTGTTGCGGCACTCGAGGTCCTCGTCGGTGGGGTCGCTGTCGGCGACGATGCCGGCGCCGGCCTGCACGCTGGCGGTGCCGTCGGGGGCGACGACCATCGTGCGGATGGCGATGGCGGTGTCGAGGTTGCCGGAGAAGTCGAAGTAGCCGACCACGCCGGCGTAGGGACCCCGCTTGACCGGTTCGAGCTCGTCGATGATCTGCATGGCCCGCACCTTGGGCGCGCCGGAGACGGTACCGGCAGGAAAGGTGGCGGCCAGGACGTCGACCGGACCGAGGCCGGCCCGCAGGCGGCCCGACACCTGGGAGGTCAGGTGCATCACGTGGCTGTAGCGCTCCAGGGTCATCAGCTCGTCCACCGTCTCGCTCCCGTAGTCCACCACCCGGCCCACGTCGTTGCGAGCCAGGTCGACGAGCATCACGTGCTCGGCCCGCTCCTTGGGGTGCTCGACCAGCTCGGCCGCCAGGCGGCGGTCGTGCTCGTCGCTGCGTCCCCGCCGCCGGGTGCCGGCGATGGGCCGGGACACGACCCGGCCGGCCTGCACCTGGACGAGGGGCTCGGGTGAGGAGCCGACCAGGCACAGCTCGGGGTGGCGCAGGAAGAACATCGACGGGCTCGGGTTGACCTGCCGCAGCGACCGGTACAGGTCGAACGCCTCCGCCCCCAGGTCCAGCTCGAAGCGCTGGGAGAGCACCACCTGGAAGATGTCCCCGGCGAGGATGTGCTCCTTGGCGGCCGCCACCGCCGCCGCGTAGGCGGACGGGTCGGTGCGCCGGCGGTGCTCGGGCAGCTCGTCGTCGCGCTCGGGCGGCACCACGAGCGGCTCGTCGACCGGCTCGGCGCCGAGGGCGGCCAGCTCCTCGAGGCGCCCGACGGCGGCGTCCCACAGGGCCCCGGCCGCCGCCGGGGTGGTGCCGGGCGGGATGCGCACGGCGTCGACGAGGGTGACCCGCTGGCGCCACGAGTCGTAGGCGACGACCTGGCCGACGACCGAGAGGATGGCGTCGGGGAAGCCGTGCTCGTCGGGCGGCGGGTCCGGGAGGTGCTCGACCTCGCGGATCACGTCGTAGCCGAGGTAGCCGACGAGGCCGCCGTGCAGGGGCGGCAGGCCGTCGAGGACCGGGCTGCGCAGCTGCTCGAGGAGGGCGGCGGCGGCGGCGAGGATCCCCCGGTCGGTGGGCACCCCTGCCGGCAGGTCGCCCTCCACGTCGAGATGGCGACCCCGGGCGATCAGCGTCGCGCTCGGGCGCCGGCCGACGAAGGACCAGCGGCCCCAGGGTCCGGCGTGTTCGACCGACTCGAGCAGGAACGCCCGGCCGTCGTCGTCGCCGGCCCCGACGTCGGCACCGGCGCCGGCCAGGCGGGCGAAGGCGGCCACCGGGGTGGTGAGGTCGGCGAGCAGCTCGCGCCAGACCGGGACGACCGTCCAGTCGGCGGCGAGGGCGGCGAACTCGTCACGCGACGGGCGGATCACGTGCCGGCCGGGGCGCCGAACGCCCGGGCGAAGCAGGACCGGGTGCCGGTGTGGCACGCGCCGGCGCCTTCCTGCTCCACGACGAAGAGCAGGGTGTCCCCGTCGCAGTCGTAGTAGGCCTCGCGGACCCACTGGCGGTCGCCGGAGCCGTCCCCCTTGCGCCACCGCTCCTGGCGGCTGCGGGACCAGAAGACGGTCCGGCCGCTGGAGAGGGTCTCCTCGAGGGTCGCACGGCTCATCCACGCCAGCATCAGCACCAGGCCGGTGCCGTGCTCCTGGACGACGGCGGGGACGAGCCCGTCGGCGTTGAAGCGCACCTCGGCGAGCTGCTCGGGGGTCCAGGCGATGGGGGTGGCGACCGGCGGCACGACGGTCAGCCTAGGGCGCGCCTGTGACAGCCTCCCGGGTCAGAGGTACAGGCCGGTCCCGTCGGCGACCCGCTCGGAGGCGACGGCGTGGATGTCGCGCTCGCGCAGGATCAGGTAGTCCTCGCCCTGGACCTCGACCTCGAAGCGGTCCTCGGGGTTGAACAGCACCTGGTCGCCGGGCTTGACCGCCCGCACGTGGGGGCCGACGGCGACGACCTCCGCCCACGTCAGGCGGCGGGCGACCTGGGCGGTGGCGGGGATGAGGATGCCGGCCCGGGACTTGCGCTCCCCCTCCGCCAGGGGGATCTGCACGAGCACCCGGTCGGCCAGCATCTGGATCCCCTGCTTGGCGGTCTCGACCATCCATCCGACGGTAGCCGGTCCCGCCGCCCTGCCCGGCGGGCGTTCACGATGGCGGCGTCCGGCCCGGGTGGCGGTCCAGGTAGCTCGGGAGAAAGGCGTCCCCCTGCGCGGCGAGCAGGCCGCGCACGATCGAGCGGGTCACGGCATCGGCCGCCGCCGCCATCACCGCCCCGAGCCCGGCCGCCCGCGCCGGCCCGGCGCGCAGCAGCCCCCGGCTTCCGGCGCCGGCGTCGAGGGGCACCGCCCCGGTCGCCACGGCGAACACGACGTCCCCGTCGGTCAGGCCGTGGGCCGGGCGCACCGCCCGGGCCAGGCCGTCGTGGGCGGCCATCGCCACCCGGGTGCACTCCGCCTGGGCGAGCTCGGCGTCGGTGGCGACGACCACGAGGATCGTGCTGCCCCGGGCCGGTCGCTCCTCTCCGCCGGCGCCCGCCCCGCCGGCACCCGCCCCACCGGCACCCGCCCCACCGGCACCCGCCCCACCGGCACCCGCCCCACCGGCACCCGC
>DASSZM010000162.1:0-28047 GCA_035702855.1 Acidimicrobiales bacterium | reverse complement strand
CCGCTGGGCGGCCAGCTCCGCCCGGTAGGCCGTCACCTGGGCGGCGACGGGCTCGGGCCCGGCGCCGCCCGGCGTGGTCCGGCGGGTCACCGCCGCCCCGGGGGCGAGCAGCTCCACCGCCGCCTCCCCGAGGGCGGGGTGGGCCTCCACCAGCTCGGCGAGGGGCACGCGCCGCTCGATCGAGTCGCGCACCAGGCCCCCGACGAGGGCGTGGGCCTGCCGAAAGGGGGTGCCCCGCTCGACGAGCCACTCGGCGAGATCCACGGCGGCCGCCGCGGGGGTGTCGGCCGCCCGGCGCATGCGCTCGAGGTCGAGCTCGACGCTGGCCCACAGGCCGGCCATCGCCACCAGCCCGCCGCGCACCTGGTCGACGGCGTCGAACAGCGGTTCCTTGTCCTCCTGCAGGTCCCGGTTGTAGGCGAGCGGGAGGCCCTTGAGCGTGGCCAGCAGACCGGTCAGGTCGCCGATCAGGCGGCCCGCCTTGCCGCGGGCGAGCTCGGCGATGTCGGGGTTCTTCTTCTGCGGCAGCATCGAGCTGCCGGTGGCGTAGGCGTCGGCGAGGGTGGCGAAGCCCCACTCCTCGCTGGACCACAGCACCAGCTCCTCCCCCATCCGCGACAGGTGCACGCCGAGCAACGCCAGGTCGAACAGCGCCTCGGCGACGAAGTCCCGGTCGGAGACGGCGTCGAGCGAGTTGGCGAAGCGCTGGGCGAAGCCGAGGTCCTCGGCGGTGGCGTCGGGGTCGAGCGGCAACGACGAGCCGGCCAGGGCGCCGGCGCCGAGGGGCGAGACGTCCAGGCGGCGGCGGGTGTCGAGCAGGCGGTCGACGTCACGGGCCAGCGCCCAGGCATGGGCCAGCACGTGGTGGGCGAGCAGCACCGGCTGGGCCCGCTGCAGGTGCGTGTAGCCGGGGAGGTAGGCCTCGCCGGCGGCCTCGGCGCGGGCGAGCAGCGTCTCCTCGAGGCGCAGCACGAGGGCGGCGACGTCGCCGAGCTCGCGCTTGGCGTACAGGCGGAGGTCGGTGGCGACCTGGTCGTTGCGGCTGCGGCCGGTGTGCAGCCGGGCGCCGACGTCGCCGGCGATCTCGGTGACGCGCCGCTCGACGGCGGTGTGGACGTCCTCGTCGCCGGGGCGGAAGGCGAACGTGCCCTCCTCCAGCTCGACGCCGACCCGGTCGAGGGCGGCGAGGAGGACGGCGCCGTCGTCACCGGAGAGCAGCCCGGCCCGCACCAGGCCCCGGACGTGCGCCCGGGAACCGGTGAGGTCGTCGGCGGCCAGGCGCCGGTCGAAGGGCAGTGAGACGGTGTAGGCGAGCAGCTCCTCGGACGGTCCCTCGCCGAAGCGCCCGTGCCAGAGGGTCATGATCGGTTCCCGGTCGCCACGGCTGTCCCGTCCTTCGTCGCTGGCGGAGTGATGGGGGAAAGTCCCCGCCCCATGGTGCTCACGTCGGTGCGAGGCCGGCCAGCTCGCCGAGCTGGCGGCCGACCTCGGCGCCGCTCACGCCCTCCGCGGCGATCACGACCAGGGTGTCGTCGCCGGCCACCGTCCCGAGGATCTGCGGGAGCGGGGTGCGGTCGAGGGCCGAGGCGACGACGTGCGCCGAGCCGGGCGGGGTGCGCACGACGACCAGGTTGCCCGAGGACGCCACCTCCACCACCCACTCGCCGAGCACCCGGCGCAGGTGGTCGCTCGGGACGGTCCGGTCGTGGGGCAGCTCGGGCACGGCGTAGACGGCCTCCCCGCCGGCGGCCCGGACCTTCAGGGCGCCGAGCTCCTCGAGATCCCGGGACACGGTGGCCTGGGTGGCTTCGACCCCGGCCTCGGCGAGCAGCTCGACGAGCTGCTGCTGGCTGCCGACCGCTTCGCGCTCGAGGATCTGGCTGATCCGGTGCTGGCGGGCGGCCTTGCTCACGCGCATGCCCGCTCCCCCAGCAGCCACGAGAACAGCCCGCGCAGGGCGTTCATGCGGTTGCCGGCCTGCTCCCACACCAGGCTCGCCGGGCCGTCGATGACCTCGCCGTCGACCTCCAGGCCCCGGTGGGCGGGCAGGCAGTGCAAGAACACCGCCCCCGCCGCCGCCCCCCGCATCATCGCCGCGTCCACCCGGTAGCCGGCGAAGGCGTCGATGCGGGCGCTGCTCTGGTCCTCCTGGCCCATCGAGACCCAGACGTCGGTGGCCACGGCGTCGGCACCGGCCACGGCGTCGGCGGGCCGGTCGGCCTCGACGACGGTGCCGCCGAGGGCGCGGGCGGCGTCGACGACCACCGGGTCCAGCCGGTAGCCCGGCGGTGACGCCAGGCGCACCTCGATGCCGGCCATGGCGGCGGCCAGCACCAGGCTGCGGGCCACGTTGTTGCCGTCCCCGACCCACGCGAGCGAGTGGCCCGCCAGCGTGCCCCACCGCTGGCGCAGGGTCAGCAGGTCGGCGATCGCCTGGGAGGGGTGGGCGACGTCGGAGAGGAGGTTGACGACGGGCACCGCATCGGTGGCCGCCATCGCCTCGAGGACCCGGTGGTCGTCGACCCGGGCCCCGACCACGGCGTGGTAGCGGCCGAGCACCCGGACGACGTCCTCCGGGGTCTCCCGCACCCCCAGGCCGATCTCCTCGCCGCGGATGGCGATCGGGTGGCCGCCGAGGGCGACGACCGCCATCTCCGAGGCGTTGCGGGTCCGGTTGGAGGGCTTCTCGAAGATCAGCGCCGCCCCGCGCCCGGCGAGGACCGGGCGGGGGGCGGGGCACTCCGCCAGGTCGAGCACGGCGGCGAGCTCGCCCGGCGCCAGGTCGTCGATGTCGAGGAGGTGGCGCATCACGCCGGGACCAGCCGGGCCAGGGCGGCGCCGAGGCGCCTGGCGCCCTCGTCGATCTCGTCGTCGCTGATGGTGAGCGGCGGGGCGAGGCGGAGGGCGCCGGGGGCGACGGCGTTGAGGACCAGCCCCTCGGCCAGTCCCTCGCGCACGGCGTCGGCGGCGGCGATGCCGTCGGCGAGCTGGGCGGCGAGCAGCAGGCCCCGACCCCGCACCGCCTGCACGCCCGGCAGGGCAGTCACGGCGGCCTCGAGCCGGCGGCCGGCGGCCTCGGCGCGGGCGGGGGCGTCGATGCGGCGCATCTCGGCCAGCACGGCGCGGGCGGCCGAGGCGGCGAGCGGCTGGCCCCCGAAGGTCGAGCCGTGGTCGCCGGGCTGGAAGGCGGCGGCCACGTCGGCCCGGGCCCAGCAGGCCCCGATCGGGACGCCGTTGCCGAGCGCCTTGGCGGTGGTGACGACGTCGGGGCGGACGCCGTCGTGCTCGAAGCCCCACCAGCGGCCGGTCCGCCCGAGACCGGTCTGCACCTCGTCGACCATCAGCAGCGCGCCCCGCTCGTCGCAGAGGCGGCGGGCGCCGGCGAGGTAGCCGGGGGCCGGCACGTTGACGCCGCCCTCGCCCTGCACCGGCTCGAGCAGCACGGCGGCGACCGACCCGTCGAGGGCGGCGTCGAGGGCGTCGAGGTCGTCCCAGGCGACGTGGCGGAAGCCTTCCGGCAGCGGCTGGAACGGCTCGTGCTTGCTCGGCTGGCCCGTGGCGTGCAGGGTGGCCAGGGTGCGGCCGTGGAAGGAGCCGTAGGCGCTGACCACGGTGTGGCGACCCCGTCCGCCCCAGCGCCGGGCGAGCTTGATGGCGCACTCGTTGGCCTCGGCACCGCTGTTGGCGAAGAAGACCGCTCCCCCGCCGCCGAGCAGCTCGTCGAGGGTGGCCGCCACCTCCTGCTGCGGCACGGTCCAGAACAGGTTGGAGACGTGGAGCAGCGTCCGGGCGGCCTCGCACACCGCCTCGGCCACGGCGGGATGGGCGTGGCCGAGCGAGGTCACCGAGATGCCGCAGAGGAAGTCGAGGTACTCCTTGCCGCCGTCGTCCCACAGGCGCGTGCCCTCCCCCCGCACGAAGGTCACCGGGCGGGGCCCGTAGGTGGACATGATCTGGTTGCTCATGGCAGGGCCACCATGGTGCCGACCCCCTTGTCGGTGAACAGCTCGAGGAGCAGGGCGTGATCGGTGCGCCCGTCGAGGACGTGGGCGGCGGGCACGCCGTTGCGCACCGCCCGGCTGCAGGACGCCACCTTCGGGATCATGCCGCCCGCCACCGCCCCCGAGCGCACCAGCGCGTCGAGGCCGTCGGGCGTGGTCCGGTGGACGAGGCTGGCGGGGTCGTCGCGCTCCGCCCGGATCCCCTCGACGTCGGTGAGGTAGACGAGCTTGGCGGCGGCGATCGCCTCGGCCACCGCCCCGGCGGCGGTGTCGGCGTTGATGTTGTAGGCCTGGCCCTGCCCGTCGCTGCCGATGGTCGCCACCACCGGGATGAGGTCCTCGGCGAGCAGCCGGCGGAGCAGATCGGGGTTGACGGAGCCGACGTCGCCGACGAAGCCGAGGGCGGGGTCCCGGGGCGAGGCGGTGAGCAGCCCGGCGTCCTCGCCGGACAGGCCGACGGCGAGGTGGCCGTGGGCGTTGACGGCGGTGACGATGTCGCGGTTGACCTTGCCGACGAGCACCATGCGGGCGACGTCGAGTGTCTCGGCGTCGGTGACGCGCAGGCCGTCGCGGAACTCCGGGACGAGCCCCAGCCGTCCCATCAGCTCGCCGATCTGCGGGCCGCCGCCGTGCACCACCACCGGCCGGATGCCCACGGCGTGGAGCAGGACGACGTCGGCGGCGAACGACGCCAGCGCCCGGGCGGGGTCGGCGCCGGCGATGGCGTTGCCGCCGTACTTGACCACGACGATCCGCCCCCGGAACTCGCGGATGTAGCGGAGGGCCTCGACGAGCACCGCCGCCCGGGTGGCGGCGTCGGCGCCGGCGGCCACCTCGGCGGTCACGGCCACAGGCCGGTCAGCGGCAGACCGGCCGTCTCCGGCAGGCCGAGGGCGAGGTTGGCGCACTGGATGGCCTGGCCGGCGGCCCCCTTCACCAGGTTGTCGATGGCGCACAGGGCGACCACCCAGCCGGTGCGGGGATCGGCCCGGGCCGTGAGGTGGGCGGCGTTGGAGCCGAGGACGGCCTTGGTCGACGGCACCCGCTCGGCGACGGTCACGCACGGCGAGGCGGCGTAGGCCTCGGTGAGCACGGCCAGCGGGTCGCCCCCGCCGGCGGGCCGGGCGTAGCAGGTGGCGAGGATGCCGCGGTTCATCGGCGCAAGGTGCGGAGTGAACAGGACCTGCGCGCCGGTGGCCTGCTCGATCTCGGGGGTGTGGCGGTGGGTGAGCAGCCCGTAGGCGGTGAAGTCCTCGTCCACGGCGGCGAAGCGGGTGGTGGGCCGGGCCTCCGCCCCCGCCCCGGTCACGCCGCTGGCGGCGTCGACGATCACCCCGGTCGGCTCGACGGCGCCGGCGGCGACGAGGGGGGCGAGAGCCAGCGACGCCGCCGTGACGTAGCAGCCGGCGGCGGCCACGAGCCGGGCGCCCGGGAGCCGGTCACGGCAGAGCTCGGGGATGCCGTGCACCGCGTCGGCGAGCAGCGCCGGGGCCGGGTGGGCCTCCCCGTACCAGCGGGGATAGGCGTCCGGGTCCCGGAGGCGGAAGTCGGCGCCGAGGTCCACCACGAGCGGGACCCGCTCGAGCAGCTCGGGGACCAGCGCCGCCGAGGCGCCGTGGGGCAGGGCCAGGAAGGCGACGTCGACGCCGTCGACGGCCGACGGCGTCGACTCGGCCAGGGTCAGCCCCCGGTAGGTGCCGAGGTGGGGATGGACGTCGGCGACGTCGCGCCCCGCCTGGCGGTCGGCGCCGGCGACCACCACGTCGAGGTGCGGGTGGGCGCCGAGGAGCCGCTGCAGCTCCCCGCCGACGAAGCCGGAGGCGCCGAGGATGCCCGCCCTGCGGGTCGCTGGACCAACCACCGACTCATGATACACATCGTTGCATAGTCATTCAGCTCCGGTGCCGGCCCGCCCGGCCGGGGCGCCCCCCTCGTCCTCGAAGTGCACCCGGATGTGCTCGTCGTCGCGCTGGCGCTGCTCGCGCGCCCGGGCGGTGAGCACCTGCCGGTCGGCGGGCAGGGGTTCGCACATCGGCAGGGCCCGGGGGTAGAGGCGCCGGGCGAGCACGGGGTTGAGCTCGGCGGCGTACAGCGAAAGCTTGGCGAGCAGCAGGAGGAACAGCACCACACCGATCACCGAGGCGAAGGCGCCGTAGGTGGCGCTCTGGTGCCTCAGCTGGTGCTGGACCAGTCCGGTGCCGACGGTGATGAGGGCGGTGAAGGCGACGCCGCCGAGCACCGCCCCGGGGACCAGCGCCGCCGTGCGCGCCCGGGCGGGACCGGCGAGCAGCAGCCGGAAGGTGAGCAGGTACAGCCCCACGTTGAGGACCAGCTGGCCGGCGATGATCGCCACCCGCCACCCGAGGCCGTGGCCGCTGCTCGTCGCCAGACCGCCGGCGAAGGCGTTGGCGAGGAAGGCGAAGCCGATGCTGGCCAGGGCGCCGAAGCTGCGCCCGAGCCCGGGGAGGAAACCCGGCCGGTCGACCCTGGGGACGTTCCACACCCGGTTCATGGCGGTCTGCGCCGTCTGGGTGACGCCCTGGGCGCCGTAGAGCAGCCCGGCGAGGCCGATGGCGAGCGCGAGGGGGCTGCCGTGCAGGGTCTGGCCGCCGCTGACGCTGAACTGCTGGCCGATCACCGGGAACTGGTGGAGGGTCCGCACCACGCCGGCGCCGAGCGCGTGGACGCCGATGAAGCCGAGCACGGTCGTCACCGCGAGGAGCAGCGGGTAGATGGCGGTGAACCCGTACCAGCCGAGGGCGACGACGAGGAGGTTGGCCTGGTCGTCGCCGAACTTGCGCTGCACGGCCCACGGCACCGCCAGCACCCGGTGGCGCTGCTGCCGGCGGTCCAGCCGGGCGAGCAGCCGTCGCACGCGCTCCACGTCCCCGTTCCTGCCCCCGGACCGCCCGGGTGATGCAGGCTACGGGTGGGCGCCCGGGCGTCAGGCCGGCTCGAGCAGCAGCTCGCGCAGCCGGCCGGCGATGCCGGGGAGGCCGAGGGCGGCGGCGAAGGCGTCGGCCCCGCCGTGCTCGGCGCGGAAGGCGGCGAGGAACGTTGCCATCGTCGCCGGGTCGGCGCTGGCGATCGCCGCCGCGCTGGCGTCGATCTCGGCGGCGCGCTCGGGGTAGCGGGCCCGCAGCTGGGTGAGCATCCGCTGCATGCCGATCTGGGAGAGGGCGTAGTCGGCGACGATGTCGTCGTCGGCGACGCCGAGCAGCTCGAGCACGAGGGCGGTCAGGATCCCGGTGCGGTCCTTGCCGGCGAAGCAGTGGTAGACGGCCGGGTAGCGCTCCCCGTCGGCGAGCAGCGCCAGGACCTGGGCGACGGTCGGGGCGCCCTCGGCGAGCATCCGGCGGTACTCGGCCGCCACGTGCTCGAAGCGCTCCCAGCGGGGCAGCTCGTCGTGGGGTGGCAGGACGTCGAGCATCGGCAGGTGGTGGTAGTCGAGCCCGTCGTGGTCGGGGACCCGGCCGCGCTCGGTCACCTCGTCGCGGGTGCGCAGGTCGATCACCGTGCGCAGCCCGAGGGCGCGCAGGCTGTCGCGGTCGGGGTCGGTCAGCCGGTGGAGGCC
The DNA here is from genome assembly GCA_035702855.1 of Acidimicrobiales bacterium. Taxonomy (GTDB): domain Bacteria; phylum Actinomycetota; class Acidimicrobiia; order Acidimicrobiales; family Palsa-688; genus JAKAQB01. The sequence goes on along the minus strand of DASSZM010000162.1, from coordinate 20,472 downwards.
GTCGGCCCGGAACAGCACCCGCCAGCGCACCGGCCGCCCCCCTGCCCCGCGGTAGCCGCCGAGGTCACGGAAGTTGAAGCACCCCTCGAACGGCAGCCACCGCTCGGGGGAGGGATCGGGCGTGGTCGGCGCTCCGGCGGGGACGGCGTCGGGGACGGGCACCCCCCGACGGTACCGGCGGGCGCGGCCCTCGGCGCGCTAGGAGCGCAGCTCGGCGCCGTGGGCGGCGGTCACCGCCTCGATCGCCCGGCTGCGGGTGGCGGCCAGCTCGGCGTCGTCGAGGGTGCGGTCGGGGGCCCGCAGCCGGAGCCGGAACCCGAGGCTGCGCCGGCCGGCGCCGAGCCGGGCGCCGCGGAACACGTCGAACAGCGCCAGCTCCTCGAGCAGGGCACCGGTGGCGGCCCGCAGCGTGGCGGCGACGTCGGCGGCGGGCACCTCCTCGGGCACGACCAGCGCCAGGTCGACGTCGCTGGCGGGGAAGCGGGAGACGGGGCGGGCCTCGGCGGGGGCGCGCGGCAGGCGGAGGAGGCGGTCCAGGTCGAGCTCCAGCCAGGCGACGCGGCCGGCGACGCCGACGGCGGCGAGCACCTCGGGGTCGACCTCGCCCACGGCGCCGAGCGGGGCCGACTCCCCCGGGGCGAGGAGGGAGGCGGTGCGCGTCGGGTGCAGGCCGGCCCGGGTGGCCGCCACGAGCTGCACCGACTCGAGGCGCAGGGCGCCGGCGAGCACCGACCAGACCCGCACCGCCGCCGGGGCCTCGGCGCCGGCGACGACCACCGCCAGCCGCTCGGCCTCGACCGGTACGGGCGGCCCGTCCCCTCCGCCGTGCGGCGGGGCGAACACCCGCCCGATCTCGAACAGGGCGGCGTCGGGGCGCTGGCGGTCGGCGTTGAAGCGCACCGCCCGCAGCAGCCCGGGCAGCAGGGACGGGCGCAGCAGCGGCTCCGCCTGGTCGAGCGGGTTGGTGACCGCCACCGCCCCGCCGGGGGCGGCGAAGTCGGGCTGCCCGCACGCCCGCAGGTCCTCGGCGGACAGGAACGCCGCCGTCCACGCCTCGTCGAGCCCGGCGCCGGCGAGGGCGTCGCGCACCCGCCGCCGGTCCCGCTGGTAGGCGGTGAGGCCGCCGCGGCGGGCGCCGGTCGGCACCCTGCGGGCGATGTTGCGGTAGCCGTGGAGCCGGGCGACCTCCTCGATGACGTCGATCTCGCGGGTGGTGTCGGGCCGCCACGGCGGGACCGTCACCTGGGCGACGCCGGTGCCGGCGGGCTCCACGGCGAAGCCGAGCGGGGCGAGCAGCGCGGCGATGTCGGCGTCGCCGAGGCCGGTGCCGAGCACGAGGTTGACCCGGTCGGTGCGCACCCTCACCCGGGCGGCGGCCGGCAGGTCGGCGTCCGAGCGCACGTCGAGGGTCGGGCCGCGCCGGACGCCGCCACCGGAGGCGGCCTCGAGCAGCTGGGCGAAGCGCTCGACCGCCCGCGGCGTCACCTCCGGGTCGACGCCCCGCTCGAAGCGGTGGCGGGCCTCGGACGCCAGGCCGAGGCGCGCCCCGGTGCGCGCCACCGCGGCCGGGTCGAACCAGGCCGCCTCGAGCAGCACCGTGGCGGTGGTGTCGGCGATCTCCGAGTCGGCGCCCCCCATCACCCCGGCGACCCCCACCGGGGTGCCCGCCCCGTCGCAGATGAGCAGGTCGTCCGGGCCGACCTCCCGGGTCGCCCCGTCGAGGGTGACCAGCCGCTCGCCGTCCCGGGCCCGGCGGACCAGCAGCCCGCCGCCCCCGAGGCGGTCCCGGTCGTAGGCGTGGTTGGGCTGCCCGACGTCGAGCATCACGTAGTTGGACACGTCGACGACCACGTTGATCGGCCGCATGCCGGCGCGGGTGAGCCGCTGGGCCAGCCAGGCCGGCGACGGCCCGACCCGCACGCCGGTCAGGACCGTGGCGGTGAAGCGCGGGCAGAGGTCGGCGGCCTCGACGACGACGGCGGCCGAGCCGACCGACGGGTCGGCGGGGGGCGCGGCCGTGGCCGGCCCGGGCGCGGGGGTCCCCTCCGGCCAGGCGAACGGCAGGCCGAGGGCGGCGGCGAGATCGCGGGCCACGCCCGCCATGCACAGGGCGTCGGGCCGGTTGGGGGACACGTCGAGGTCGAACACGACGTCCTCGCCGCCGAGGGCGTCGACCATCGGCTGGCCGGCGGTGGCCGACCCGGGGCCGAGGATCAGCAGGCCGTCGACGCCGGGGACGGCGGCGAGGCCCACCTCCTCGGGCGAGCAGAGCATGCCGTTGGACCACTCCCCCCGCATCTTGCGGCGGGCGATCTCCATCCCGCCCGGCAGGACGGCGCCGATGCGCGCCAGGGGGACGAGGTCGCCGACCTGCATGTTCCAGGCGCCGCAGGCGATCTGGAGGGGCTCGCCGTCGCCGGCGTCCACGTCGACCAGGCGGATCTTGTCGGCGTTGGGGTGCGGACGGATGTCGAGGATGCGGGCCACCACCACCCCGTCGAGGCCCTGGCCGACCCGCTCGACGCCCTCGACCACCAGGCCGAGATCGGAGAGGGCGGCGGCCAGCTCCTCGACCGGCCGGTCGAAGGGGGCGTAGTCACGGAGCCAGGACAGCGGGGCGAGCATCAGGGGGCCTCGGGGGGTCTCAGAACTGGTGGAGGAAGCGCAGGTCGTTCTCGGTGAGTGCCCGCACGTCGCCGAGGCCGACCCGGATCATGGCGAGCCGGTCGATGCCGAACCCGAAGGCGAACCCGGTCCAGCGCTCGGCGTCGACGCCGACGGCGGCCAGCACGTTGGGGTCCACCATCCCGCACCCGCCGAGCTCGATCCACCCCGAGTGCGAGCAGGTCCGGCAGCCGGCCCCGGCGCAGATCGGGCAGGTGATGTCGAACTCGGCGGACGGCTCGGTGAAGGGGAAGAACGACGGCCGGAGGCGGGCGTGCATGCCGGCGCCGAAGTACGCCTGGGTGAAGGTCTCGATCGTCCCGGCCAGGTCCCCGAAGCTGATCCCCTCGTCGAGGACCAGGCCCTCGATCTGGTGGAAGACGGCGAGGTGGCGGGCGTCGGGGGTCTCCTTGCGGTACACCCGCCCGGGCGCCACCGCGTAGATCGGGGGCGCCCCCGCCTCGAGGAGGCGGATCTGCACCGGCGAGGTGTGGGTCCGCAGCAGGATGCTCTCGGGGTCGCCCAGGTCGAGGTACAGCGTGTCCCACATGCTGCGCGCCGGGTGGGCGGGCGGCATGTTGAGCGCCTCGAAGTTGTACCAGTCGGTCTCGGCCTCCGGGCCCTCGGCGACGGTGAAGCCCATGCCGACGAAGGTGTCCTCCAGCTCGTCGCGGGTCTGGGTCACGAGGTGCAGGTGCCCCCGGTCGGGCAGCCCCCGCAGCCAGGCGCGGGGCCCGAGCAGGGCCGCCTCGGTGAGGTCGAGGCGGTCGGCGGCGAGGCGGGCGGCCCGGTCGGCGGCCTCCAGCTCGCTGCGCCGGGTGGCGGCGAGCCCGTCGAGCCGCTCCCGGGCGGCGTTGACGGCGGCGCCGACCCGCCGGCGCTCCTCGGGCGGCAGCGGCCCCAGGCGGGTGTTGAGCCGGGCGAGGGCCGAGCGGCGGCCGAGCACCTCGGCGGCGGCGGCCCGCAGCGCCTCGAGGTCGCCGGCGCCGGCGAGGGCGGCGCCGCCGGCGGCCTCGGCCGCCTGCAGGTCGGAGAGGATGTCGTCGGCGTCGCTCACGAGGCAGGCAGCGTAAAGCGGAACGTGGACCCGGCACCAAGCGTCGAGTCGAGCTCGAGGCGCCCGCCGTGGGCCTCCACCAGGGACCGGCTGATCCACAACCCGAGGCCGGTACCGGCGGGCCGGTCGCCGCCCCCGCCGGCGTGCCGGGCGAACACCGCCTCCCGCTCGCCCGGGGCGATGCCCGGTCCGCTGTCGCTGACCCGCACCTCCACCTGCTCCCCGACCCGGGCGGCCGCCACCACGATCCCCCGCCCGCCGGCGTACCTGCAGGCGTTCTCGAGCAGGTTGACCAGCACCTGCAGGACCCTGTCGGGATCGGCCCACACCGCCGGTATCCCCGGCGCCCACTGCGTGGCCGCACGCAGCTCCGGGTAGCCCTCCCGGACGGCGCCGAGCGCCGATGCCACCACCGCCGGGACGTCGACCGCCCGGGGGCGGAGCCGGAGGCGGCCCGACTCGAGCCGGCTCACGTCGAGCAGTTCGCCGATCATCCGGGCGACGCGCCCGGCGTCGGCCTGCACCTCGGCGAGCATCGCCCGGCGGTCGGCGTCGCCGAACTGCTCGCCGTGCTCGAGCAGCAGCCGGGTGTGGCCCCGCAGGGAGGTGAGCGGGGAACGCAGCTCGTGGGCGACCGCCGCCACCGTCTCCATCGCCTGGTCGCCCCGGGCGCGCCGGCGCGGGTCGCGCAAGGCGACCACGGCGCCGGTCAGCGCGCCGCCCGGCCCCCGGCGGAAGGCGGCGGTGGCGAGGACCGGGACGCTGCGCCCGTCCGGGCGGCGGAGGCGGGCGGGCTGCTCGGGGACCAGGCGGACCCCGCGCAGCCGTGCCGCCGCGCCCCATCCCCCGGACCAGACCGGCCGGTCCTCCTCGTCGGTGAGGCCGGCGCCGTCGGCCAGGGAGCGGCCCACGATCTCGGCGCGGGGGCGGGCGACGAGCCGCACGGCGGCGTCGTTGAGCGCCACCACCCGCTGCGAGGCGTCGAGGACCACGGTCGGGTCCGGCAGGTCCTCGAGGCCGACCGGGCCGCTCACCCCGCCGCCGGCACCCGGCGCCGCCGGGCCGCCTCGAAGCAGAGGACGGCGGCGGCGATGCCCACGTTGAGCGACTCGGCGCCGGCGGCCATCGGGATGGTGACGGCGCCGTCGAGGCGGTCGGCGACCTCGGGGCGCAGGCCGTGGGCCTCGTTGCCGAGGACCAGGGCCGTCGGGGCGGCCAGGTCGGCCTCGAGGTAGTCCGTGCCGCCGTGGGCGGCGGTGCCGAGCCGGGTGAGACCCCACGCCGCCAGGGCGTCGAGCACCGCCTCGGGGGCGCCGCCGTTGACGATCGGCACCCGGAACAGCGCCCCGGCCGACGCCCGCACCGTCTTGGGGTTGAGCAGGTCGACCGACCCGTCGCAGGCGATCACCGCGTCCGCCCCGGCGGCCGCCGCCGAGCGCAGCACGGTGCCGGCGTTGCCGGGGTCGCGCACGTCCGAGCAGACGACGACGAGGCTCGGGGCGGCGTCACCCACCGCGGCGAGCGGCCGGGACGGGTCGGCGGCGACGCCGAGGATGGGCTGGGGCGTGACCGTCCCGGTGACCCGCTCGAGGACCCCGGCCTCGAGCTCGAAGACCCGGGCGCCGACGTCCAGGCACCGCTCGGCCAGCGCCCGCTCGGTGGGCCCGGCGCCGGGGGCGAGGTAGGCCGACTCGACCGCCCCGGCAGCGAGGGCCTCCCCGAGCAGCTTCGACCCCTCGACGACGAAGGCGCCTTCGCCCTGGCGCGCGCTGCGGCGCCCCGAGAGGCGCCGCAGGCGCTGGATGCGTTGGTGGCGGTACCCGAGGGCGGGCAGGAACCGCTCCCGGCGGTCAGGCCGAGGCCGAGTCGGCCGCCGGCAGGGCCTTGCGGGCCACCTCCACCAGGGCGGCGAAGGCGGCGTCGTCGCGCACGGCGAGGTCGGCGAGCATCTTGCGGTCGACCTCGACCTCGGCGGCATGGAGCCCGGCGACGAACCGGCTGTAGCTCATGCCGTGCTGGCGGGCGGCCGCGTTGATCCGCTGGATCCACAGCTGCCGGAAGTCGCCCTTGCGCGCCCGGCGGTCCCGGAAGGCGTACTGCAGGGAGTGCAGGACCTGCTCGTTGGCCGCGCGGTAGCTGCGGCTCTTGTTCCCGAAATAGCCCTGCGCCTGCTCCAGGACTGCCCGGCGGTGCTTCTTGCTGTGAACGGCCCGCTTGACTCGTGCCATCACGATCTCCTTTCGCGGTGGTGGTGGGTCAGAGGCCGAGCAGGCGCTTGACGGCCCGCACGTCCCCCGGGGCGACGTCGGTCTCTTGGGACAGGCGGCGGGTCCGGGTGCTCGACTTCTTCTCGAGCAGGTGGTTCTTGAAGGCCCGGCGCCGGCGGAGCTTGCCGCTCCCGGTCACCTTGAAGCGCTTGGCGGCGCCCCGGTCGGTCTTCATCTTCGGCATCGGTGCTCCTAGTGGTCGGTCGGGGAGGGCGGGGCGGCGACCCCCGCAGCGTCGGTGGCCGGTGCCGCGACCGGTGCTGCGCCCGGGTCGGCCCCGTCGCCGGCGGCCTCCGGTCGCCGTCCCTCGACGCGCCCGGCCTGCTGGGCCCGGCGGTCGGGAGCGAGCACCATCGTCATGTTGCGGCCGTCGAGCTTGGGCTCGGCCTCGACCTTGGCCACCGGGCCGACGGTCTCGGCCACGTGGTCCAGGATCTTCTTGCCGAGCTCCGGGTGGCTCATCTCGCGCCCGCGGAACATGATCGTGATCTTGACCTTGTGACCCTCGCCGAGGAACTTCGCGACCTGCCGGGTCTTGGTGTCGAAGTCGCCGGTCCCGATCTTGGGCCGGTACTTCATCTCCTTGATGCTGGTGCTGGTCGTCTTCCGGCGGGACTCCTTGGCCCGCTGGGCCGATTCGTACTTGTAGCGGTTGAAGTCCATGATCCGGCAGACGGGTGGACTGGCATCGGGTGCCACCTCCACCAGGTCCAGATCCATGCTCCGAGCGATGGAGAGTGCCTCGGGCAGAGGCTTGACCCCGAGCTGGCCACCATCGGGGTCGATGAGGCGGACCTCCCGTGCCCGGATGCGCTCGTTGATGCGGTGATCACCCTGGTCGGCTGCGGCGGCTATTGCGACATCACTCCTTGGTCGGTCCCCTCCCGCGGACGCGAAGAGGGCAGGCGTCAGGAAGCTAACGCCCACCCTTCGGCGGTCATTCCGACCTGGCGCACCCGAGCACGGATGGCCAGGTGGGGGCGCGAACGCCCCGCTTCCTGTGTTGTGCAGGTCCTAGGGTAGCGCGGTGAGCACGCTCTGGACACCCGACGGCGAACGCCCCATCCGGCGCGGCGGCGAGCAGCCCGCGGCGGCACCCGGCCCCGAGCCGGAGGCGCCGAGCGACGCCGAGCTCGAGGCGGAGCTGGCCGAGGTGCGCGACCAGCTGGCGCGGACCCCGGCCGAGGTGGTGGTCGCCAACCACGCCTACGGCCTCTGGCAGCTCGCCGCCCTGCACCTCTCGCTCGAGGCACCGCAGCTCGACCAGGCCCGCACCGCCATCGACGCCTTCGCCGCCCTCGTGGAGGGCATGCAGGGCCGCCTCGGCGAGGCCGAGGCGCAGCTGGTCGGGGCGCTCGAGCAGCTCCGCCTCGCCTACGTCGAGATCGCCCGGGCGGGCCAGGCGCCGCCCGCCGGGGGCTGACCCCCTGGCCGCCGCCGGCGGCGGCTCGGCCCTAGCCGGCGGCGCGGGCGGCCACGGCCGCCGCCTCCCACCGCCCACCCCGGCCGGGGACGACGGCGAAGGACACCGGCGTGCCCACGGCGATGCTCCGGGAGCCGTCGGCGATCTGGGTGCAGTGGAAGCGCACCACCGTCCCGTCGTCGGCGCCCACCTCCCCCAGGCCGACCTCGGCGTCGAAGTCGGTCACGGTGCCGGTCGTGACCCCGGGCCGCCGCCGGGTCGGGCCCCCGCCCGTCCCGCCGCCGCTCACGGCACGATCTTGGCGATCGGCAACTCGATGATGTCGCTGGCCCCGAGGTCCTTGAGCGCCGGGATCAGGGTGTTGATCTCCCGCTTGGGGACGACCGCCTCCACGGCGAAGGCCTCCCCGCCGAACAGCTGCGACACCGTCGGCGCCTTCATCGACGGCAGCACGCCGATGATCCGGTCGAGGTCCGGGGCGGGCACGTTGAGCTTGACCAGCACCCGCTGGCGGGCGACCAGGGCGCCCTGGAGCAGCGTGTACAGCTGCCCCATGGCGTGGCGCTTGGCGTCGTCCTCGCAGGCGCGGGGGTTGGCGATCAGCTCGGTCGAGGAGGAGAGGACGGTGGCGACGATGCGCAGCCCGGCGGCCCGCAGGGCCCGGCCCGTCTCGGTGATCTCGACCACGGCGTCGGCGATCTCGGGGATCTTGGCCTCGGTCGCCCCGTGGGACAGGCGCACCTCCGCCTGCACGCCGTGGGCCTCGAGGAAGCGGGCGGTGAGCCGGGGGTACTCCGTGGAGACCCGGACCCCGGCGGGGAGGTCGGCGACCGAGCGGACCGGGGAGTCGTCGGCGACGGCCAGCACCACCCGGATCGGCTGGTCGCTGGCCTTGGAGTAGCGCAGCTCGCCGATGGTGACCACCTCGCTGGCGGTCTCCTCGATCCAGTCCCGCCCGGTGATGCCCAGGTCGAACAGCCCCTCGGCGACGTACTCGGGGATCTCCTGGGGCCGCAGGATGAGCACCTCGGCGACGCGGGGGTCGCTGACGCTGGCCCGGTAGTCGACCGACGAGCTGCGGGCGACGGTGAGGTCGGCGGCCTCGAACAGCTCGAGGGTGGCCCGCTCGAGCGAGCCCTTGGGGAGGACGAGTCGCAGCACGGCTCAGGCGGTGCGGGACCGTCGGGACAAGGCGTCAGTCACGGTCCGCTCCCGCCTCGGGGAAGTGGTGGCCGAGCCGGTCCCGCTTGGTCTGCAGGTACCGGATGTTCTCGGCGGTCGGCTCGGTGACGATCGGGACCCGCTCGACGATCTGCAGCCCGTAGCCCTCGAGGCCGCCGCGCTTGGCCGGGTTGTTGGTCATGAGCCGCATGGTGGTGATCCCGAGGTCGACGAGGATCTGGGCACCGATGCCGTACTCGCGGCTGTCGACGGGCAGCCCCAGGTGGAGGTTGGCGTCGACGGTGTCGTAGCCCCGGTCCTGCAGCCGGTAGGCGTCGAGCTTGCGGGCGATGCCGATCCCCCGGCCCTCGTGGCCCCGGAGGTAGACGATGACCCCGAGGCCCTCCTCGTCGATCATGCGCATCGCCTCGTGGAGCTGGTTGCCGCAGTCGCAGCGGCGCGAGCCGAACACGTCACCGGTCAGGCACTCGCTGTGCACCCGCACCAGCACGTCGTCCCTGCCCGCCGGCTGGCCCCGGACGAGGGCGATGTGGGTGATGTCGTCCAGCTCGCTCTTGTAGGCGAAGCACTCGAACTCGCCGAAGTCGGTCGGGATCCGGGCGGACGAGACCCGGTCCACCAGCCGCTCGGTGCGCCGGCGGTAGCGGACCAGGTCGGCGATGGTGATCAGCGTCAGCTGGTACTCGGCGGCGAACGCCTCCAGCTCCGGGCGGCGCGCCATCGAGAGGCGGTCGGCGCTCACCACCTCGCACAGCACCCCGGCCGGCGGCAGGCCGGCGAGGCGCGCCAGGTCGACCGCCGCCTCGGTGTGGCCGGCGCGCACGAGCACGCCCCCCTCCCGGGCCCGCAGCACGTGCAGGTGGCCGGGGCGGTTGAAGTCCGACGCCCGCACCTCGGGGTCGACCAGTGCCCGGGCCGTCGCCGAGCGGTCGGCGGCCGAGATCCCCGTGGTCGTCCCGTGCCGGTAGTCGACGGTGACGGTGAACGCCGTGCGCTGCACCTCGGTGTTGCGGGCGACCATGAGCGGCAGGTCGAGGGCGTCGGCCTGCTCGGCGGTCACCGCCGCGCAGATCAGCCCGGAGGTGTGCCGGACGATGAACGCCATGGTCTCGGGGGTGGCGTGCGAGGCGGCGACGATCAGGTCGCCTTCGTTCTCCCGGTCCTCGTCGTCGACGACGACCACGATCTCGCCGCGGCGGATCGCCTCGATGGCCGCCTCGACGCTCGCGGCGGGCATCAGCCGAGCCCCCCGTAGGGCGTCACGGCCCCCGCCCCGAGCAGGCGCTCCACGTACTTGGCGATCACGTCGGCCTCCAGGTTGACGGCGTCCCCGGCCGTCTTGCGGCCAAGGGTAGTGACCGCCGCGGTGTGGGGGATCACCGCCACCGAGAACGCATCAGCGGTCACGTCGACGACCGTGAGGCTGCAGCCGTCCACCGTCACCGACCCCTTGGGCACCAGGTAGCGCACCAGCCCGGCCGGGACGCGCACGACCAGGTCGGGCGCGGGGGCGACGATCTCGCCGACGCCGTCGACGTGCCCCTGCACCAGGTGGCCCCCGAGGCGGGAGTCGGGCCGGACGGGTCGCTCGAGGTTGACCGGGTCGCCGGGTCGGAGCCGACCGAGGGTCGTGCGCCCGAGGGTCTCCGGCACCGCCTGCGCCGCCCACCACCCCGGCCCGGTGTCGACGACGGTGAGGCAGGTGCCGTCCACGGCGATCGAGTCGCCCACGGCGGCGTCGGACGCCACCAGCGGCGCCTCGAACACCAGGCGGGTCGCGACGGCGGCGGGCTCGACGGCTCGCACCTCGCCCAGCTCCTCGACGATCCCCGTGAACACGGCGGGAACGCTACCGGGCGAGGACGTCGATCCGGACGTCCGCGCCGACGACACGGACCCCGGCGAGCCGGCCGCGCCGGACCGCCGCCATGGTGGGGGCGCCGGGACCGGCGAGCAGGGGAAGCCCGTCGTCGCCGCCGAGCAGGGCGGGGGCGACGTAGACGACGTACTGGTCGACCAGGCCGGCGGCGTGGAAGGCGTGGGCCAGGCGGGGGCCGCCCTCGACGAGCAGCTGCAGCACGTCCCGGCGCCCGAGCTCGTCGAGGAGGTCCTCGAGGGGACCGGTGTGCTCCAGGGCGGGGGCGGCGCGCGCCCCCGGCGGGACGTGGCCGACCACGACCCGCAACGGGTCGGGGCCCTCGGCGTCGCGGACCGTCAGGCTCGGGTCGTCCGCCCGGACGGTGCCCGCCCCGACGGCGACGGCGCCGCTCTCGGCCCGCAGGGCGTGGACGTCCGCCCGGGCCAGCGGCCCGGTGATCCACCGGCTCGTGCCGTCGGGTGCCGCCGTGCGCCCGTCGAGGGTCGCCGCCAGCTTGAGCACCACCCACGGCCGGCCGGTGCGCCGGTGCTTCAGGTACGGGGCGAGCACCGCCTCGGCCTGCTCCCGCCCGACGCCGACGTCGACGGCGATCCCCGCCGCCCGGAGGCGCTCGATGCCCCGCCCGGCCACCAGGGGGTCGGGGTCCTCGGTCCCGACCACGACCCGGGACACCCCGGCGGCGATCAGGGCGTCGGCGCACGGGGGGGTGCGGCCGTGGTGGGAGCACGGCTCCAGGCTCACGTAGGCGGTCGCCCCCCGGGCGGTGTCGCCGGCGAGCTCCAGCGCCACCACCTCGGCGTGCGGTCCCCCGGGTGGCTGGGTGGCGCCCTCGGCGGCGGGGCCGTCGCCGGCGGGGACGAGCACGCAGCCGACCCACGGGTTGGGGGGCGTGCTGCGGCGCACCGCCCGGCCGAGCTCGACCGCCTCGGCCATCAGCGCCTCGTCGGGCGTCACGGGTGGTGCGTCGGCTCGTCCGCCAGCAGCTCGAGGGCGTGGGGAAGGACGTCGGCGACCGCCTGGAAGCACTCGACGGCACCCGTCGGCGACCCGGGGGTGTTGAGGACGATCGCCTGGCCCCGGATGCCGGCGATCCCCCGGGACAGCCGGCCCAGCGGGCTCACCAGCCGCATCGCCTCCGCCAGGCCGGGGGCGTCCCGCTCGATGATCTCCCGGGTGCCCTCGGGGGTGTGGTCCCGCGGCGAGAAGCCGGTACCGCCGGTGGTCACGACCAGGCCGGTGAACGAGGCGGTGGCCCGGGCCAGCTCGCCGGCGACCGACGCCACCCCGTCGGCCACGACGCTGCGCTCGACGACCTCGAAGCCGGCCTCCCCCAGGGCGGCGGCCAGCGCCGCCCCGGAGCGGTCCTCGCGGGTGCCGGCGACGACGCCGTCGGAGACGGTCACGACCTTCGCCCGGTGGCGGCTCACGCCAGCGCCCCCGCCGCCGCCCGGCGGATGCCGGCGGCGGCGTCGAGCGGGTCGTCGGCGCCGAAGATGGCGCTGCCGGCGACCAGCATCCGGGCGCCGGCGGCGGCCACCCGCCCCGCCGTCCCGGCGTCGACGCCTCCGTCCACCTCGATGACCACCTCGAGCCCCCGGTCCCGCACCGCCCGGCCGGCGGACTCGATCTTGGGCACGACGCCGTCCATGAAGCTCTGGCCCCCGAAGCCGGGGTGCACGGTCATCACGAGCAGCAGGTCGATCCGGTCCAGCCACGGCTCGACCGCCTCGAAGGGCGTGTCGGGGTTGAGGGCCAGGCCCACGCCCAGCCCCAGCTCGCGCAGGGCGCCGAGCAGCTCGGCGGTGCGCCCGACCTCCACGTGGACCGTGCAGGAGTCCGCCCCGGCGCCCCGGAAGGCCTCGAGGTAGTCGCCGGGGTCGGTCATCATCAGGTGGCAGTCGAGGTACAGGTCGGTGTGCCGGCGGATGGCCTTGACCACGGGCGGGCCGATGGTCAGGTTGGGCACGAAGTGCCCGTCCATGACGTCGACGTGCAGCCAGTCGGCCTCGGGGGCGACCCGGTCGATCTCCGCGCCGAGGGCGGCGAAGTCGGCGGCGAGGATCGAGGGCGCCAGGCGGATCATGCGTGCTCAGCGTAGGCGGGCCGCCGGAGCGCCAGCGCGAACATGCCGTCGGTCCCGGCCGCCTGGGGCAGCAGCAGCCCGCCCCGCCCGGCCGGCACCCACGGCGAGCCCGGCGGCGGGAGCGGCACCAGGTCGGGGTGGGCGGCGGCGAGCCACCGGTCGATCCCGGCGGTCTCCTCCCGGGTCAGGGTGCACACGCTGTAGACGAGCGTGCCGCCGGGGCGCACGAGCGGGACGGCGGCGTCGAGCAGCTCGCGTTGGAGGGCGGCGAGGCGGGGCAGGTCGCCGGGCTGGCTCCGCCAGCGGGCGTCGGGCCGGCGCCGCAGGACCCCGAGGCCGGAGCAGGGCGCGTCCACCAGGACCCGGTCGAAGGCGCCGGGACGCAACGGGGGCCGGCGGCCGTCGGCGACGACGGCCGCCACGGTCGCCAGCCCGAGGCGGGCGGCGTTGCCGGCGACCACGGCGCTGCGCCCGGGGTCGACGTCGGCGGCGACGACCAGCGCCGCCCCGGCGCCGGCGAGGGCGGTCGCCTTGCCGCCGGGGGCGGCGCACAGGTCGAGGACCCGCTCCCCGGGGCGGGCGCCGACATGGGCGGCGACCATCTGGCTGGCGGGGTCCTGGATGTAGCCGTCGTCGCGCTCGGTGGCGGCGGCGGCGACGTTCATCTGCTCGAGCGCAGCCCGCGCCGCCGCCGGCCCGAGGTCCGCCCCCAGCCGGGCGACCACCCAGTCCGGGTAGCTGAGGGCGGTCGCCGGGTCGGGCCAGCGGACCGGGCCGCGGGCGACGTCGTCGGCGACCCGCCGCAGCACGGCGTTGACGAGCGAGCGCCCCGGGCCGCCGACCTCGGCGACGGTGGCCGCCACCGCCGCGTGGGGCGGCACCCGGGTCCAGGCGAGCTGGTAGGCGCCGAGGCGGAGGGCGGCCCGCACCTCGGCGTCGGTGCGGCCCCGGACGTGGCGGTCGACCAACCAGTCGCAGGCGCGCTGCATCCGGCACGTGCCGTAGGTCAGCTCGGTGGCGAACGCGCGGTCCCGACGCTCCAGGCTCGAGGCGCCGAGCAGGCGCGGGAGGACGACGTTGGCCCGGGCGCCCCCGGCGACCTCCACCAGGGCGGTGAGCGCCACGCCCCGGGCGGTGGGGGCGGCGGGACCGGCCGGCCGGCCCCGGCTCGGGGCGCTCACGAGCCGAGCACCCGCACCTGGCGCGCCCCCCGCAGCCAGGCCCCGGCCTCCACCGGGGCCCGCCCCTCGGGCTGGACCAGCGCCAGGCGGAGGCGCCCGCCGCCGGTCGTGACCAGCGGCCCGTCCAGGGTCCCGGGCGCGCCCGGGCCGGGGCCGTCGACGGCCCGTGCGCCGAGCACCAGGAGGCGTTTCCCCCCCGCCGTCGTCCACGCCCGCCCGGCCCGCACCACCCGCGCCAGCTCGGCCGCCGGCCGGCCCCAGTCCAGGTGCAGCTCGGCCGGGGTGAGCTTGGCCGCGTAGGTCGGCTCCCCCTGCTGCGGCTCGGGCTCGCCCAGGCCCGCCGCCAGGCCGGCCAGCAGCAGGTCGCGCCCGAGGGTCGCCAGGCGGCGCCGCAGCTCGCCGGCGGTCTCGTCCGGGCCGATCGGGGTGACCACCCGGCGGTACACCGGGCCGGCGTCGAGCTCGGCGACGACGCCCATCAGGCACACCCCGGTGCGCTCGTCGCCGGCCAGGATCGCCCGCTCGACCGGCGCCGCCCCCCGCCAGCGGGGCAGCAACGAGAAGTGCAGGTTCACCAGCGGCAGCGCCCCCAGCAGCGGCGGGCGGAGGATGCGCCCGTAGGCCACCACCACCGCCAGCTCCGCCCCGACGCCGGCGGCGTCCGCCGGCTCCTCGGAGACCGGCAGGCCGAGCTCGACGGCGGCGGCCTTCACCGGGCTCGGCGCCGGTCCCCCGCCCCGCCCGCGGCGCTTGTCCGGGCGGCTCACCACCACGGCGACGTCGTGGCCCGCGCCGACGAGGCCCCGCAGGGCGGGGACGGCGTCGTCGGGGGTGCCGAGGAAGGCGACCCGCAGGGTCAGCCGCCCACGGCCACGCCGGCGCGGCGGCGCAGCACCTTGAGCGCCTTGCGGCGCTGCCGGTCGTCCAGGAGCGACAGCAGCAGCACGCCGTCGAGGTGGTCCAGCTCGTGCTGCAGGCAGCGGGCCTCGAGCTCGTCGGCCTCGAGGGAGACCTCACGGCCGTCGAGGTCCCAGCCCGTCAGGTGGATGCGCCGGGGCCGCACGATCGGGAAGTACAGCCCGGGCATCGACAGGCAGCCCTCCTCGAACTCCCACTCCCCGTCGGTCTCGGCGACGGTCGGGTTGACGATCGTGCGGATCTCGCCGTCCTCGTCGAGCTGGTAGACGAACAGCCGCTTGCCGACGCCGACCTGCGGGGCGGCCAGGCCCAGGCCGCCGGCCTCGTGCATCGTCGCCACCATCCCCTCGGCCAGGGACGCGATCGTCCCGTCGAGGTCGCCGACCTCGGAGGCGGGTTCGGTGAGCACGGGGTCACCCCAGTAGCGGAGGCGGTAGTCCACGGGCGGTCAGGGTACCGGCAGCGGCGGCCGGTACCCTCGGCGGGCGGATGGGTCCGAGCCACTACTTCGACGCCGAGCCGGGCGCGGCCTCCCGGCCGGGCACCGTCGAGCTCTCCCTGCCCGACGGGCGCGTCGAGCTCGCCGTCGACCGCGGCGTGTTCGCCGCCGGCCGGGTCGACCCGGGCACGCTGGTGCTGCTGCGGGCCGTCCCGCCGCCGCCCCCCGCCGGGGACCTGCTCGACCTCGGCTGCGGCTACGGGCCCATCGCCTGCACCCTGGCCCGCCGGGCGCCGGGCGCCACGACCTGGGCGGTCGACGTCAACCGCCGGGCCCGGGAGCTGACCGCCGCCAACGCCGCCGCCCTCGGCCTGGTCAACGTCCGGGTCGCCGGGCCGGCCGAGGTGGACCCCTCCGTGCGCTTCGCCGGCATCTGGTCCAACCCGCCGATCCGCATCGGCAAGGACGCCCTGCACGAGCTGCTCGGGACCTGGCTCCCCCGCCTGGCCCCGAGCGGGGCGGCGTGGCTGGTGGTGCAGCGCCACCTCGGCGCCGACAGCCTGGCGGCCTGGCTCGCCGGGCAGGGCTGGTCGGTCCGGCGGGCCGGCTCCAAGCAGGGCTACCGCGTGCTGGAGGTGACCCCGGCGTGAAGCAGCTCGGCCCCACCGACCTGAAGCGCCTCCACCGGGAGTGGAACCGCCGCAGCCGGGCGCGCGTGGCGCTGCTGCTCGACGGCGTGTCCAGCCCGTTCAACGTCGGCGCCATCGTGCGCACCGCCGCCGCCCTGCGGGTCTCGCACCTCTACCTCGCCGGTGGCGCCCTCTCCCCCGCCCACCACCGGGTCGGCCGCACCGCCATGGGCACCGAGCGCTACCTGACGTGGTCGAGCCTCGAGCGGGGCATTGACGCCGTCGAGGCCGCCCGGGCGGACGGCTACCGGGTCGTCGGCCTCGAGCTCGCCGACACCGCCGTGCCGCTTCACCGCCTGGAGGTCGCCGGCGACGCCTGCCTGGTGGTCGGCCACGAGGACCACGGGATCCCGCCGGCGACGCTCGCCGCCTGCGACGCGGTGGCGTTCGTGCCGCAGCTCGGCCGGGTCGGGTCGCTCAACGTGGCCACCGCCGCGGCGATGGCGCTCTACGAGCTGCGCCGCCGGGAGTGGGCGGCGGAGGACCGGGCGGGCGGGGACTGAGCCGGCGAGGGTCACGCCGGCGGCTCACACGGAGCGGTCCTCGATCTCCCAGAGGTGGTCGCAGACGTGCCAGGCCATCCGGCGGATGGTGTAGCGCCCCGACCAGGGGTGGGTCGGGGGGTGCGGACCGGCGAGGGCGCGCAGCCCGCCGAGGGCGGCCTCCCGCTGGTCCGCCCACGCCGTGCGCGGCGGGACCCGGACCCCGACCTTGCGCAGGTAGCTGCGCTCGGCTTCGCGGGTGTGGTCGGCGACGGCGTCCCGGTCCCGCCCACCGCCACGCGGGCCCTTGCGCAGCCCCGGCGGGGCGGCGGCGACCTCCCGGTCGAAGGCGGCCCACGCCGCCCGGAGGAGGCCGAGCTGGCGGTCGAGCTCGGCGGCGGTGAGGGGCTCGGCGTCCCAGGGCCCGGCGGCGCCGATGGACCCGAAGTCGATGTTGGTGCCGCCGGGGCTGGACCCGACGACCTCCAGCTCCCCGGGTTCGAAGCCGGCACCGGCGACGGCGGCGTAGCGGCCGGCGTAGGCGTCGAGGGCCTCCAGCGCGGCCTCGGCGCCCCTGCCGCGCCGGGCCCACCCGGGCCAGTCCAGGGCGGTGGCGAACACCCAGCGCTCGCCGGTCTCCAGCCCGACCCGGGTCACGGGACGACCCCTCAGAGCACCACGACGCTGCGCAGGGCGCCGCCGCGGCGGACCTCGTCGAAGGCGTCGTCGATGCCCTCGAGGGGGTGGCGGCTCGAGATCAGCTCCTCCAGCAGCAGCTCGCCGCGCGCCCAGTGCCCGAGCATGCGCGGGATGTCCTCGGCGAGGCGGGCCGAGCCCATCTTGGAGCCGAGGATGCGCAGGCCGTCGTTGGGGATGGCGATCCCGTCGAGGTCGAGGCGCACGCCGTTGCCGGGGATGCCGACCATCACCGCCGTCCCGCCCCGCCGGCACAGGCCCACGGCCTGCTCCATCACCGGGCCGGCGCCGACGGAGGCGAACACGTAGTCCGCCCCCCGCCCGTCGGTGAGCTCCCGCACCGCCTCGGCGACGTCGGTGGAGCCGGCGGCGACGGTGTCGGTGGCGCCGAAGCGCCCGGCCAGCGCCAGCTTCTCCTCCACCAGGTCGACGGCGACGATCCGCTCGGCGCCCGCGATGCGCGCGCCCTGCACGGCGTTGACGCCGACGCCGCCGATGCCGATCACGACCACCGTGGAGCCCGGCTCGACCCGGGCGGTGTTGAGCACGGCGCCGGCGCCGGTGATCACCCCGCAGGCCAGCAGCGAGGCGGCGTCGAGGGGCAGCTCCTCGGGCACGGCGGCGAGCTGCGACACGTGGACGACGACCTGCTCGGCGAACGCTGCCGTTCGCAGCCCGTGGCCGACCGGGACGCCCGCGGCGTCGGTCAGCGGGCTGCGCTCGTCGAGGGGGAAGGTGGCGGCGCACAGCACCGGGTCGCCGCGCCGGCAGGCCCAGCACCGGCCGCACGAGCGGATCAGCGTGACGACGACCGGGTCGCCCGGCGCCACCGCGGTGACCCCGGGGCCGACCTCGCTGACCCTCCCGGCGGCCTCGTGGCCGTAGACCGCCGGCAGCGTCCCGCCCCAGGCCCCGTCGGCGAAGGTGACGTCGCTGTGGCACACGGCGCAGGCGGCGATGTCGACCCGGACCTCGTCGGGGCCGGGGGCGGCGAGCTCGAGCTCCTCGACCGCCAGCGGCTCGCCGAAGCCGCGGCAGACCGCCGCCCTCACGGCCGGCTCCACTCTTCGCGGTCGTCCATCTCCAGGTGGAGCAGGCGGCCCTCGTAGGGGTGGCGCGCGACGGCGTCGTCGTCCAGCTCGACGCCGAGCCCGGGCTCGTCGGGCACGACGAGGAACCCGGAGTCCCACTGCAGGGGCCGGCGGAGGATCTCGGCTGCGAAGCCGTTCATGGTCTCGATGCTCTCCTGGATGAGGAAGTTGGGGGTGGCGGCCGCCAGGTGCACGTTGGCGGCCGCTTCGACGGGCCCGGCGTAGAGGTGGGGGGCGATGTCGACGTAGTGGGTCTCGGCGGCGGCGGCGATCTTCTTCGACTCGAGGATGCCCCCGACGCGGCCCACGGCCATCTGCACGATGGCCGCCGCCCGGCACTCGAGCACCCGGGCGAACTCGTACTTGGTGGCGAGGCGCTCCCCGGTGGCGATCGGGACCGACGTCGCCCGGGCCACGAGGGCCATCTGCTCGGGCATCTCCGGGGGCACCGGCTCCTCCAGCCACAGCGGGTCGAAGCGCTCGATCGCCCGGACGAGGCGGATCGCCCCCGACGGGGTCATCTGGCCGTGGGTGCCGATCAGCAGGTCGACGCCGTCGCCCACGGCGTCGCGGACGGCGCCCACGTAATGCGCCACCTCGGCGACGGTCCGGCTGGCCGGCTGGCGGGGGTCGAGCGAGGAGTACCAGGCCAGCGGGTCGAACTTGACGGCGGTGAAGCCGAGGCCGGCGTAGTGGGCGGCCCGCTCGGCTGCCAGGCCGGCGTCGGTGTAGACGGCCTCGTCCTCGCCGGGGGCCGGGTAGATGTAGGTGTAGGAGCGGACGGCGTCGCGCACCCGCCCGCCCAGCAGGTCGTGGACGGGCCGGCCGGTCTCCTTGCCCATGATGTCGAAGCAGGCCGTCTCGATCCCGGCGAGCACCGCCACGACCGAGGCGTCCGGCCGCTGGGTGAAGCCGCGTGAGTACACCTGCCGCCAGAGGCGCTCGACGTGGAAGGGGTCGGCGCCGACGACGGACCGCTCGGCGATGTCGGCGACCATCGCCTGGACCACCGACGGGTGGAACGGCACGCCGTAGATCTCGCCGAGGCCCCGCACGCCGGTGTCGGTGGTGAGCCGCACGAAGATCCAGTACCGGCCCCCGAAGTGCGGGGGCGGCACCCCCACCACGATCGCCTCGACGTCGGTGATCCGCATCGGACCGCATCCCTCCCCGGGTCGCCGGGCGGCGCGTCCACCCGCTGACGGCGCCCGACCCTAGGCCACGCCGGCCCCGGGGCGCGCCAACCGCCCGGTCGGCGCGCAGCCGCTCAGCCCGCCTGGTCGCGTGCCCCGGCCCGGGCCCGCACCGCCGCCACCAACGCCATCACGGCGCCGGAGACCTCCCGCTGGCGGGGGTAGCACAGCGTGAGCTGCCGGCGGACCAGCGACTCGCGGGGCATGAGCCAGGTGAGGCGGGGGTCGGCGGCGCTGCGCGCCGCCAGCCGGCCGAGGCAGGCGTGCCCCAGGCCCACCGCCACCAGCCGCTGGAGGGCGAGGTTGTCGTCGGTCCGGTAGACGATGCTCGGGTGGATGCCCCGCCGGGCGAGGATCGCCTCGAGCTCGACCTGGGTCCGCCACCGGGTGTTCCACGCCACCAGTCGGGCCCCGTCGAGCACGTCGAAGCTCGGGTGGGGGTCCTCGCTGATCGGGTCGTCGCGTGGCGTGAGGATGACCCAGGGGTCCTCCACCAGTGGCACCGCCTCGACCCGCTCGTCGACCGGCGGGTTGAGCACGAAGGCGAGGTCGAGGTCGCCGCGCGCCAGGAGGGCCAGGAGGTCCTGGCTCTCGGTGGTCTCGCTGAGCACGACGTCGACGCCGGGCCGCTGCTCGGCGAAGGCGCGCAGCGCCGCCGGGAGCAGCTCGGCGGCGGCGGTGTGGAAGGCGCCGACCCGGATCCGGGCCGGCCCCGGCCGGCCGGCGGCCCGCACCTCGGCGGCCATGGCGTCGACGGCGCCGAGGGCCCGGCGGGCGTAGCGGTTCGCGGCCTCCCCCGCCGTCGTGAGCGCCACCGCGGCCCGCCCCCCGGGCCGGGTGAACAGCGCCGCCCCGAGGGCCGTCTCGAGCACGGCGATCTGGTGGGAGACGGCCGACTGGGTGTAGCCGAGCCGTTCCGCCGCCCGCCGGAACGAGCCGGTGTCGGCCACCGCCACCAGGGCCCGCAGCTCCCGCAGGCCGACACGCCCGTCGAGGGGCCCGGAGGCCGCCTCTTCGTCGTCGGCGGGCGGGGCGATCGGAATGATCGATCGAGTCGATCGTTGTGGGCTGAGTCTTTCCACAAACACAGGATACGCGTCCCGGTATGCTTCATTCTGCAAGGGCTCAACGAGGAGAACCTTCACGTGAGGACTGATCTGGCGCGGGAGGACGGTCCCGCTGCGACGCGGCCGGGGTCGGGGCCGAGGTTGCGGCGACCGGCGGGAGG
>DASSZM010000099.1:0-3210 GCA_035702855.1 Acidimicrobiales bacterium | reverse complement strand
CCGACGTCGCCCTCGGTGCCCGCCAGCTGGGCCAGGGCGGAGCGGTCGACCGCCAGCATCACCGCCCGGCGGACGGTGACCGAGGCAAACAGGCCGGACCGCTCGTTGGGCACCAGGTCGTCGTAGACGCCCGAGCCGCTGGTCCACACGCTGAGGCCGGGCGTCGCCCGCAGGGTCTTCGCCCCCCCGGGGGTGAACGGTAGCTGCGCGGCGTCGAGCTGGCCCTGCTGCAGGCTCACGCCGCCGATTCCGGCGTTGGGGACCTCGTCGACGGTGACCGTCGACAGTGCCGAGCCCTGGCCCCACCAGGCCGGGTTGCGGGCGAGCACGACGTCCACCCCGGGCCGCCACGACTGCACGACGAAGGGCCCCGCCGACACCAGGTCGGTCACCGGGTTGGTGAAGCCCGTGTCGAAGCCGACCCGCCGGCCGACGTGGGCCGGCAGCAGCGGGGAGAACAGCGCCCGCCAGTCCGGGTCGGGCGTGGCGAAGCGGACGACGACACTGCCGGGTCCGGCGGCACCCTGGGCGACCGACGCCACCCGGTCGTAGCCGGCGGTGGACGCCGGGGTGAAGGGGTGCCCGCCGGCGTCGCGGAAGCGGCGCTGGCCGGAGTCCGCCTCCCAGGTGTAGACGAAGTCGGCGGCGGTGACCGGGGTGCCGTCGGACCAGGTGGCCTCGGGGTTGATGCGGTAGTCGACGACCTGCGGGGAGCTCGACACCTCGGTGGCAGCGGTGACCAGGGCGGCATTGCGGGTCGGATGCAGACCGGGGCCGACCACGAACGCCGACGGCAGCACCGCCGCCGCCACCGTCTGCAGCACCGGGTCGCCGGCCGCAGTCGCGGCCAGCGGGTTCCAGTTGTGGGGGTTGCCCTCCTCGCCGAGCGCCAGCGTTGCCGCCGTCACCGCCGGCGCCGACGAGCTCGCCGGTTGGGTGGAGGTGGTCGCCGAACCCGACGGGCCCGAGGCGCCGGCGTGGTGCGACGGGCCGCCGCAGGCGGCGAGCACCAGGGCGGCCACCACGGCCAGGACCGCCCCTGCCCGCGCCGGATGGCGGGGCGGGCGGCGGCGCCCGGGGCGGGAGCCGGTCACGGCCGGCGTGGGCACCGACCGGCTAGGAGTCGGCGACCGGGGCCGCCGCCGAACTGCCCGCGGTCGCCGGCTCGAGGGGCTCCTGCAGCGGGAAGTGGCAGGCGGCGATGTGCCCGGTGCCGAAGCCACGCAACGCCGGCTCCTCGTCGGCGCAGCGCTCCTGCGCCCGGGGGCAGCGGGTGCGGAACCGGCAACCCGACGGCGGGTTGATGGGGCTCGGCAGCTCGCCCCGGATACCGACCTCGGTCTTGGAGCGCTCCACGCTCGGGTCGGGGACCGGGATGGTGTCGATCAGGGCGGCGGTGTAGGGGTGGGCGGGCCGGTGGTAGATGTCGTCGCCGGAGCCCTCCTCGACCAGCTTGCCGAGGTACATGACCCCGATGCGGTCCGAGAGGTACTTGACCACCGCCAGATCGTGGGAGATCACGACGTAGCTCTGGCCGTGGCTGCTCTGCAGCCGCCGTATGAGGTTGAGGACCTGGGAGCGGATCGAGACGTCGAGGGCGCTCACCGGCTCGTCGGCGACGATCACTTTCGGGCTGAGGGTGAGGGCACGGGCCAGCCCGATCCGCTGGCGCTGGCCGCCGGAGAACTCGTGGGGGTAGCGCTCGGTGGCGTTGGCCGGCAGGCCCACCTCCTTGAGCAGGTCGCCGATCATCTTGTCCTGCTCGTGGCGGCTGCCCACCCCCTGGATCTCGAGGGGCTCGCGCAGGATCCCACCGACCCGCATGCGGGGGTCCAGCGACGAGTAGGGGTCCTGGAACATCATCTGCAGCTCGCGCCGCTGCCTGCGCAGCGAGCGTCCCCGGGCGGAGAACACGTCCCGGTCCTCGAGGAGCACCTTGCCGGCGTTGGGCGGCTCGAGCCCGACGATCACCTTGCCGAGCGTCGTCTTGCCGCACCCCGACTCGCCCACCAGGCCGTAGATCTCGCCCCTGCCGACCCGCACGGCGACGTCGGACACGGCCTTCACCGATCCCACCTTGCGCTGCAGGACGGCGCCGGCGGTGACCGGGTACTCCTTGACCACGTGGTCGACCTCGAGCAGGGCCTCACCCCGGCGGGGGGCCTCGGTGCTGCCCTGGTCGGCGCCCTCGACGAGCTCCACCGGCCCGTCGACCGGGTGCCAGCAGGCGAAGGCGTGGCCCGGTGCCGCCCGACCCGAGCCGTTGCGGGTGAAGTCGGGGCCGCCCTCCGCCAGCGGCGGCTCCTCGGCGACGCACTTCTCGTCGGCGTGGGGGCAGCGGGCGGCGTAGCGGCAGCCTGGCGGCGGGCTGGTCAGGTCGGGCGGGACCCCGGGGATGCTGTACAGCCGGCGGCGGTTGTCCTGGTCGAGCCGGGGGATAGACGCCAGCAGCCCCTGGGTGTAGGGGTGGTGCATCGAGCGGAACAGCTCGTCGGTGTCCGCCGTCTCCACGACGTGGCCGGCGTACATCACGTTGACCCGGTCGGCACGCCCGGCGACGACCCCCATGTCGTGGGTGACGAGCAGCACCGCCATGCCGAGCTGCTGCTTGAGGTCGTCGAGCAGCGCCAGGATCTGCGCCTGGATGGTGACGTCGAGGGCCGTGGTGGGTTCGTCGGCGATCAGCACCTTCGGGTCGCAGGTGAGGGCGATGGCGATCATCACCCGCTGGCGGAGCCCCCCGGAGAGCTGGTGGGGGTAGTCGCCGAGCCGCTCCTTCGGCCGGGGGAGCCCGACGAGGGTCAGCACCTCGACCGCCCGGTCGAGCGCCTCTTTCTTGCTCGCCCTGCGGTGCAGCATCACCGGCTCGGCGACCTGGTCGCCGATGGTCTTGGTCGGGTTGAGCGAGCTCGCCGAGTCCTGGAAGATCATGGCGATCTCGTTGCCGCGCAGGGCCCGGAGCTCCCCGGCGGGCAGGCCCACGAGCTCACGACCGTCGAGCTTGATCGAACCACCGACGATGTGGCCGCCGTTGGGCAGGAGCCCCATGACCGACAGGCCGGTCATGGACTTGCCGGAGCCCGACTCGCCCACGAGGCCGAGGGTCTCGCCCGCGTCGAGGTGGAAGCTCACGTGGTCCACGGCCTGCACGACCGACTTGGTCAGCTGGATGTGGGTGCTGAGGTCGACGACCTCGAGGATGGGGGGCAT
>DASSZM010000239.1:0-3666 GCA_035702855.1 Acidimicrobiales bacterium | reverse complement strand
GGCGGCGCGGTTGGCGGCGGGGTCGGCGGCGGCGCTCAGTGGCCCATGCCGACGCCCTGGCTGCGCTGGAGGTCCTTGCCCTCGGTCTGCAGCGCCGGCGCCACCATGACCTCCGCCTTCTGGAACTCCTTCACCGACTCGTAGCCGCAGGTGGCCATCGACGTGCGGAGGGCGCCGAAGAGGTTGAGCCGGCCGTCGTTGTCGTGGGCGGGGCCGACCAGGATCTCCTGGAGCGTGCCGCGCGTGGCCGTCCGCACCCGGGCGCCGCGCGGCAGCGTCGGGTGGAACGTCGCCATCCCCCAGTGGTACCCCTTGCCCGGCGCCTCCCGGGCGGCCGCCAGCGGCGACCCGATCATCACGGCGTCGGCGCCGCAGACGATCGCCTTGGCGATGTCGCCCCCGGTCCCCATGCCACCGTCGGCGATCACGTGCACGTACACGCCGGTCTCGTCGAGGTGCTGGGCGCGCGCCGCCCTGGCGTCGGCGATGGCGGTCGCCTGGGGGACGCCGATGCCGAGCACGCCCCGGGTGGTGCAGGCGTGGCCGGGGCCGACCCCGACGAGCACGCCGACCGCCCCGGTGCGCATCAGGTGGAGGGCGGCCTGGTAGGAGGCGCAGCCGCCGACGATCACCGGGATGTCGAACTCCCGGATGAAGCGCTTCAGGTTGAGCGGCTCGCTGGTCTTGGAGACGTGCTCGGCGGACACGACGGTGCCCTGGATCACGAACAGGTCGAGGTCGGCGTCGAGCAGCGCCTGGGCGAACCGGCGGGTCCGCTGCGGCGTCAGCGACGCGCAGGTCGTCACCCCCGCCTCCTTGACCTCCAGGATCCGCTGGGTCACCAGCTCCGCCTTGATCGGCTCCTGGTAGATCTGCTGCATCCGGGCGGTCGCCTTGTCGGTGTCGAGGCGGGCGATCTCCTCGAACAGCGGCTCGGGATCCTCGTAGCGGGTCCAGAGCCCCTCGAGGTTGAGCACACCGACACCGCCGAGGCGACCGATCTCGATGGCGGTCGCCGGGCTGACCACGCCGTCCATCGCCGAGGCCATGAGCGGCAGCTCGAAGCGGTAGGCGTCGATCTCCCAGCTGATGTCGACGTCCTCGGGGTCCCGGGTCCGGCGGCTCGGCACGATCGCGATGTCGTCGAACCCGTACGCCCGCCGGCCCGACTTCCCCCGCCCGATCTCCACCTCGGCCACGTGCGCTCCCTGGGTCGTCTCAACGCGTGCTGATCCAGAGGATTCTAGTGGGCGGGTCGTCCGGTTCCGCCGGGCGACCGGCCCGCCGGCGGCTGGTAGTTTGGGGCCGAACGAGTTCCCCGGGAGGACGGCGATGGCGGCGGGCACCGAGTCGGGCGGCGCGGGGGACGGCCTCCGGGACGGCCTCCGGGACGAGCTCCGGGGCAGGGCTGGCGGTGGCGCCGGCCACCCACCTCCCCGACCGGCGGTCGGCGACCCGCTGGCGCTCCCCGACCGTGAGGCCGTCCTCGCCCACGCCGCCGACCTGATCCTCGCCGCCTGGCGCAGCTTCGACCACCCCCGGGCAGGCCAGCCGGCGGTCACCGCCGAGCTGCGGGCGTCCCTCGACGGGCCCCTCCCCGAGGGGCCGGGCGACCCGTCGGCCGCCCTCGACCACGCCGCCCGCGTGCTCGACGCCAGCATCGCCCAGAGCCGCCCCCGCTTCCTGGCCTACGTCGGCTCGTCGGGTCTGGAGATGGGGGTCCTCGCCGACGCCCTGATGGCCTCCCACGACGTCAACGTCGCCGTCGAAGCGGGCGGCGCCGGCCTGCTCGAGGCGCAGGCGGTGCGGTGGGTGTCGGAGTTCGTCGGGTTCGGGGCGCCCGGGGGGATCATGGCCTCGGGCGGGATGATCTCCAACCTGACGGCCCTCGCCGCCGCCCGGGAGCACGCCCTGCCGGGCAGCCGCCGTGACGGCGTCGCCGGGCGGCGCCTCTCGCTGGTGTGCTCCGCCGAGGTCCACTACTCCGTGCGCCGGGCCGCCGAGTTGCTCGGCATCGGCAACGCCGGCGTGCGGTCCGTGCCGATCGACGCCCGCCACCGGGTCGACGTCGACGGGGTCGTCGCCGCCCTCCGCCGGGACCGGGCCGACGGCATCACCCCGGTGGCCGTGGTGGCCAACGCCGGCAGCACCCTCACCGGCGCCGTCGACGACCTGGCCGCCCTCGCCGACGCCTGCGCCGAGGAGGGCGTGTGGCTGCACGTCGACGGGGCCTACGGGTTGCCGGCCGCCGCCAGCGCCACCAAGGGCCACCTCTTCGCCGGGCTGGACCGGGCCGACTCGGCCACCGTCGACGCCCACAAGTGGATGTACGTCCCCAAGCCGTGCAGCGTGCTGCTCATGCGGGACGTGATGGCGCTGCGGCGGGCGTTCTCCCACGAGGAGACCTACATGCCCCACGTCGAGGAGGAACAGGTCCACGGCGTGGACCTCACCCTCGAGTACTCCCGGCCGCTGCGCAGCCTCAAGCTGTGGCTGGCGATGCGGGTCCACGGCGCGGCGGCGGTCCGCGACGCCATCGAGCGCAACCTGGCCCAGGCGGCGTACCTGGCGCAGCTGCTCACCGAGGACCCGGCCTTCGAGCTGGTCCTCGAACCCGAGCTGTCGACGGTCTGCTTCCGCCACGTCCCCGACGGCGTCGACGACCTCGACGGGTACCACGCCGTGCTGGCCGATGCCATCCAGGCCGACGGCGACGTCTACCTCGCCCCCGCCCGCGTGGACGGGCACGCCTGCCTGCGGGCGTGCTTCGTCAACCACCGCACCACCGACGAGGACGTGGCCTCGGTGCTACCGACCGTCGCCCGCGTCGGGGCCGCCGTCCTCGGCGGGAGCGCCTCGGCCGCCCGGCCCTGAACGAGCGGCCGCTCCTGAATGTGGGACCGCCCTCGACCGCTCGACTCGTCCCGCCCGCTGCCCCGGTACGGTCAGGGGGTGGGAGCGGTGACCGGGGCGCCAGGCGAGTTGCTCGACCGGCTCCTCGACGCCCTGGACGCGCCGGGCCCGCAGCTGCGGGCCGTCGTCACCACCCTGCTGGCCGTCGCGCTCGACCCGCCCGGCGGCGCCCGACCGCTGCTGGACGACATGGTCGCGTCGGACGACGCCGCCGCCATGATCGACCCACCCGCCGCCGCCGAGGCCGCCATCCGGCTCCGCCGCGGACTGCGCGATGCGCTCGACCTCGCTGTCGACGGCAGGGACGAGGCCACCGTGGTCCGCACCCTGCGCGATCACCTGCTCACCCAGGTGGATCGCTGGGCGGCCCGGAGCGTCGACGACGCCGACACCCGCCGGCGGGCCGAGCGTTTCCTGGCGTGGGCGGAGCGGCCGGAGCAGCTGGAGTGGGCCCAGCGGCGGGGGCTGTTCGCCGGCATGGACGCCGAGGACCTGCGCCGGCTGGCGGCCCGGCAGGCAGCGCAGCCCGTGAGCCCCGAGACCGCCCTGCAGGTGTGGAGCGAGGTCGACCGGTGGGTCGCGACCGCCGAGGAGGCGGTGGGCGACGCGGTCGTCGCCGAGTGGCGCCGGCGGCGGGCGGCCTGAGCGCGGGGCCGGCGGGTCGGGGCCGGCGGGCCGCCCGCCGGGCCGGGGCCGACGGGTCGGGGCGGGGCCGGGCCGGGCCGGGCCGGGCCGGGCCGGGGTCGGGGTCGG
>DASSZM010000242.1:0-15623 GCA_035702855.1 Acidimicrobiales bacterium | reverse complement strand
CCGGAAAGGCTCCGGCGGGCGACGGGGCGCAGGCGCCACCAGGTCGAGAAGACGACCTTCGTGAACCGCCAACCGTAGACGAGGTTGCCTCCCTTCTTGGAGGCGCCCTCCTTGCGCTTGTGCATCGTGACCGGCGCCTCGCACACCCGGTAGCCCCGGGCGATGGCGTTGATCAGCAGCTCCGAGCTCTGGTACTGGAGCTGGCGCAGGTCCACGTTGGCGGCCACCTCGGCCCGCATGACCCGCAGGCCGTTGGCCGGGTCGCTGATCCGGACCCCGGTCAGCACGGTGATCAGCGTCCCGAACACCACCACGCCGAGGGCCCGCACCGAGTCGTCGGTGTGGGCGACCCCCAGGCGCCGTGAACCGGTCACGAAGTCGGCCCGGTCCTCGACGATCATGCGGACCAGGCCGTCGAGCTCCTTGGGGTCGAACTGCCCGTCGGCGTCCGCCGTCGCGATGTAGCGGGCCCCGGCCTCGCAGGCGATCCGGTAGGCCGCCTTGAAGGCGTTGCCCTGGCCGGTGTTGGAACGCAGGGTGGTGACGAGCGCGCCGGCCTCCCGGGCCCGGGCGGTGGTGTCGTCGGCCGACCCGTCGTCCACCACGAGCACGTCGACCGGCAGCCCCCCGAGCTCCCGGGGGACCGTGGCCACCACCCCGGCCACGGACGCGCCCTCGTTGTAGGCAGGGACCACCACCACGACCGGCGCCATGGGTTCGGGGTGGGCGGTGCGGAACTCGGCGACGGCGTCGTCGTTGACCCTGGCCGCCTCGATCGGATCACGGGTCCGGGGCGGGGCGGGGCGGACCTCCGCCGCCGGGCGAGAAGTCTCGGTCACGGGTCCGAAACCCTACCAGCGGACCGGGGAGCGGCCGGCGATCGGGTGGGGCGGCGCAGGCGACCGTCCGGGCCTGCGCTCACGGCCGCCTTGCTACGGTGGCGAGGCCCGACGCCTCGGAGCTCCGCTCAGCGCAGCGGGCCGAACGGCGGGCGCGGCAGCGACGGTGAAGGACCGTGGGAACCAAGCCCGGCAGCGGAGCAGCAGGAGAAGCCGATTGCGGATCGTGGTCACGGGAGGGTCCGGGTTCATCGGCCGCCACGTGGTGGGGGCGCTGCTGGCGCGCGGTGACCAGCCCGTCGTCGTGGCTCGCCGGCGCTTCCCGGGTGACGTGGAGTCCGTCGTCGGCGATCTCCGCGACCCGGCGGTCGTGGCCGCCGCCGTCCGCCCGGGGATCGACGGGATCGTGCACCTCGCCGGCGTCAAGTCCGTCCTACGGTCCGTCGAGGATCCGCACGGGGTCTTCCTCGACAACGTCGCCGTGACCGAGGCGCTGCTCGAGCGCAACCGCGCCACCGCCGGCGCTCCCGTCGTGTTCGCCTCCACCAACGCCCTGTGCGGCGACGTCGGCGACCGCCTCATCGACGAGTCGGTCGTACCCCGCCCCCTGACCCCCTACGGCGCCAGCAAGGCGGCCTGCGAGGCGCTGCTGTCGGCCTACGCCGGCAGCTACGGGATCCGCTCCGTCGCCCTGCGGATCACCAACGTCTACGGGCCGGGGATGGACGAGCGCGACGGGGGCATCGTCGCCGCCGTCCTGCGGGCGGCCCGGCGGGACGAGCCCCTCGTCGTCCACGGCGACGGCGGTCAACGTCGCGACTACCTCTACGTGACCGACGCGGTGGTCGCCTTGCTGCTGGCCCTCGGGTTGGCGGGCTCGGCGGTGTTCACCGTCGGGGCCGGGCGCGACGTCTCGGTCAACGAGCTGGTCGAGCTCGCAGCCGTGGCAGCCGGCCGCCCCATTGCGGTGCGCCACGTCGACGCCGAGAAGCGCGAGATGCCGAGGGTGGCGGTCGACGCCGGCCGCTTCCGGGCTGCGGGCTTCGCTCCGGCGGTGAGCCTCGAGGAGGGGCTGCGCGAGACGTGGCGTTCCTTGCAGGCGATGCCGGATCCGGCATCGGCGCCCCCTGCCCGGTCTGCTGCCCGGCCCCCGGCTGCCCCCGTCCGGCCTCCGGTACCGGCGCCGCGCCCGGCCCCCGCCGCCGAACCGGCACGCCCCACCCCACCCCCCGCCGCCGGGCCGACCGGCCGCGCCACCCCAGGAGGCTCGCAGCCTTGATCGATGCCCGCCTGCTCCTCGACGACTTCGACGAGACCGCCCGGCGGCTGTCCCGCAAGGGCGTCGCCCGGGAGCTCGTCGTCGAGACCAGGGACGCCGCCGTGGCCCGGCGCGCCGCCATCACCGCCACCGACGACGCCCGCCGGGAGATGAACGCCGGATCCGGCGAGGTGGGCCGCCTCATGCGGGAGGGCCGCAAGGACGAGGCCGAGGCCAAGCGGGCGGAGCTGTCCGCCTTCCGGGAGCGCATCGAGGCGATGGAGGCGGAGCGGCGTACCGCCGAGGAGCGCTTCGACGACCTCATCGCCCGCCTGCCCAACCTCCCCGACGACGTCGTCCCCGACGGGCGCTCGGACGCCGACAACCGGGTGGTGCGCGTCGAGGGCTACGACCCGGCCGCCTTCGAGGGCCGGGAGCTGCGGCCCCACTGGGAGGTGGCGGAGGCCCTCGGGATCATGGACTCCGAACGGGCGGGCAAGCTGAGCGGCGCGATGTTCGAGGTGCTGAAGGGGGGTGGTGCGCGGCTCCTGCGGGGACTGGTCAACTTCGGCCTCGACCTGCACCGCGACCGCTACCAGGAGACGGTCGTGCCGCACATGGTGCGCACCGAGGTGATCGAGCGCACCGGCCACCTGACGAAGTTCGACACCCAGGCGTACCGGCTGCGCGACGACGAGCTGTGGTTGCTGCCCACCGCCGAGGTGGCGCTGATGGGCCTGCCCCAGGGCGAGATCCTGGCCGAGGACGAGTTGCCGAAGCGGAGCATGGCGTACTCGGTCTGCTGGCGACGCGAGGCGGGCGCGGCGGGCCGGGACACGCGGGGCATGCAGCGCCTGCACGAGTTCCACAAGGTGGAGCTGGTGTCGCTGTGCACGCCGGAGGCGAGCCAGGACGAGCTGTCGGCGCTGCTCGGCGACTGCGAGCGGACGCTGCGCACCCTGGGGCTGCCGTACCGGGTGGTCGAGCTGTGCTCGGGGGACCTGACCTTCGCCGCTTCCCGGGTGTTCGACCTGGAGGTGTACGCGCCGGGCCTGGACCGCTGGCTCGAGGTGTCGTCGGTCAGCCTCGTCACGGACTTCCAGGCCCGCCGGGGCGGCATCCGCTTCCGGCGGGCGGAGACGGGCGCCGTCGAGCTGGTGCACTCGCTCAACGGGTCCGGGCTGGCGACGCCCCGGGTGTGGGCGGCCATCGTCGAGCACGGCCAGCAGCCCGACGGCACGATCCGGGTGCCGGAGGCGTTGGTCCCCTACGTCGGCGCCGAGGTCATCGCCGGCTGATCCGCCCGGCCGGCGGACCGGCCGACGCCGCTCCCAGGGCGGCGCGCAAGGCCGTGACCGACCGCTGCGCCGACCAGTGGCGCCGGGCCTCGTCGCGCAACCGGAGGCGGGCGCTCCGGTCCACGCCCGCGGCCGCGACGATGGCGGCGGCGAGGGCGTCGGGATCGTGGGGGTCGACGACGCGGCTGGGTGGCAGCGTCGCCTCGGCCAGGCCGCCGAGGCCGCTGGTGACGACGGGGACGCCGACGGCCTGCGCCTCGACGGCCGCCATGCCGAACCCCTCGGGGCGGATGGAGGGCACGACGACGGCCGAGGCCCGGGCGAGCAGGGCGGCCATCGCCGGGCGGGTCGTCGGCGGTGGCACGAGCCGGCAGCGGGGGGCGGCGGTGACGACGGCGCGCAGGGCGTCGTGCTCGGCGGTGGCGTGCCTCCAGGGCGAGAGGTAGTCGGTGACGAGGATCTGGTGGCCGTCGAGGGCGGGGAGGCGGCTGGCGGCCACCAGCTCCCGGACACCCTTCTTGGCGAGGAGGCGGTTGGGGGAGAGGATCAACCCCGGTTGCGGGTCCGGTTCCACCTGGGTAAAGGCGTCCCCGGCGAACGGCGGGACCACGGCCACGCCCTGCCCGGGGCGGCCGAGCGCCGAGGCCACCACGGCTGCGAGCGGTCCACTCACCGCCGCCGCCGACGCCTGCCCGACGAGCGCCGCCGGCGGCCGCTCGCCGAGCTGCCAGGCGTCCGGCCAGTTGTGCATCAGGTGCAGCGTCGCCGTCCGCACCAGCGCCTGCCACGCCGGCCGGTTGTTGAGCACGACGACGTCGGGGGCGAGCCGGGCGACGAGGGCGTCGAGTCCGGCAGGGTGGTGGGCGAGCTCGTGGCGGGCGACGGCCGTGTCCGTCCCTGCGGCGGTGCCGGGTGCGCCGACCAGGTGGACCTCGTCGCCACCGGCGGCGAGGGCGGCCGCCCACCCGTCGAGCAGGGTCTCGAGGGCGCCCGCACCGGCGCGTGCCGGTGCCAGCTCCGTGCCGACCAGCGCGATCCTCACCGGCGTCCGGGCCGCCCGGTCATGCCCGGAGGCTACCGGCGCGTGCCAGGATCGCCGGCGTGCCCGAGCGCTTGTTCGTCCTCGACGGTGACTACGGCGTCGACGACGCCATCGCCCTGCTGTCCCTCGCCGGCGAGCCGGGGGTGCGGATCGTGGCCGTCGGCAGCGTCCACGGCAACACCGACGCCGCCCGCGCCGCCCGCAACGCCCTGACCGTGCTCGACCTGGTCGGCCTCCGGGAGGTGCCCGTCGCCGTGGGCGCCGCCCGGCCGCTGGCGCAGCCGGTGGAGCTCAGTGCCGAGGTCCACGGGGACGACGGGCTGGGCGGCGCCGCGCCGCCGGCGACCGCCGTCGAGCGGCAGCCGGTGGGGACACCAGCGGCGGTGCAGCTCGTGGAGGTGATCCGCACCCATCCGGGTGGGTGCACGGTGCTCGCCACCGGGCCGCTCACCAATCTGGCGCTGGCCGTGCTGCTCGACCCCGGGATCGTGGGGCTGGTGCCCAGCGTGGTGGTCATGGGCGGGACCCTCGACGCTCCGGGCA
Source organism: Acidimicrobiales bacterium (assembly GCA_035702855.1). Taxonomy (GTDB): domain Bacteria; phylum Actinomycetota; class Acidimicrobiia; order Acidimicrobiales; family Palsa-688; genus JAKAQB01. Next base: position 10,643 of record DASSZM010000242.1, on the reverse strand, counting down.
ACGTGGGGACCCACACCGAGGCCAACTTCGCGCACGACCCGGAGGCCGCCGACCTCGTGCTGCGCGCCGGGTGGCCGGTGACGGTGGTGGGCCTGGACGTGACGATGCGCACCTGGCTGGAGGAGGGCGACCTGGCCCGGCTGGCGGCCAGCGACGCCCCCGCCGCCCGCTTCGTCTCGGCCGTGCTGCCGCACTACGTGCAGTTCTACCGCGGGCGCCACGGGCGGCCCGGGTGCCCGATGCACGACCCCACCGCCGCACGACTGGCGCTGCAACCGGAGCTGGCCCGCTACGTCGAGCTGCCGGCCGGCGTGGAGCTGCGGTCGCCGACCACCCGCGGCATGCTGCTGCTCGACCGGCGGCTCTTCGCGTCGCATCCGCCCGACGCGACCCCCGTCCGGGTGGCGGTCGGGGTCGACCGCGACGCGGTGGTGGCCCGCCTCGTCGACGGCCTGGTGCGCGGCGACGCCGGGCCGCGGAGCCCGACGCCGTAGGCTCGCGCCGATGGGCACCCCCGACACCGGCGACCTGCCGGCCAACCCGCGCGGCAACTGGTTCTACTGCTTCAAGCACGGCAAGGTCGAGACCCGCGAGGAGTGCGACCGGGGCGACCGCCTCGGGCCCTACGAGACCCGCGAAGCAGCCGAACACTGGCGCGACCGGGTGGCGGCTCGCAACGAGCGGTGGGACGAGGAGGACGAGGAGGACGACGACCGGTAGGTCGGTCCTCGGGGGTCAGCGCGCCGGCGGACGCCGGCGCAGCTCCGGGCGTGCCAGGGCGGGCGGGACGTACCCGGCGTCGTCGAGCGAGAAGTCGGTGCCCGGAGGCACGATCTCGTCGATCCGGTCGAGCAGGTCCCGGTCGAGCCGGATCTCGGCAGCACCCAGCTGACCCTCCAGGTGGTCCATGGTGCGCGGGCCGATGATGGCGGAGCTCACCGCCGGGTGCTCGAGCACGAAGGCCAGGGCCAGGTGGATCAGGCTCATGCCCGCCTCGTCGGCGAGGGCCTGGAGCCGGTCGACCGCCTCCATCTTGCGTTGGTTGGCCGGCTTGGACAGGTCGTAGCGGCCGGGGAGCCGCTCGGCCCGGCGGCTGCTGTTGTCCTTGCCGCTGCCGAAGCGACCGGAGAGCCACCCCCCGCCGAGCGGGCTCCAGGGGATCACCCCGATGCCGTAGGACTGGCAGACGGGCAGCACGGCGGCCTCGATGCCCCGGACCAGCATCGAGTAGGGCGGCTGCTCGCTGACGAAGCGCTCCGTGCCGCGCCGCTGCGCCGCCCACTGGGCCTCGACGATCTGGTGGGCGGGGAAGGTCGAGTGGCCGAAGTACCGGATCTTGCCTGCCCGCACCAGGTCGGTCAGCGCCGAGAGGGTTTCCTCGATGTCGGTCGTGGGGTCCGGGCGGTGGACCTGGTAGAGATCGAGGTAGTCGGTCCCCAGGCGGCGCAGGCTGTTGTCGACCTCCTGCACGATCCAGCGCCGGGAGTTGCCGGAGCGGTTGGGGTCGTCGCCTATCGAGCCGTGGAACTTGGTGGCCAACACCACCTGGGAGCGGTCGACCTGCGCCAGCGCCTTGCCGACGATCTCCTCGGACTCGCCCTGCGAGTACACGTCGGCCGTGTCGATGAAGTTGATCCCGGCGTCGAGGGCCCGGTGGATGATGCGCACCGATTCGTCGTGGTCCGGTTCGCCCCAGGCGCCGAACATCATGGCTCCGAGGCAGAGCGGACTGACCTTGACTCCCGTGCGTCCCAGGGTGCGGTGCTCCATGGGTCGAGTCTACGGACGCTCCGGCGCTGTGCCGCCCGGCTCCGTGTCCTCCCCGGCGGCGTTTTGCTCGGCGAGTTGGCTGAGCATCAGGCGCCTGGCCGGGGCGCCCTCGTCGAAGTGGAGCGCCTTGACCAGGTGCACGACGGTGCCGCGCTCGGGCGCCGACGCGAACGTCGCCTGGTCCACCAGGGCGTGCATCAACGCCATCCCCCGCCCGCTCTCGGCGCTCAGGTCCTCGGCGTCGCTGTGGATGCTCTCGCTGTCGAAACCCCGCCCGATGTCGATCACCCGCAGCTCGACCAGCTGCGGCCCGATGGTCACCTCCACGTCGTAGGCGTCGCCGGCGCCCGAGTGGCGGATCACGTTGCCCGCCGCCTCGCTGACGGCGATCTCGACGGCGCTGACGTCGTCGTCGACCGCCCCGACCTCGCGCAGGGTGTTGGCGACCATGTGGCGGATCAACGGCACGGAGACCTGGTCGCGTGGCAGCTGCAGGGAGATGGCGACGCGAAAACCCTGCGTGACGGCGGCGCCGCGCGAACCCGCCGGACCGGCGGGGGGCCAGGTGTAGCTCTGGTTCCAGCGCGAGGGCTCCCCGTCGAGGTCGAGCACCGCCCGGCACCGGTGGTCGCCGGCGGCGATGCTCTCGTCGAGGACGACCGTGGCCCGCCCGTTGAGGCGCGCGCCGAGGGAGCCGAGCAGTGCCGCCGTCGAGCGGCACAGCACCTCCGGGTTGGAGGACCCGCTGCCGAAGGGGCACCGGCGGTTGGCGACCACCGCCCGCCGGCCGTCCGCCTCGACGACGGCGAAGTCGGCACCCGCCCGGTTGACGAAGGCGAGGAAGGCATCGGCGACCTCGGCGGCCGTCGTCGGGCTGCGGTCCTGTTCGGCGTGCCACGCACCGAGCGCCGCGCCGGCGGCCGTGGCCCCGGCCACCGCTGCCGCCTCGGGGATCGTCCGGCCCGACTCCAGTTGGCCGGCGAGGATGGAGGCGACCGCTCCGGGGTAGCCGGCGCCGTCCTCGGGGACGACCCGCGAGGGGGCCAGGTCGAGGTCGACCACCGGCCCCCGGGCCACGGGAAGCGAGACCCGCACCGCCGGGCCGCCGTCGAAGGTCTCGGCGAGCTCCGCCGTGGGCCGGTCGGCGGACCACACGCCGTCGGCGAGGGCCGAGCCGGGATCGTCGAGCGGCTCGGCACGTGCGCGTACGGTGAGCTCCGGCTGGACCTGCTCCCAGTCCAGGCGGGCCCACAGGCATGCCGCCGGCACCGCCAGCGCCTCCCGCACGAGGGGTTCGGCCTCGACCGCCCGTTCCGGGGCGGCGGCCCGGCGCCGGAGCTGGTCGACGATCATGCCCGTCACCGTCCGCTCGGCGCCTTCGACTCCGGGTTCGACCAGCCAATCCACAGGGGGCCTCCCGTTTCGAGGGGACTCGACGGCTGCCGGCCCCGTTCGTGCGGCTACCCGGGCGCGATTGGCCGCAAACCTCGTGCTGGTCGGCGGCGGGCCGGAGCGGGTAGAGGATCGTGTACGTGACCTCGAGGAGACCAACGTCGGCGCCGGAAGACCCCTGCGGCGCCGAGCGCTACGTGGTGGTGGCCGACCTGGACGGCCACCCCCTCGGTGCCGGCCCGGGGCGCGCCCACCCCTCGCCGGGTGACGTCCCCGGCGAGGCGGTGGAGGCGGCCCGGCGGGGCGAGAGCTGGGCCGGCCCCGCGGCTCCCTCCGGCCGGGCACCGCGCCTGAGGTCCGTGCCGATCCGGCGCGACGGGGAGGTCGTGGGGCTGGTGGTGCTGGCCGGGGACGCCGGTCCCGGTATGGCGGCGACGGCCGACCTCGCCCGGGTCGTCGCCGACATCGCCGGCACCACGGACCTGCACGTGCTGGCCAAGGTGGTCACGGCGAGCGCCTCCGAAGTGCTCGGCGCCGACGCCGCATCGTTGTGCGTCCTCGACGAGGACGCCCTCCGGGTGGTCGGGTTGCACAGCACCCGACCCGTCGACCCGTCGCAGTGGCGGCGGATCCCGGTCGTCGCCGCCAACCCCCTGGCGGAGGCCGTCCGGGCCGGCGAGGTCGTCGTCGGCGCCACGCGCGCCGAGATCGACCGCCGGTGGCCCGGTCTGTTCCCGCCCGAGGACGGTGAGCGCTCCCTCATCGTCCTGCCGCTGATGACCGGCGAGCGTTGCGTCGGTTCGGTCGGCCTCGCCTTCCCCGAACTGCGGGACTTCGACGACGGGAGCCGCGGCTACCTCGGCGCGCTGGCCGACAGCTGCGCCCAGGCCATCGAACGGATCCAGGCCACGATGACCGCGGCGGCGGCGGCGTCGAAGCTGCGGTACCTCGCCGACGCCTCGACGGCCCTGGCGACCTCGCTGGACTACGAGTCCACGCTCCGGCGGGTCGCCGACCTGGCGGTCCCCGACTTCGCCGACTGGTGCGCCATCGACCTCCTCGAGGAGGGCAGCTTCCGGCGCGTGGCGGTCAGCCACGTCGACCCGGCGAAGGTGGCGCTGGCGCACGAGCTGTGGGAGCGCTACCCGCCGCAGATGGACGCCCCGACCGGCGCCCCGGCCGTCGCCCGCACCGGGGTCTCCCAGCTCGTCGAGCACGTCGACGACGCACTGCTGGAGCAGCTCGCCCTCGACGACGACCAGCGCCGCTTGGTCCGTGACCTGCAGCTGCGCAGCGGTCTCACCGTCCCCCTGACCGCCCGGGGTCGCACGCTCGGGGTCCTCTCGTTCGTCTACGCCGAGTCCGGCCGCAGCTACTCGCGCGCCGACGTCCCCTTCGCCGAGGACCTCGCCCGTCGCGCCGCCCTGGCGATCGACAACTCCCAGCTGCACACCGAGACGCTCGAGGTGGCCCTGCAGCTGCAACGGGCCGTCCTGCCCGAGACCTTCGCCGACAGCGACCGTTGGCAGGTCGCCGTGCACTACCGACCGGCGGGCCGCACCGACGTCGGCGGGGACTTCTACGACGCCCTGACCCTGCCCGACGGTCGCCTCGTGGCGCTCGTCGGCGACGTCATGGGACGGGGGGTGGCGGCCGCCGCCGCCATGGCCCAGGTGCGAGCGGCGCTGCGGGCGTTCATCGCCCTCGACCCCGACCCGCGGACCGTCGCCGGGCGCGTCGACACGATGTTCGACCGTCTCGACATGTCGCAGCTGGTCACGCTGCTCTACCTCGTCGTCCGGCCCGGTGCAGGCTCGATGAGCGTCCTGTCGGCGGGGCACCTGCCGGCACTCGCGGTCGCCGCCGACGGCAGCACCCGGTGGCTAGAGGTCGCCGGCTCGCCGCCCCTCGGCGTCGCTGCCGGGGAGCGGCCGGTCACCGACGTCGCCCTCCGCCCGGGGGAGACCGTGCTCGCCTACAGCGACGGCCTGGTCGAGCGGAGGGGCGAGGACCTCGACGACGGCCTCCAGCGGCTGGCGGCGGCGGCGGGCGCGATCGGGACGGGGTTGACCGACACCGTCCTGGTCCGTCTCGCCGACGAACTACGCGTCGCCGGCCACGACGACGACGTGACCCTGCTGGCGGTGCGCGCCATCGGCTGACCCCGGGCCGTCTACCGTCGCCCGCCATGAGCAACGAGGCCGAGCGTCGCCGGTGGAACGACGCCTACTGGAGTTCGATCTGGCCACGGCGCGAGGCCTTCACCGCCCGGGTCACCCCGATCCTGGTGGACCGCCTGTCGCCGGCCGACGGCGCGCAGGTCCTCGAGGTCGGCTGCGGTGGCGGGACGGCCAGCTTCGCCCTCGCCGAGCGGGTCGGCCCCGGGCGGGTCGTCGGCGTCGACCTGTCGGCGTCGCTCGTGTCGCTGGCGAGGGAGCGGGCCGCGGCGCGGGGTGCGGGCAACGTCAGCTTCGTCGTCGGCGACGCCCAGGAGGACCCGCTCCCATCGGGCCTCTTCGACGTCGTGGCCAGCCAGTTCGGGGTGATGTTCTTCGACGAGCCGAGCCGGGCCTTCTCCCGCCTGCGCGGCCACACCCGCCCCGGCGGGCGGTTGGGCTTCGCCTGCTGGCGCGATCCAGCCAGCAACCCGTGGAACGTGGGCCCGGCGCTGGCGCCGTTCCTCCCGACGCCCCCGGGCCCCGCGCCCGGCAAGAGCGCCACCGGCCCCTTCAGCCTGGCCGATGCTTCGGCGACCGCCGCCCTGCTGTCCGCCGCCGGCTGGGGCGGGGTCGAGGTCGAGGCGCACGATCTCGTTGTGGCCGTCGAGCGCGAGGCGCTGTTCGAGGTGGGCGAGTTGGACTTCCGGGGTGTCCCGGCGGATCGCCGGGACGAAGCCCTCGCCGCCGTCGAGGAGCGGCTGGACCGCCTGGCCCGTCCCGACGGGCGACTCGACGCCCCGCTCGCCTTCTGGACCGTCACGGCCGTGGCTCCGCTCGGCGCCTGAGCGCCGGTGGCCCCCGCCGGCGGCGGTCGGCTACCGTGCCGCCGGGCCGCCGGGGGCGCGGCAGGACACATCCGGGGGCAGGGAGGAGCGCCGTGACGGACCGACTCTGCTATCTCTCCGCCACCGAGGCGATCACCCGGTTCCGCGCCGGTGAGGTCTCGCCCGTGGAGCTGGTGCAGGCGGTGATCGAGCGGGCCGAGGAGGTGGAGCCGACCATCAACGCCTTCGCCGAGACCTTCCCCGCCGCCGCCCTCGCCGCCGCCAGCGAGGCCGAGGCCCGTTACCGGCAGGGGACCGCCCGACCTCTCGAGGGCATCCCGGTGGCGGTGAAGGAGGAGGCGCCGATCGCCGGCCAGCGCAACACCCTCGGCTCGCTGGCCCTCCGGGACGAGGTGGCGGACGAGACGGCCGTGTTCGTGCAGCGGATCCTCGACGCCGGCGGGATCGTGCACGCCCGCACGACGACCCCCGAGTTCTCGAGTGCGCCCTTCACCTGGTCCCGGCTGTGGGGGGTCACCCGCAATCCCTGGAACCCGGCGTTCAGCCCGGGCGGGTCGAGCGGCGGCAGCGCGGCGTCGTTGGCCGCCGGCTCGACGACCCTGGCGACCGGGTCGGACATCGGGGGGTCGATCCGGATCCCGGCCTCGTTCTGCGGCGTCGTCGGCTTCAAGCCCCCGTACGGCCGCGTGCCCGAGGGACCGATCTTCAATCTCGACCACTACTGCCACGAGGGCCCGCTGGCCCGAACCGTCGGCGACTGCCGGCTGCTCGAGAACGTCATCGCCGGCCCCCACCCCTCCGACATCGTTTCGTTGCGGCCGAAGCTGGTGCTGCCCGAGGCGTTCCCGCCGCTCGACGGTGCCCGGATCGCCCTGTCGCTGCGACTCGGGGACTACCGGGTGGACCCGGACGTGCTGGCCAACACCCGGGCGGCGGCCGACCGCCTCCGCAAGGCGGGCGCCACGGTCGAGGAGGTCGAGCTTCCCTGGCGTCGCGAGGATTTTCTGCGGGCGGCCCGCATCCACTTCGGCATGATCTTCGGCGCTTCGATCGCCGAGCTGTACGCCACCCGCGGCGACGAGCTGACGAGCTACGCCCGCCGGCTCTACGAGGAGTCCGAGGCGGTCCCCAAGTCCGAGCTGGTGCCGGGGCTCGCCCTCGAGGGCCGGCTGTACCACCCGCTCGGCGAGCTGCTCGAGGACTTCGACGCGCTCGTCTGCCCGACCTTCGCCGTGCCGGCGTTGCCGGCCGAGTGGGACACGGGCGACCCGTTGGACGTCGGGGGCGAAGCGATCGACGACTGGTTGGAGGTGATGATGACCATCCCGTTCAACATCTTCAGCCGCTGCCCGGTGATGAGCGTCCCATCGGGACGCTCCCGTCACGGGGTGCCGACGGGCCTGTCCATCGTCGGGCCCACCTACGACGACGTGGCCGTCTTCCGGGTGGCGGCGGCGCTGGAGGCCGTCGAGCCGTGGCTCGCCACCCCTGCCGACAGGCCGGCGCTGTGAGCGCCGCCGGACCGCTGATGGACGGTCCGCCGCCGTTCGGCGCCGACCGCCTGGTCACCCTCGCCGACTGGCAGGACCCTCCGGGCAACCGCTGGGCGTTCCAGCACGTGCGGGAGCTGATCCCCACGGCGCGCATCCGGCGCGGCCCGGGGCCGGTGTGGGAGCTGCCCCGGGCGGAGCGCGACCTCATGGGCGTCCGCTTCGGGGCGCTCGGGCGGGAATGGACCGTCGGCGAGATGCTCGCCGGCACCCAGACCGACGGCTTCCTCGTGCTGCACGGCGGCACCGTGGTCACGGAGGTCTACGACAACGGGATGGAGCCGGACACCCCGCACCTGCTGATGTCGGTGTCGAAGTCGGTGACCGCCGCCGTCGCCGGCGTTCTCGTCGGCGGCGGCGCGTTGGACCCCGACGCCGCCGTGACCACGGTGGTGCCGGAGCTGGCCGGTACGTCGTTCGACGGGGCCACGGTGCAGCACCTGCTGGACATGCGGGCCGGCACCCGCTTCGACGAGGACTACGACAACCTCGACGCCGACGTCCGCACCTACGAGCAGGTCTACCTGTGGCGCCCGCGCACCGACCCGGCTGCCCCGCCCGACGCCCTGGCCTACTTCGCGACGCTGGGCAACGACGGCGACCACGGCGGTCCCTTCCGGTACCGCTCGGTGCTGACCGACGTGCTCGCCTGGGTCCTCGAGCGGGCGTCGGGGTTGCGCTTCCACGAGGCCGTCACCCGCTTGCTCTGGGAGCCGATGGGGGCCGAGTTCGACGCCGACGTGACCGTCGACGGGCACGGCAACCCGATGGCCGACGGCGGCGTGTCGATGACGCTTCGCGATCTCGGGCGCTTCGGCCTGCTGTACCTGCGTGGCGGGGAACGCGACGGGGTGCCCGTCGTGCCCCGGGCGTGGGTGGACGACACCGTCGGGGGCGCGTCGGACGGGGCGGCCGCCTTCGTGGCCGACGAGCCCCAGGAGGGCTTCCCCGCCGGCGCCCACTACCGCAACTGCTGGTGGGTGGTGGACCCGAGCGCCGGATTCCTGCACGGGTCGGGTATCTACGGCCAGAACGTGTACGTCCACCGGCCCACCGACACGGTGGTCGCCAAGCTGTCGACCTGGCCCACGCCACTGTCGGCCGAGGCCGCCGCCGCCACCAAGGCCGCCGTCGTCGCCATCGGCGAGCACCTGGCGGCGGGCTGACGCCGGACAGCCGGCGCCCCGAGGCGCTAGCCTCGACTCTCCGGTGAGCCACCGGCCGCTCGGTCCGGGGTTTCGGCGGTCGGTTCGCGTGCCCGCCCCCGTCGCTTAAGGGATAGAGCAGCTCTCTCCTAAAGAGCAGATCCCGGTTCGAATCCGGGCGGGGGCACCACGAAGGTCCTGGTCAGAAGGGGTGCGGGGGACAGCGGGGCCCCACCGGATCCCTACACCGTCCCCGGCTGCTGCCTACGCTGAGCCCCCATGGGGACGATGCGGCAGCGGGGGGAGGGACGCTGGGAGCTGCGGGCCTTCGTCGGCCGCGACGAGCAGGGCCGTCCCCGGCAGGTGTCCCGCTCGTTTCGAGGGACCAAGACCGCGGCGAGGAAAGAGTTCGCGCGTCTCGAGACGGAGGTGAATGACGGCAAGCTCGGCCGCGCCGACACCCTCGGCGTCACCGTCGGGACGCTGCTCGAGCGTTACCTCGGGCACCTCGAGAGCGAGGGCCGGGCGCCGAAGACGCTCACCACCTACCGCTACTACGTTCGCCGCCTCGCCGAGGACCCCATCGCCCGGATCAAGGTCCGCAGGCTGACTACGTGGGATCTCGACGAGCTCGACGACCGGCTGGCCGCGGTCGGTCCGTAGCGTCCTGGAGATCCGATGGGCTGGTTCCTCGGCTGGCTCCACAACCGGTTGCCGCACCGGCAACGTCAATGACAGCGGAGGGTTCAACTGCACACACATAACGCCGGTCGGTCATGGAGCTGTCGCCTAGCGACAGCGCCCGCGTAATCGACCTTCGATGGAGTCGTCGGTGGTGGTGGCAGAACGCCAGCTACAGCCGGCTTACCTCGACGTGGTTGGTCGCGTGGCCGGCGAGGGCGCGCAGGTCGCCGGGATCGCTGGACAGGACGGTGGCGTCGCCGGCGGCGTCTGCCATGGCGACCACGATGGCGTCGACGGCCGAGGGAGGGCGCCGACCGCTGAGGCGTGTGCGCAGGGCGGAGGCCGCTCGAGCCGTGACCTCGTCGACGGAGCGGACGTCGCAGGTCCGTAGGAGGCGGTTCTCGTGGTAGTCGCGGCGGTGGTCGCCGGTCAACGCCTCGGTGAGCACGACGGAGGGGATGATCGCCGGCCACTCGCCCCGGCGGCGCAGCTCCTCGAGGTGGGCCCGCTGGGCGGCGAGGGCGGTCAGGCCGTGGGCGTCGAGAACGATGGTCACGCGCTGCGGCGTCGCTTCGGTGACCCCAGAGCCTTCTCGGCCCAGGCTCGGGCCTCGGCGCGCTCGTCGTCGGAGGTGGGGCCGAGTTCGTCTCGGAGCTCGGCGAGGTAGGCGTCCAGCTCGGCGATCTTGGCTTGGCGTTGCAGCTCGGCGGCCACGGCGAGCTGGGCGAGCTGCGAGACGTTCAGCCCGGCCTGCTTCGCTTGGTGGTAGAGCTGGTCCGGCATGGTGATGTTCACTCGGGCCATGCGCATAGCGTACACACCGAGGTGGGATCGTGGCACGTTCCGAACGATCCATCTTGCGCCGCCACACGCCCGGCTCCGCCTGCCTGGAATCGGCGATCTGGTCGCCTCCGCCACCTGCGCGGAGGGCGGCCGACCCGCACCGAACATCGCCCAGGCTCGATCGGCATCCGGGATGGCTGAGCTCTATGTGATCGGTGGGCGCGGCGTGCAGACGCCAGTCCGGCTCGGCGTGGCGGGCAGCGGAGTGGTCAGGTGCATCCCGGGAGCGTCGTCTGGAGGAGCCTGGTGGTTCGG
>DASSZM010000181.1:0-8053 GCA_035702855.1 Acidimicrobiales bacterium | reverse complement strand
GCCCGAGCCGTCGGCGCACCCCGGCGGGGCGCGGCGACGAGCTCGACGTGCGGGCCACGCTCTCGGCGGCGCGGCGCACCGGCGGCCTCCCGCTCCGGCCGGTACGGCGACGCCGGCGCACCCGTCCCCGCCGGCTGGTGCTGCTCTGCGACGTCTCGGGGTCGATGGAACCCTACGCCCGCGCCTACCTGCAGCTGCTCCTCGGCGGGGTGGGCGGGGCGAGGGCGGAGGCGTTCGTGTTCGCCACCCGCCTCACCCGGGTGACCCGGGCCCTGCGCCACCGCCGGCCCGACGTGGCGCTGGAGCGGGCGGGACGGGCCGCCCCGGACTGGTCGGGGGGCACCCGCCTCGGGGAGGCCCTGCGGGCCTTCAACGCCGAGCACGGCCGGCGGGGCGTGGCCCGGGGGGCGGTGGTCGTCATCCTCTCCGACGGCTGGGACCGGGGTGACCCCGCCCTGGTGGCCCGGGAGATGGAGCGCCTCCGCCGTCTCGCCCACCGTGTCGTGTGGGTCAACCCCCGCAGCTCCCGGCCCGGCTTCCTCCCCCTCGCCGGGGGCATGGCGGCCGCCCTGCCCCACGTGGACGTGCTCCTGTCGGGGCACAGCCTCGCCGCCCTCGAGGAGGTCCTCGCCGCCATCCGGGGCGAGGTCTAACCGAGCTGGGCCCGCTCCCGCCGGAGCCGCTCGGCCCAGGCCTCGATCCGGGCCTGGCGCTCGTCGAGCTCCTGCTCCAGGGGCGCCAGCGTGTAGCGCTGCTTGGGGCGCAGCCGCCGCAGCTGCTCGGCCTCTTCCACCCGGTGGCGGTCCATCGCCTCGAGCAGCGCCCCGAGCCGCTCGAGCTGGCGGTCGGCGTCGCGCAGGTGGCGTCCCCGCTCCCCGTCCCCGGCCCGACCGACCGGCGAGGCGTGGGCCCGGCCCACGCTCGCCTCGGTGTCGCCGAGCAACTCCTCGAGCTCGCGGGCGGTGCGGTAGGCGATCCCCTCCTCCCGCCGGCGCTCGAGGGCGGCCAGCTGCCCGGTGACCAGCGGCGAGCGGGCGAGGAGGGCGACGCCGGCGACCATGACCCCCAGGCCGGCGATCTCGGCGAACAGCGCCCCGGCCGACGTGTCGAGCGTCCCGTGCAGCACGGTGACCCCGATCACCAGGCCGGTGAGCGGCTCGACGCTCACCAACGCCGGGAACGACGCCGGCAGGGGCGCCATCTCGTAGGCGCTCTGCACCAGCACCGCCCCGTACAGGGCGGCCGCGATCAGGATCCACGGCTGCCAGTGGGCGAAGGTCCCGAACCCGTCGCGCTGCAGGTAGGCGATCGAGGTCTCGGTCAGCGAGGACTGCAACCCGAACAGCAGGCCGCCGGCGGCCGCCAGGGCGAGCGACGCCCCCGCCACCTCCCGCCGCTTGGAGAACGCCACCAGCGCGGCGACCAGGACGGCGACCCCGGCGACGGCGGGCGCCCACTGCAGCGTGGTGGCGTCGAGGGGGTGGCCTTTCCCCGGCTGCCCGACCGCCACGAAGGCGGCGAGCCCGCCGGCGGTCAGCAGCGCGGCGATCCAGTCCCGCCGGCCGACGGTGACCCGGCTGAGGACGGCGCTCAGGGCGAGGGCGAACAGCAGGCGGGAGGTGAACAGCGGCTGGACGAGCGCCACGCCTCCCCCGCCGATGGCGGCGGCGGCCAGGCCGTTGCCCACCACCGACGCCACGAAGCCGAGCAGCCACAACCGCCGGCGCACCAGCCACAGCAGCAGGGCGAACGACAGCGCCTTCTCCGGCGGGGCGGTAGAGGCGGCCCGCTGCTGGACGACCGATCCCAAGGCGAACAGCAGGGCCGCGACGAAGGCAGCCACGTACACCCACACCGCCCGATGCTGTACCCGACCGGCGGCGGATCCATCCGGCATCCGACCTGCGGCCACTGCACTCATTGGCCTTACCAACAGTCCGCTCGGCGGAAGGATGGCGGGGCGTATGATCGGATGGCGTGGTGGAGCCCGACGCGACCGTCGAGGCGTGGCGCCGGGTGCGGGCGCTCACCCAGCGCCCCGAGGTGCTGGCGCCGGCCAACGCCGTGGCCGAGCAGGCCGGGATCACGCCCACGCTGGCCCGGGCGCTGGTGGCCCTCACCGCCGACCGGCCGACGTCGATGCGCGAGCTGGCCGGCGCCCTGCGCTGCGACGCCAGCTACGTCACCGCCGTCGTGGACGGCCTGGAGCAGCACGGCCTGGCCCGCCGCACCGCCCACCCGACCGACCGCCGCATCAAGGTCGTCGAGCTGACCGCCGAGGGTGCGGCGCTCGCCGGCCGGCTCCAGGCGGCGTTGGACGTCGCCCCCGAGGCGCTGCGGGCCCTGAGCCCCACCGTCCTCCAGGCCCTTCTGCGGGTGCTGCGCAAGACCTAGGGTCTGGCATGGGCGTCCACTCGGTCAACTGGGAGCCGTTCCTCACCTGCGCCGTGACCGGCGCCGGCGACACCCTCTCGAAGCACCCCGACCTGCCCGTCACCCCCGAGCAGATCGCCACCGCGGCGATCGAGGCGGCGGAGGCGGGGGCGGCGATCGTCCACATCCACGTCCGCGAGCCCGCCACCGGCAAGGGCTGCCGCGAGGTCGCCTACTACCGGGAGGTCGTCGAGCGCATCCGTGACAGCGGCGTCGAGGTGCTGATCAACCTGACCACCGGGATGGGCGGTGACGTCGTCGTCGGCGACCGCGGCGGCGAGGACACCCCGGCGCCGGGGAGCGACTTCGTCGGCGCCATGGAGCGGCTCGTCCACGTCGAGCAGCTCCGCCCGGACCTGTGCTCGCTCGACTGCGGCAGCCTCAACTTCGACGACGACCGCCTGGTCTACGTGATGCCCCCGGCCTACCTCCGCCCGAGCGCCGCCCGGATCCGTGAGCTGGGGGTGAAACCCGAGATGGAGGTCTTCGACCTCGGCCACGTCGCCTTCGCCTCCCGCCTGGTGGCGGAGGGCCTCGTCGAGCCGCCGGCGCTGTTCCAGCTCTGCCTCGGGATCAGCTACGGGGCGCCGTCCACGCCCGCAGCCATGGTGGCCATGCGCGACCACCTCCCCGAGGGCGCCGTCTGGAGCGCCTTCGGCCTCGGCCGCATGGAGATGCCCATGGTGGCGCAGGCCATGCTGCTCGGCGGCAACCTACGGGTGGGCCTGGAGGACAACCTGTGGCTGCGGCGGGGCGTGCTCGCCTCCAACGCCGACCTCGTCCGGCGGGCGAAGGCGATCGTCGAGGACCTCGGCGGCCGGCTCGCGAGCCCCAAGGAGGCGGCGGACCGCCTCGGCCTGCCGCCCGCGTAGCTTGCCGGGCGTGCCCGAGCAGTGGTGGCGCCGCGCCGTCGTCTACCAGATCTACCCCCGCAGCTTCGCCGACGCCGGCGGCGACGGGGTCGGCGACCTCCCCGGGATCCGGGCCCGGCTCCGCCACCTCGCCGACCTCGGCGTCGACGCCGTGTGGATCAGCCCCTGGTACCCCTCGCCGATGAAGGACGCCGGCTACGACGTGTCGGACTACCGGTCGATCGAACCGGTCTTCGGGACGCTCGCCGACGCCGAGGCACTGATCGCCGACGCCCACGACCTCGGCCTGCGGGTGCTGCTGGACATCGTCCCCAACCACACCTCCGACCAGCACCCCTGGTTCCGCGCGGCCCTCGCCGCCGGCCCCGGTTCGCCGGAGCGGGGCCGCTACCTCTTCCGCGACGGGCGCGGACCGGCGGGCGGGGAGCCCCCCAACGACTGGGTCAGCCAGTTCGGCGGCCCCGCCTGGACCCGGGTCACCGAGGAGGACGGCCGCGCCGGGCAGTGGTACCTCCACCTCTACACCCCCGAGCAACCCGACCTCGACTGGCAGCACCCCGAGGTGCGCGAGGAGTTCGAGGACATCCTCCGCTTCTGGTTCGACCGGGGCGTCGACGGGTTCCGCATCGACGTCGCCCACGGCCTGGCCAAGGCCGACGGCCTCCCGGACCGTGGCGACGCGCCCTGGCCGCCGCCGCCCGGCGACGGAGACGGGGCCGAGAGCGAGGCGGACCTGCACCCGCACTGGGACCGGGCGGCGGTGCACGACATCTACCGCTCCTGGCGGGCGGTCGCCGACTCCTACGCCGACCGGCGGGTCTTCGTCGCCGAGGCGTGGGTGAGCCGGCCGGACCGCCTCGCCCGCTACGTCCGGCCCGACGAGCTGCACACCGCCTTCAACTTCGACTTCCTCAACACCCCGTGGCGCGCCGGGCTGCTCCGCTCGACCATCGACCGGACGATCGGCGCCCTCGGCGCCGTCGGCGCCCCGGCGACCTGGGTGCTCGCCAACCACGACGTGGTGCGGGAGGTCTCCCGCCTCGCCCGCCCCCAGCCCGGGTCCGTCGGCCGGGTGTGGCTCGAGGACCTGCTCCCGCTGCCCGCCGATCCCTGCCTGGGGCAGCGCCGGGCCCGGGCGGCCGCCCTCCTGCTGCTCGCCCTCCCCGGCGGTGCCTACATCTACCAGGGCCAGGAGCTCGGCCTGCCGGAGGTGGAGGACCTCCCCGACGACGCCCGCCGGGACCCCGTGTGGGAGCAGACGGGGCGGGCCCGCCGGGGGCGGGACGGCTGCCGCGTCCCCATCCCGTGGTCCGGCGAGCGGCCCCCGTACGGCTTCAGCCCCGCCGGTGCCACCGCCCCGCCGTGGCTGCCCCAGCCCGACGGCTGGGAGGCGCATACCGTCGCCACCCAGGCGGCCGACCCGGACTCGATGCTGGCGCTGTTCCAGGCCGCCCTCGCCATCCGCCGCGCCCACCCCGCCCTCGGCGACGGGTCGCTGCGCTGGCTCGAGGCGCCCGACGGCGCCCTCGCCTTCGCCCGGGACCCCGGCTTCGCCTGCGCGGTCAACCTGTCGGCGGTTCCCCTGCCGAGACCCGCCGGCGAGGTCCTGCTCTCGAGCGGCCCGCTCGACGCCGACGGCGCCGTCCCTCCCGACACCGCCGTCTGGCTGGCGACCTGACCCGCACGCCGGCGGTCGTCCCCGCGTACCGTGCCGGTTGGCGGCCGTTGCTCCGGCGGACAGGAGCCGGCCGAGGAGAGGAGCCCGCCCGTGGAGCTGGACGCGTTGACCACCCCTGCCCTGGTCCTCGACGCCGACGTCGTCGAGGCCAACCTGGCGGCCATGAGCGCCGCCCTCCCCGGCAGCCGCCTCCGCCCGCACGTCAAGGCCCACAAGTGCACGGAGCTGGCGAGGATGCAGGCCGCCGCCGGCCACCCCGGGTTCACCTGCGCGACCGTCCGGGAGGCCGAGGGCATGGCCCGGGCCGGTCTCGGCGACGACCTGCTCATCGCCAACGAGCTCTTCGCCGCCGATCGTGTCGGCGAGCTGGTCGCCGCCGGCCACCGGGTCACCCTCGCCGTGGACTCGCCCGAGACCGTGCAGGCCGCCCGCGACGGCGGTGTCCGCGAGGTGCTCGTCGACGTCGACGTCGGCCTCCGCCGCTGCGGGATCCGGGCGGAGCGGGCGGGATGGCTGGCCGAGCAGGCCCGCCATGCAGACCTGGTCGTGCGCGGTGTGATGGGCTACGAGGGTCACGCCGTCGGCCTCCACGACCGCGACGAGCGGGCGCGCGCCGTCCGGCGGGCAGCAGCGCGCCTCGCCAACGCCCGCGACGCCGTCGGCGGCGACGTCGTGTCGGCCGGCGGGACCGGGAGCTACGACCTCCACGCCGTCGCCACCGAGATCCAGGCGGGTTCCTACGTGCTCATGGACACCGCCTACGGCCAGCTCGGCCTGCCGTTCGGCCAGGCGCTGACGGTGCTGGCGACGGTCATCTCCGTCAACCGGTCCGGCCGGTGGGTGGTCGTCGACTGCGGCCTCAAGGCGCTCGGCATGGACCACGGCTACCCCAGCGTCCCCGGCGGCGAGGTCTGGTCCTGCTCGGACGAGCACCTGGTGTGGTCCCCGGTGGGCGTCGACCCCCTCCCCGCCGTGGGCGACCGCGTCCACGTCATCCCCGGCCACTGCGACCCGACCGTCGCCTACCACGAGTGGCTGCACGTCGCCCGCGACCGGCAGGTGCTCGACCGCTGGCCGGTCGACCTCCGGGGCTGGTAGGCCGCATCCCCGGCCGGGGATCTTCCCAGCCAACTCCGAGGCGCACCTCACCGTCGTCTCAGCATCCCGTCCGACGATGTGCCCATGGACAACACGCCATCACCCGCCCACCGCCCCGCGGGCCTGCCGCGCCGGCTGCCGGGCCGCACGGCCCGCTTGGCGCTGCTCGGCGGGCTCGCCGCCGGGGTCGGCTTCGCCGCCGTCACCGGGATCTCCGCCGCCTCCGGCACCGGTGGGCGCCCCACCAGCGCCAACCTGTCGGTGGCGAAGGCCCCGAAGGGGGCGCCCACGCGCCGACGGGGGCCGTGGGGCCCCGGCGGCACGGCCGGCTACGCCGGCCCCGGCGGGGCAGGCACCATCACCGCCATCACCGCCCGGGCCAACGGCGGCGACACGCTGACGGTCCGGACGATGCGGGGCACCGAGACGGTGGTCACCACCACCTCCACCAAGGTCACCGGCCCGGACCTGCAGTCCACCACGCTGTCGTCGAGCGACGTCGGCCGGGTGGTGCGGGTGATCACCCGGCCGCCGGCGGGCTCGACCGCTCCCGGCTCCGCCACCGCCACCCCGACCCGGGTCGACGCCGTCGCCCTGCGCCTGGTCGACCCGACCGTGATGGGCAGGGTGACCGCCGTCGGCTCGAACCGCTACACACTGGTGGGACCCGACGGCCAGGAGATCACCGTGACCACCTCGTCGAGCACCCGCTACGTGACCGGCACCGCCGCCGGCCGGCCGACCACCACGACGACCGCACCGGGCTACGCCGTGGGCGACCTCGTGTTCGCCTCGGGGACCGAGACCACTGCGGGCACCCAGTCGGCCTCCACGCCCACCACCACCGTCGACGCCGTGCTCATGGGCAAGGCGCCCGCCGGGCCGGGCGGCCCGGGGCGGCACGGATCGGGCCCGCTGGGCGAGCGGCACGGATCGGGCCCGCTGGGCGGGCCGTGGGGCCCGCCGGGTCCCGGTGGAGCCGGCAACCCCGGCGGCAGCGCCCCAACGGCCGCGTAGCCCCCCGCTCGCCACGCCGCGGATCGGCGGTCGCGCCGGCGGCACCCGCCGGTGCGACCGCCCGGTTGGGGCACCGGACAGCACGGAAAAGCACGACGGCACCCCGGATCCGCCCCGGGGCCGCCAGTACGGTGACCGGCCATGCCGAGCCCGCCCTCCGCCCGCCGGCCGGAGCGCGCCCGCAGGTCCCCTCCCGGCCCCGGCGGCGATGACGGCGCGACGCCGCCCGGGGATGGGGGTCCCGCCGCCCGGGACCTCGGCACCCCCGGCCGCGGTGCCGGCGTGCCGGCGACCTTCGCCCCGCTGCTCCGGATCGCCGCCGACGAGCGGCGCGACCCCGCCGAGCTGGCCGGCGCGGCGGCGGCCGCCGCCGGGGACCGCGTCCTGGACCGCCTCGTCGGCGGCCCCGGCTGGGGGGTGGACCTCGGCCAGCTCCTCACCGCCGGGCTCCCGCCCCGGCGGGCCCGGGCCGTGGCGGCTGCGCTCGCCGACGGCGCCCGCTGCGAGGAGCGGCTGCGCTGGCTGGCCGTGGGCGCCGCCTTCGGCGCCGAGGACGCCACCCTGGCCGACCGGTTGACCGGCGACGTGTCCCGTGCGGCAGCCGACCGCCGGGAGGCGTCCGGGGACCAGTGGACGGTCGTGGCGGCCACCGTCGCCCGGGCGCGTCTCTTCGCCGGCCGGCTCGGTGACGCCCTCGACCTGCTCGACGATGCCTGCGCCCACGCCCCGACCGACGACGGGCTGCAACGCCTCCGGGCCTGCGCCCTGGTACGCACCGCCAACCTCCTCGGCTGGCGCGGGGAGGAGCTGCGCCGCGGGGAGGAGGCGCTGGCCCCCTCCGTACCGACGCCGGAGCAGCTGACCGCGGCCGGCGCCGCGCTCGAGCGCTTCGGTGACCGCCGCCTCGTCTACCGCCTGCGCGACGGCGTGGCGGCGCTGGTCGTCACCGACGCCG
>DASSZM010000049.1:0-20065 GCA_035702855.1 Acidimicrobiales bacterium | reverse complement strand
CGGCTCGGACAACGCCGCGGTCGAGGTCGTCCCCTTCGACGGCGACGACTTCCTGGCCGTGCACAAGGTGCTTTTGGTGCGGCGGGGCATCTACATGCTCGAGTTCCTCGATCTGTCGGCGCCGGCTGGCGATCAGGCCTGGGAAGGTCTGATCGCGGTCGCCCCGCTCAAGGTGACGGGGGCGACCGGAAGCCCGGTCAATCCAATCCTGGTCTGCTGAGTCGGGCCGGCCGCATCGGTCGGCTCAGCCGGCTTGAGTCGACCGGATGGCCTGCCACACCCGTTCGGGGGTGCACGGCATGTCGATGTGGGTGATGCCCAGGTGGGAGACCGCGTCCACCACCGCGTTGTGGATGGCCGGGGTGGACCCGATGGTCCCCGACTCGCCGATGCCCTTGGCCCCCAACGGGTTGCGGGGGCTGTCGGTCTCGGTGTTGGAGGCCTCGAAGCTGGGCAACTCGCTCGCGGCGGGGACGAGGTAGTCCATCAGGGTGGAGGTGAGCGGGTTGCCGTCCTCGTCGTACTGCACCCACTCGAACAGCGCCTGGGCGGCCCCCTGGGCGATACCACCGTGTTGCTGGCCGCTGACGAGGAGGGGGTTGAGGATCCGCCCGCAGTCGTCGACGGCGATGTGGCGGCGGATCCGTACGCCCCCGGTCTCGGTGTCGACCTCGACCACCGACACGTGCGCCCCGAAGGGGAAGGTCGAGTTGCCGCCGTCGAAGTCCCCCTCGTGGCGGAGCGGCCCGGGCTCGAGGCCCTCCGGCAGGCGGTCGGCGTCACGGGACGCGGCCGCCAGCGCGCCCCAGCCGACGGCGCGGTCGGGGACCCCGGCCACGTGGAGCCCGTCGGCGCCGGCGACGATGTCGGCGGGGCTCGCCTCCAGCAGGTGGGCGGCGATGTGGCGGGCCCGCCCGAGCACCTCGGTGGAGGCGGCGTGCACGGCGTTGCCGGCCGTCTGCAGCGACCGGGATCCCATGGTCCCGGCCCCCCGGGGCACGGCGGCGGTGTCGGAGTTGACGAGCCGGATCCGCTCCATCGGGATGCCGAGCACGTCGCTGGCGATCATGGCGAAGGCCGTGTGGTGACCCTGGCCGTGCACGCTCGTGCCGACCGCCATCGTGGCACTCCCGTCGTCGTGCACCTCGACCGCGCCGTACTCCACGTGGAGGCCGAGGGGGGCGGTCACCTCGACGTACGCCGAGACGCCGATGCCGAGCTGCACCCGGTCGCCGCTGCGACGGCGACGGGCCTGCTCCTCGCGCAGCGACGGGTAGCCGGCGGCGTCGAGGGCCGCATCGAGGGCCCTGGCGTAGTCACCGGAGTCGTAGGCGCCCCCGGTGGTGGTGGTGAGCGGGAAGGCGGCCGGGTCGAGGAAGTTGCGGCGCCGGAGCTCGGCCGGGTCGATGTCGAGTTGGTCGGCGGCGACGTCCAGGATCCGCTCGATCAGCTGGGTGGCCTCCGGCCGGCCGGCACCGCGGTAGGCCCCGACGGGGGTCGTGTTGGTCACGACCGTGCTGGCCTGGAAGCGCACCTTCTGGATGTCGTAGACGCCCACGGCCATCATCTGGGTCAGCATGGGCAGCACGGCGCCGATGGCGGGGTAGGCGCCCCCGTTGGCGACGACGTGCGCGTCGAGGCCGACGATCCGTCCGGCGCGGCTCAGGCCGAGACGGGCCGTCATCGTGTAGTCCCGCCCGTGGACGAGGGTGACCATGTCCTCGGAGCGGGTCTCGACCCACTTCACCGGGCGGCCGAGGCGGAGGGCGGCGGCAGCGGCGACGACGTACTCGACGTACATCGCCGCCTTGGGACCGAACCCACCGCCCACCCAGGGGCAGACCACGCGGACCGTGGCCGGGTCCAGCCCGAGGGCGCCGGCGATCGCCGGGTGGACCGAGTGCGGCGCCTGGTGCGAGATCCAACAGGTCACCCCGCCCTCGGGGGCCCCCGGGACGGCCAGGCAGCCGTTGGGCTCCATCGGCGCGCCGGCGAGGCGCTGGCTCACCATCTCGAGCTCGGCCACGACCTCGGCCCCCACCAACGGGTCGTCGTCGGCCCCGAAGGCGGTGGTGAAGCACGCGTTGCTCCCCGTCTCGGGGAACAGGAGCGGTGCGCCGGGAGCCAGGCCGGCGACGGCGGACACGACGACCGGCAGCGGATCGATGTCGATCTCGACGGCGCCGGCCGCATCGACGGCCTGGGCGGGGGTCTCGGCGACGACGGCGGCGACGATGTCGCCCACGTAGCGAACCTGCTCTCGCGCGAACACCGGGCGGTTGAACGTCTCCGGCAGCATCGGGAAGCCCTGGACCGGGGCGAGGCCGAGACCGTCGCCTCCGGCGTGGTAGACGGCCAGCACGCCGGGCATGCCCTCGGCCACGCTCACGTCCACCGCCCCGACGGTGCCGTGGGCGACGGGGGAGCGGACGAACACCACCGACGCCGTCCCCTCGGCGTGGAGGTCGTCGACGTAGCGCCCGGCGCCGGTCACCAACGTCTGATCCTCCAGGCGGACCACGCGGTTCCCCAGGATCGACCCACCGGGCATGACGGCTCCCCCTTGCTCGACTGGCGGCACGATAGCGGCCGATGCCCCGCGGGTGCGGCGGTAGCTGGCGTCCCGCATGCGGCGCCGCCACGAGAGCGTCAGGAACAAGAAGCCGCTGATGAACAGCACGGCAAACACGCCACACAGGACGTAGACCCAGGCCATCGCTCTGTCGTCTCGTCCGGCACCCGCCGGCCGACGGTGCTTGGGGCGTCAATTTTCTTCCTTTCCCATCGACTCAATCCTGTTCGTCGGGAGAGGGGGGGAGTGACCCCGCCGGCCGCAGGGGGGCGCTGTCAGCCTTCGCAGGTCCCGGTGCTCACGGGGGCGGTGGCCTGCTCCGCCCGGTCGACGGCCGCCCGTACGGGGCCCATGGTGAGGGCGTAGCCGACGGCGGGTCGGTCCGTCGACCGGGCGAAGACGAGCCCGATGACGCTGCCGGCGGGCGGGCTACCGGCCCCGTCCGGGCCGAGCGACACCAGCGGGCCCCCCGAGTCGCCCGGGAGGATCGTGGCGTGCAGCTCGTGGATCTCACGGGTGACCAGGGCCCGGTCGTAGATGTCGAGGCCGACGGCGTGGTAGGTGGCGGTGACCGAGGCAGCGACCGCCCGGAGGCTCCCGCCGTTGGGGTACCCGAGGACGACGCCCGCTCGACCGGCCGGCACCGCCGACGTGGACACGGGGAGCGCGGGGGCGGCCAGGCCCGGCACCCGCAGGACGGCGACGTCGAGCTGGGGGTCGAAGCCCACCGGCGTCGCCGGTCGGCTGCCGGCGGTGGTGACGACGCGGGGGTGGGCGTCGCCGGCCACGACGTGGGCGTTGGTGACCACGACGCCCGGATCGATGACGAAGCCGGACCCCTCGACGATGGCGCCGCAGGCCGGGCCGACCACCTGCACGGTCGACGGGGCGGCGCGGGCCGCCCCGGCGGCCACCGCCGCTGCGGACGGCAGCGGGACGGCGGGGGAGGGCACGGGGGGGAGGTCGACGAACACGACCGGGAAGCCCTCGGCGGCGAGGAACGACTCCACCCGGGCGAACACCGCCGGGAGCGGGGGGAGCACGCCGTCGACCGTGCGCAGGAGCCAGGAGTCGCTCACGGCGCGGTCGACGGCGGGGACACGGCTGGAGGCGGCGATGTTGCCCACGAGCCACAGGGCGAACACGGTGCCGACGACGCTCACCACCAGGCCGGCGGAGGCGTCGATGACGCCGACGCGCAGGTGGTGCAGCACGTAGGCGACCCGTCGCCCGACGAGGCCGGCGAGGACGGCCATGCCCAGCGCGGCGGCCACGACGACGGCGACGGCGACGGCGGCGCGACCGGCGCCGGCGGTCAGCCCGCCGAGGGGGAGCGCCAACTCGGCCCCGACCCACAGCCCCAGCCACAGGCCGGCGAGGAAGAGGATCTGGCGTGCGCCCCCGTCACGCCACCCGTGGAGGGCGGCGAGGACGAGGACGACGAGGAGGACGGCGTCGAGCCAGTTCATCGGGCGGGCCTCGGGGGGGTCGCGATGCGCCGGACGATCCTCGGCGGGACCCGGTCGACCATCGCTCCTCCTCGGTCCGGCGGCCGCAGTCCGGCCGTCCGTGCTCCCACCTTGGACGGGCCGTCACGGGGGGCTCACGGGCCACACGCCGGGTTCCCGCAGGACCTTGGTCACGATCGCGGCGTCGGGAGGCGCCGCGGGTAGCGGGAGGACGGACGGTCCCGCAGCGACGTGACCTTCGGCCCTGCACCCCGGGCGCGATCGGGGTGAGCGTGCCTGCGATGCCCGGAGCCGACCGGTCCACGCCGCCGCCCGGCGGCGACCCCTGGACGCTGTGCTTCGTCGGCTTCGACCCGGCCGTCGAGGGGGCGAGGGAGGCGCTGCTGACGATCGGCAACGGCTACTTGGCGACACGCGGGGCGATGACCCACGCCGGCTCCGACGAGGTCCACTGCCCCGGCACGTACGTGGCCGGGATCTACGACCGGCTGACGTCGGTGGTGGAGGGACGCCGGCGGGAGGACGAGTCCATGGTCAACCTCCCCAACTGGTTGCCGCTCACCTTCCGCTGCGCCGGCGGGCCCTGGGTCGCCCCCGGCACCGCCCGGGTGGAGGACCACCGCGTGTGCCTCGACCTGCGACGGGCCGTGCTCACACGGGAGGCTGTCCTGGTCGACGTACTCGGGCGGCGCACCCGCCTGCGGGAGCGCCGGCTGGTGTCGATGGCCGGACCCGCACCTGGCTGCGCTCGAGGTCGGCCTCACGCCGTGCAACTGGGCGGGCCGCCTGGAGGTCCGCTCGCTGGTCGACGGCGGGGTCACCAACCGCAACGTCCCCGCCTACCGGGCGCTGGCAGGCCGCCACCTCGAGGTGTGCCGCCTCTGGCACGACGGCCCGGTGGCGTGCGTCGCCGTCGAGACCGTGCAGTCCCGGGTCCGGGTGGTGGTGGCGGCGCGGACCCTCCTCCGGTCGACGGCGGGCGCCGCCGCCGACGCCGCAGGCGGCGCGGTCGCTGTCGCCGGGGGCGCAACGGCCGGGCACGAGCTCGCCGTCGACCTCGGCGAGGGGGAGGATGTCGTCGTCGAGAAGACCGTCGGCGTGGCGACGTCGCGTGACCTCGCCATCTCCGAGGCGTCGGTGGCCGCCGTGCGGACGGCGCGCGACGCGCCGGCGTTCGGCGAGGTCCTCGCCGCCCACGCCTCCGCCTGGGCGGAGCTGTGGCGCCGGTTCGGCCTCGACCTGGACGGCGATGCCTGGACCGCCCTGGCCGTCCGGGTCCACCTGGTGCAGCTCCTGCAGGCCCTCTCCCCGCACACGACCGACCTCGACGTCGGGGTGCCGGCCCGGGGCCTGCACGGCGAGGCCTACCGCGGTCACGTCTTCTGGGACGAGCTGTTCGTGTTCCCCCTGCTCGACCTCCGCCTTCCCGAGCTCACCCGGTCGTTGCTGCTCTACCGCTGGCGGCGGCTCCCCGAGGCGCGCCGGCGCGCCCTCCGCCTCGGCGCCCGCGGAGCGCTGTTCCCCTGGCAGAGCGGCTCCGACGGCCGGGAGGAGACGCCCCCCGAGCTGCTCAACCCCCGATCGGGCCGGTGGGTGCCGGACCACTCGGCACGGCAGTACCACATCAACGTCGCCATCGCCTACAACGTCTGGCAGCACTGGCAGGTGACGGGCGACCTCGGCTTCCTCGTCCGTCACGGCGCCGAGCTGCTGGTCGAGACCGCCCGGTTCTTCGCGTCGCTCGCCACGCTCGATCCGGCCACGGGCTGCTTCGACCTGCGCGGGGTCATGGGCCCGGACGAGTTCCACGACGGCTACCCCGACCGCCCCGGGGAGGGCGTCGACAACAACGCCTACCTCAACGTCATGGCGTCCTGGGCGCTGGCCCGGGCCGGCGAGGTCCACCGGCTCCTCGGCCCGAGTCTCGGCGGGGGGCTGTGGGAGCGGATCGGGCTCCACGAGGACGAGCTCGTACGGTGGGAGCAGGTCGGTCGCGGCCTCACGGTGCCGTTCCTGCGCAACGGGCTGCTCGCCCAGTTCGCCGGCTACGACGACCTCGTCGAGCTGGACTGGGCCGCCTACCGCCGGCGCTACGGCGACATCGGCCGGCTCGACCTGATCCTCGAGGCGGAGGGCGACTCGACCAACCGCTACCAGGTCTCCAAGCAGGCCGACACCCTGATGCTGTTGTTCCTGCTGCCGGCCGAGGAGTTCACGGCCGTCGTGCGGCGCATGGGCTACGCCTTCGACCCCGGGTCGATCCCGGCGACGGTGGAGCACTACCTGGCCCGGACCAGCCACGGCTCGACGCTCAGCCGCGTCGCCCACGCCTGGGTCCTGGCGCGCACCGACCGGACTCGCTCGTGGCGCCTGCTGCAGCAGGCGCTGGCCGGTGACCTGGACGCGCACGGCGGGACCACCAGCCGGGGCATCCACCTCGGCGCCATGGCCGGCAGCGTCGACCTGCTCGAGCGTTGCTACACGGGGTTGCATGCCGCCGGCGACGTGCTGCACCTCAACCCGCTGCTGCCCGACGAGCTCCCCCGGCTCGGCCTGGTGCTGCGCTACCGCAACCACGTCCTCACCGTCGACGTCGACCACGACGAGCTGCGCATCCGGTCGGCGGCCGGCCCGGCGGCGCCCGTCACCATCGCCTTCCGCGACGACCGCCGCCGCCTCCAGGCGGGCCGCTCGGTCCGCTTCGGCCTCCGGCGGCGGCCGGCCACGGCCGGGCGGGCGCCGAAGGAGCCCTTGGGCCCTATCGGTCGCCGGCGGGGCCCGGCCACAGTGGCTCGCGATGGTTGACCGACCCGGACCGAGCGGCCGGGCGGGCGGGCCCGCCGGGCAGGCGGAGCTCGCCGACGCCCTGCGGCACCACCTCGACCCCCACGGCCGTGTGCCCGCCGGCGTGGTCACCCGTCTCGTCGCCGAGCGCGGCTGGTCCGGCCGCCTCGTCGACGTGCTGGCGGTGCTCACCGAGGACGCCGAGCTGATGGCGTACCTGGCCGGCGGGCGCAGTCCCGACGAGGTGGCGCTGTGGACGGCGGTCTGGGCGGCGACGCCTTTGTCCGCCGGGCAGATCCGGCTCGTGGCCACCGCCGGCGGGTGGGACCCCGAGCCCTTCGTCGTCCTGGCCTCGGCCGGCCGGCTCGAGAGCACTCTCCGGTCCCCCGACGGCGCGGTCCGGCTCGTGGGCGGTGAGCGGGTGGGTGCCTGGATCAGCGACGAGCTCGCCACGGCGACCGGCGCGGAGGTCCTCGAGGCGGTTGCCGCCGCCGTCGGCGGGGCGGGCGAGCCGGCTGCCGCCGAGGCCGACGAGCGCTGATCCTGGCCGGGGGTGACGCGCCCGGACCCTCCCGGTGGAGGGGCAGACTGCCAGGCATGGATGCGCTGTCACTCGCCGAGTCCGTCACGATCGACTGCCCCCCGGAGGTCCTCTACGACATGGTCGCCGACGTCACCGGCATGGGGGAGTGGAGTCCTGTCTGCAAGGCCTGCTGGTGGGAGGACGGGGCGCCGGGCCAGGTGGGTTCCACGTTCCGTGGCCGCAACGAGACGCCGGAGCGCACCTGGGAGACCGTGTCGACGGTGGTGGTCGCCGAGCGGGCGCGCGAGTTCGCCTGGGTCGTCAACGGCGGGTGGGTGCGTTGGGGCTACCGGTTCGAGCCGGCCGGGGCCGGGACCCGGGTGACCGAGTCCTGGGAGATGCTGCCGGCAGGGATCGAGGGCTTCCGGGGCCGCTACGGCGAGGAGGCCGACGCCCAGGTCGCCCAGCGCAGGCAGGCGGCGCTGTCGGGGATGCCGGTCACCCTCGCCGCGCTGAAGGCCGCCGCGGAGGCGACGACCGCCGCCCGCTGAGCGGGCCCGACCGTCCCGCTTCCGTCGGGGCCCCACGAGCTGCCCCCCGACGGCTGGTCCCGCTCCCGGAACCGTCGCCGTCGGGGAGCGCCGCCCGCCGGGGGCGGCAGGTCCCGGTCAGGCCTTGCTGGTCCGGCCGAGCAGGCGGGAGAACCAGGAGCCGCTCCCGGCCTCGCGGGGATGGCCGGGGCAGCGGTCGGCGACGGCCACGCGCCGCATGACCTGGTCCACGTGCTGCCCGCATCCGGCCCATGTCGTCTTCCCGCAGGTCCTACAGGTCACGGCTCGGCACATCTGCTCGTCTCCTCCTCTCGGGCGACCGCCTGGCCGCCGGTGCTCAGCCACCTTATACCCCCCTGGGTATCAAGCCGTCAGCGCTCGGACGGAATACCCCAGGGGGTACAAGGGTTGTGCGTGGTGGGCCGGACGACGCCGGCTCGAGGACCGAGAGGGAGAGACAACGGTGGCTACCGTGGCGCTGACCAAGGACACCTTCGAGAGCACGGTGACGACCAACGACGTCGTGCTGGTCGACTTCTGGGCCGGCTGGTGCGGACCGTGCCGAGCGTTCGCTCCGACCTACGAGGCGGCCGCCGAGCGCAATCCCGACATCGTCTTCGGCAAGGTCGACACCGAGATGGAGGCGGAGCTCGCCGCCCAGTTCGGGATCATGTCGATCCCGACGCTGATGGCCTTCCGGGACCAGATCCTGCTCTACGCCCAGCCCGGAGCCCTGCCGGCGCCCGCGCTCGAGGAGCTGATCGGCAAGATCAAGGACCTGGACATGGACGACGTACGCCGCCAGATCGAGGAGCGCGCCGCCGCCGAGTCGTGAGCGGCGCGCGCCCGCCCTGGCCGGACGGCGGCCGGGGCGCCCGTCGAGCCCGGGACCGTATGCTCGGCGGGGTGCATCCCGGGCGCAGGAGCGGTCGGCGGTGGCCCACCGACGGGCGGGCCGCATGAGCCGACCGCATCGGGCCGTGGTGCTCGGGGCGGGAGCCGCCGGCCTGTCGACCGCCAACCGGCTGGCGGTCCACGTCGAGAGGGGCGACGCCGAGCTCGAGGTCGTGCTCGTCGACCGCTCCGGCCACCACGTGTTCCTGCCCGGGTTGGTGAGCGTCCTGCTCGACGGTGCCGCCGCCGAGGCGTTCCGGCGGCCGCTCGCCTCGCTGGTGCGGCCCGGGGTCCAGCTCGTGACCGGGGCGGTGGAGCGCATCGACCCCGGGGGCGGTGTGGTGTCCGGGGAGTTCGGCGAACTGGCCTTCGACTCGCTCGTCGTCGCCCTCGGTCCCGAGGTCGGTTGGCCCGGGGAGGCTCCGGTGGAGGACGTGACGCCCTGGACCGAGGCGGGCACCCGACGGGGAGCGGCCCTGCTCGGGCGCCTGGGACCCGGCGACCGGGTCGTGGTCGCACCGGCGACGCCGGCCTACCGCTGCCCCCCGGCGGTGTTCGACCTGGCGGTGCGGGTCCGTCGCCGCACGGGTGCGGAGGTGACCGTCGCCCATCCGTGGCCGCGCCCGCTGGCACCGTTCGGGGAGGAGCCCGCCGCCCGCTTCGAGGACATGCTCGCCGGCGCAGGGGTGCGGTTCGTGGGCGGCTTCCAGCTCGCCGAGGCCACCCCCGGCCGGCTGCGCTCGCAGGCCGGGGCGGTGCTCGACTGCGACGCCGCCATGGTGGTCCCGCCCCACCGCTCCCCGGCGGCGGTGGCCGCCTCGGCGCTGGCCGGCGACGGGGGCTGGATGGCCGTCGGCTACCCCGGGTTGTCCCACCCGGACTTCCCCCACGTCTACGGCGTCGGGGACGTCGTGGCGCCGTCGCTGCGGGTCGGGATGGCGGGCACACTCGGGGTGTTCGAAGGCGCCTTCGTCGCCGGGCGGATCGTCGAGGCCGCCGGGGGGCCGCCGGTCGGCCCGGCGCCCCGCATGGTCGCGATCTGCTTCGTCGACCAGGAGGCGACCGGCAGCTTCCTGCACTGCGACTTCAGCGGGCCCGCCGCCGGGACGGGCCCGGCCCGCTGCACGCTGATGCCGGACCTGCCCTACTTCCGCCGCGCCAGGCGGCTGTTCGCCGAGGAGTGGTTCGCCTCGACGATGAGCGGCGAGGTGGCCTGACGGTCTCCGCCGCCGCCCGGTTCAGTCGACGCCGGTCTCGAGAGCGGCCTGGTCGAGGACCTTCTCGTCGTCGGCCGCCGCCTGGGGGTTGGACGAGATCGGTTCGGCGCCGCCGGGCGACAGCTCGCCCACGAGGGCCGTGTCACCGGCCTGGAGGGTGCCGAGGGTGGCGTACAGCTCGAGCTTGGCCCGGGTGTCGGCGATGTCGAGGTTGCGCATGGTGAGCTGCCCGATGCGGTCGGCCGGCCCGAAGGCGGCGTCCTCGGTGCGTTCCATGGACAGCTTGTCGGGGTGGTAGGAGAGGGCCGGTCCGTCGGTGCGCAGGAGGCTGTAGTCGTCGCCCCGCCGCAGGCGGACCGTGACCTCGCCGCTGACCGCCGAGCCGACCCAGCGCAGCAGCGACTCGCGCAGCATCATGGCCTGCGGGTCGAACCAGCGGCCCTCGTACAGGAGCCGGCCGAGGCGGCGGCCCTCGTTGTGGTAGGCGGCGACCGTGTCCTCGTTGTGGATGGCGTTGACGAGGCGCTCGTAGACGAGGTGGAGCAGGGCCATTCCCGGCGCCTCGTAGATCCCGCGGGACTTGGCCTCGATGATCCGGTTCTCGATCTGGTCCGACACGCCGAGGCCGTGGCGGCCGCCGATGGCGTTGGCCTCCTCGAACAGCTCGACGGGGTCCTCGAACGTGCGCCCGTCGATGGCGGTGGGCCGGCCCTTGTCGAACGCCACCGTGACGTCCTCGGGTTCGATGCGCACCTCGGGCCGCCAGTGGGCGACGCCCATGATCGGCTCGACGATCTCGACCGACGTGTCGAGGTGCTCGAGCCGCTTCGCCTCGTGGGTCGCGCCGAGGATGTTGGCGTCGGTCGAGTAGGCCTTCTCCGGGCTGTCGCGGTAGGGCAGCCCCCGCTCGGCGAGCCACTCGGACATCTCCTTGCGGCCGCCGAGCTCGGCGACGAAGGCGGCATCCAGCCACGGCTTGTAGATGCGCAGCTGCGGGTTGGCGAGCAGGCCGTAGCGGTAGAAGCGCTCGATGTCGTTGCCCTTGAAGGTCGAGCCGTCGCCCCAGATGGACACGCCGTCGTCCTGCATCGCCCGCACCAGCAGCGTCCCGGCGACGGCCCGCCCGAGGGGCGTGGTGTTGAAGTAGACCTTGCCGCCGGAGCGGATGTGGAACGCCCCGCAGGCGATGGCGGCCAGCCCTTCGTCGACGAGTTGGCGGCGGCAGTCGACCAGGCGGGAGTGCTCGGCCCCGTACTCGGCGGCCCGGCCCGGCACCGACCCGATGTCGGGCTCGTCGTACTGGCCGAGGTCGGCGGTGTAGGCGTAGGGGATGGCGCCGTGGTGGCGCATCCAGGCCACCGCCACGGAGGTGTCGAGGCCGCCGGAGAAGGCGATGCCGACGCGTTCGTGGACCGGGAGCGAGCTGAGCACCTTCGACACGGGCGCCCACCCTAACGGCGTGGCGGGCCGCCGGCCGCCGGCCGCCCCCGCTCGGGCGGTTTTGACCCACCGTGGGGGGCGGTGGGAACCTGAGCCGCTGAGCACGGAGGGTCGGTGAGCGGCGCAGAGCGGGAAGCGACCGGGCGGGACGCGGCAGCCGGGCGGCGCGCCCTGCGGCCGTTGTGGATGCAGGTCTACCTGCCCAACCTGCTGCTCGCGACCGGGCAGGGCGCCATGCTCCCGGTGCTCGTCTACGCGGCGCGCGACGTGCACGCCTCGTCGGCGGTCGCCACCGCCCTGGTGGCGGTGAACGCCTTCGGGACCATGGCCTTCGACCTCCCGGCCGGGCGCATCGTGGCCCGCCTGGGCGAGCACCGCTCGACGTGGGTCGCCGGGGCGATGATGGTGCTCGGCCTCGTCGGCTGCCTCGCCGCCCGGTCGGTCCCGCTGCTCGCGGCGTCGCTGTTCGTCCAGGCGGGTGGGCTGGCGGTCTGGAGCCTGGTGCGGATGACCCACCTGAGCCGGGTCGCCCCGCCGGCGGTGCGCGGCCGGGCGCTGTCGCTGTTCGGGGGGGTGATGCGGGCCGGCAACGTGATCGGGCCGTTCGTGTTCGTGGTGGTCGCCGGCCGCTCCGACGCCTCCGCCGGCTTCGCCGTCTACCTGGTGGCGGTGGTGGTCGGCTTCGGGTGGCTGATGCTCGCCCGCGACCGCGGCGACGGCGAGGCGGTGGCGGCCGGCGACCGGGTCCGCCCGCTGCGGATGGTCCGCGAGCACCGCCGGGGGTTCGCCACCTCGGGCGTCGGCGCCTTCGGGATCATGTTGCTGCGGGGGAGCCGGACCGCGATCATCCCGCTGTGGGCCGCCCATCTCGGGCTCGGCTCGGGCTCGGCGGCCGGCATCTACGCCTGGTCGTCGCTCGTCGACCTGGCGCTGTTCTATCCGGCGGGGGTCATCTCGGACCGCTGGGGCCGGCGCGCCGTCGCCATCCCGTGCGTCGCCCTGCTGTCGGTGGGGCACGTCCTGGTGCCGCTCGCCCACAGCGCGACGAGCCTGTTCCTGGTGGCGTTCGTCCTCGGGTTCGGCAACGGCCTCGGGTCGGGGATCGTCATGACCATGGGGGCGGACCTGACGCCGGCGGTCGGGCGAGCGTCGTTCCTGGCCGTCTGGCGGGTGGTCTCCGACGCCGGCAACACCGCCGGGCCGCTGGTGGACTCGGCGGTGGTCGGGCTCCTGTCGCTCGCCCTCGCCGGACCGGTGGTGGGGCTGCTCGGGGCGGGTGCCACCGCCGTGCTCGTGTTGGGCCTGCGCGAGCCGGAGCACCTCGCGACCCGCCCGTCGGCGCTGCGGGTCAGGGGAAAGACCTCCCCACCCGCGGCGGACCCCGACGCGGGATCTCCTGCGTAGCGGCTGCAGGAGCGGGGTATCCCCGTCGACCGGACCGGCACTTCAGCCGGCGCTCCTCCTGCATCGGGCTGTGGCTGCGCTGCGACCCCGAGGGGCGGCGCCCCGTGACGTCGACGTGGTGGTCCGTGTTCCTGCCGGTTCGGGCGTCCACACCAGCGAAGCCCGGGCGTCCGGTCCCGGTACCGGCGCGGCTCAGCGGTAGAAGGCGGCGAAGAGCTCGGTGATCTGCTCGCGCCCCGGCCCCGGGGCGTGCAACCCGACGCCGGCCGCCCCGGGGGCGGGGAGGAGGATGTTGTCCCGGTGCCCCCAGCAGCCGGTCATGTCGCCGGGGCGGCAGTCGGTGTTGGCCCCGCCGGGGCCGTCCCGGTACATCCACAGGAAGTCGGCGGCGAGGGCGTCGGGGAAGCCGTCGTAGAGGTTGGATCCCCACGCGTAGCCGCCCGGCCCACTGGGGTCGCGGTTGGCGGCGGCGCCCGCCGCCGCCAGGGCGTCGAGGGGGCCGGCGGCGCGCATCGGCGGCAGGCCGCGCCCGGTGCGCTCGGCGTTGGCGACGACGAGCACCTGTTGCGCCAGCCCCAGCCGGGCGAACCCGGCGGGCAGCGCCATCGGCCGGACACCCTCGGCGGCGCGTGCGGCGTCGATCGCCGCCAGGCTCGCCCGGTTGCAGGCGGCCACCGAGCTGCTGCAGGCGGCGTCGAGCCCGGGCGGCTGGGGGAAGTTGCGCGGGGGGTTCGGGATCACGGGGTAGTCGGGGGCGCGCGCGGCGTCGGAATGGGTCAGGAGCCCGAACCCGTAGGTGGACCCGGCGGCGGAGGCGACCCGGTAGCCGCTGTTCCACCCGGAGAGGGTGACGGGCCCGAAGCCGGGGGGCGTCCCGCCGAAGGCCCGGGCGTCGCCGTAGGCCGCCACGGCCCCGTCGGCGGTGAGCACGTAGTAGCCCTCGCCGTCGGTCGTCGCCGCGATGGCCCGCACCGGGCCGCGGGCCGGCCCCGGCCCGCCGAGGCGGGGCGCCCCGCCATAGGCGGCGATGGTGCCGTTGGCCAGCGCCACCCAGTAGCCGCCGCCGGCGGACCGGGCGATCCCCACCGCCGGGCCCGGGCGGCGCGCACCCCCCACCGGGTCGCCGGACGGGTTGCGGTCGGCGCGGCGTTCGACGCCGACGCCGGGGTGGTGCCGAGCCCGCCGAGGACCAGGCCGCTCAGGGCGGCGGCGATCAGCGTCGCGCCGGCACGGGGGATCCTGCGGCGTCGTCGGGTCATGGCTCTCGCCGCGTATCGGCCTCCAGGCCGGGAGGCCTTCAGTCCCCGGCGCGCGGGCCTCCTGCTTCGCGCCGGTCTTCGCCGCTTCGCGCAAGTGCGGAAGCGGCGGGGAGGCTCAGTCGCGCTCCGGGGCGGTCGCCGTCACGAGCGTGTCGAGGGCGGTCCCCTCCGGCGTGGGTCGCTCCACGGTGCGGGCCTCGGCGACGACCAGCCCCTCGCCGGTCAGCAGCGACCGGAGCTGCTCCGGCGACCACAGCCGGGCGGCGTCCCGGGGGCCGCCGACGCCCCGCTCGAGGTTGGTGACGTCGTGCCCGACGGCGACCAGCCGCCCCCCGGGGGCCACGCCCGAGGCCGCTCGTGCGAGGGCCGCCGCCAGGTCCTCGGCCGGGAGCTGGAGGTAGGCGACGACCACGAGGTCGTAGCGGCGCGGCGGAGGCGACCAGCTGCGGACGTCGTCGCAGACCCACTCGACCCGTCCGGCCACGCCGAGCGCCTCGGCCGCCTGCCGTCCCTTGTCGAGGCCGACGGCGGAGAAGTCGACGGCGGTGACCTGCCAGCCGCGGCCGGCCAGCCACAGGGCGTTGCGACCCTCACCGGCGCCGACGTCGAGTGCCCGCCCCGGCGGGAGGTCGCCCGCCTCGGCGGCGACGAAGCGATTGGGCTCGCGGCTCCAGACGAGCCCGGCGGCGGCGTAGCGCTCGTCCCACCCGGCCGCCTCGGCGGTCCTGCTCTCCGACATGTCCGGTCCTCCTCGCAAGGTGGTCGTCGCCCTCATCTTCGGGCAGGGGCCGGCGGTCGCCGGCGCGTCCGGTTCAGCGGCGGAGGAAGCGCAGCGCCTCCTCGCCGTCCTGGAGCGCCAGGCGCCGCTCCATCACCGGGTTGTCGGTGGCCTGGCTGCGGTGGCAGTCGATGGCGCGCCGTTGCCTGGCGCGATCGACCGCGACCCGCAGGTCGATCTCGGTCTCGGGGCGCCCGACGAAGGGCACCCCGAACTCGGCGCCCAGCGTCGTGGTGACGGTCTCGGGCAGGCACCAGGCGACGACCGGCAGGTCGAGGCGTTCGCCGGCGAGCAGGGCGGCCTCGGTCGCCCGCTGATGATCGGGGTGGCCGGTGATCCCGCCGGCGTCGAAGGCGAGCAGTGTGTCGGCCCGGACCTCGACGGCGAGCGCTTCCACGGCGGCGGCCAGGGCCGGGAGGTCCTGCCCCGAGAGCTGCCCGTCGGGGTAGTCCATCAGCGTCGTCCGCCCCACGCCGAGCACCGCCGCTGCCCGCTCCAGCTCGTCGGCGCGCACGGCGGCGAGCGCGCCCTCGCCGGCGCCGAGGGTCGAGGCCTCGCCGCGGGTGAAGCTGAGCAGGGCGACCGGGATCCCCCGGCGGGCCCACGCGTCGAGGATGCCGCCGAGGCCGAACGACTCGTCGTCGGGGTGGGCGCAGACCGCCACCACCGATCCGGGTGCCCAGCGCTGCTCCTGGTGGGCCGGCGGGCTGGGGCGAAGGGTCACGGCGACCACCTCCTCGACGACCGCATCATACCCCGAGGGGTATCGAGTCGGCGCCGCCGCCCGGGATCCGGTAGGAAGCATCCGATGTCCCCGTCGTCGGAAGCCCCCGAACCGGCGCACGCCTGGCGGCTGTGGCTGGCGGAGTTCGTCGGGACGGCGCTGCTCGTCGGCGTCGGCCTGTCGATCGTCATCGTCGACACCTCGCCCGCCGGCCCGCTCGTGGGCGCGCTCGGCGCGGGAGGCGCCCGGGCCCTGACCGGCGCCCTGTTCGGGACGACGGGAGCGCTGATCGCCGTCTCCCCGGTCGGCAAGGTGAGCGGCGCCCACATCAACCCCATCGTCACGCTGGCGTTCGTGCTGCGGGGCCGGATGCGCCCCTGGCTGGCGGCGGGCTACGTGGCCGCGCAGCTCTGCGGCGCGCTCGCCGGCGCCGCCGCCCTCCCGGCCTGGGAGGCCACGGGGCGGGCGGTCGACTTCGGCGCCACCCTCCCCGGGCGCTCCTACGGGTCGCTGGTCGCCTGCGGCGGGGAGGTGGTGACGAGCGCGGCGTTGGTGGTGCTGCTGCTCGCGTTCGTGGGCTCGAAGCGGGCCCGGCGGTTCACGCCGCTGTTGTTCCCCCCGCTGTACGCCCTCATGGTCTACGTCGAGGCGCCGCTGTCGGGTACCAGCACCAACCCGGCCCGCAGCCTGGGCCCGGCGGCGGTGGCGGGCGCCTGGCGAGGTTGGTGGGTCTACTGGATCGGGCCGATCGCCGGCGCGCTGCTCGCCGTCGCCGTCAGCCGGTTGCACGCCTTCCGGGACCTGGAGGTGGAGGTGGCCAAGGTGTACCACTTCGAGGAGGACCGCCACGGGCTGCTCCACCGGCAGCGCCGGCCGGGTGCCCCGGTCAGTCTCCGGCGCCTGCTCCCGGCGCGCTCCAGGCGCCGGGATCGAGCGTCCCGTCGACCGCGGCGTGGGCGACGTCGGTGAGGCGCAGGTTGCGCGCCCGGGCGTAGGAGCGGAGGCGGGCGAAGGCCTCGGGGAGGGTGACGCCGGCCCGCTCCGAGACGACCCCCTTGGCCTGCTCGATCACGATCCGGCTGTGGAGGGCGGCGCTCGGCTGCTCGTTGAGTCCCTGCGCCTCGGTCATGAGCTTGCGCTGGACGATGCTGATGGCGGCCAGGTCGGCGAAGGCGCGCCCGACGAGCACGTCGGACTCGGGGATCGGTGCGGTGCGGTCGCTGAAGAGGTTCAAGGCGCCGACGGTGGAGTCCCGCAGGCGCAGCGGGATGGCGAGCACGGGGCGGCCGGAGACGAAGGCGTCCAGTGACGGCCCCTCACCGAGGGTGAACTGCAGCTCGTCGATGCGCCGGCTCACGGGGTCGGTCGCGCAGAGGGTCCCGAGGACGCCTTCGGGGCGCCCGCAGCGCCACCGCGGCCCGGCCGCCCGGGTCAGGTCCGGGACACCTCGCACAGCCGCGGCGCCGAGCCCGCGCCCGGCGGCAGGGCCGCCCGGATGCGGGCGACCCGCCCGTCGCCGACCCGGTCGCTGGCCCCGCCGAGGATAGCGGCGGCCGGCGGGGGCGGCCACGGCCCCTCGTGCGACGATGAGTTGACGACCGGCAAGCAAGTCGTAGAGTGATGGGGCCGGCGAGGGGAGTGAGGTCGGGCGCGTGGGGAGGGTGGTCAGCGGTGACAGCGGTCCGGTGTTGACAGCGGTCGGGCAGAGCAGCGACACCCGGGTCGAGTTCCGCACCGACCCGTCCCGCTACCGCCACTGGCGCCTCGACGTCGACGGCGACGTGGCGACGCTCGTGCTCGACGTCGACGAGGCCGGCGGCCTGCGTGACGGCTACGACCTCAAGCTCAACTCCTACGACCTCGGCGTGGACATCGAGCTCTACGACGCCACCCAGCGGCTCCGCTTCGAGCACCCGGAGGTGCGGGCCGTCGTGGTGACCAGTGGCAGGGACCGGGTGTTCTGCGCCGGGGCCAACATCCGGATGCTGGCGGCGGCGTCCCACCCCTGGAAGGTCAACTTCTGCAAGTTCACCAACGAGACGCGCCTCGGCATCGAGGACGCCGGCGCCCACTCCGGCCAGGCCTGGCTGGCGGCGCTCAACGGCACGGCGTCGGGCGGGGGTTACGAGCTGGCGCTCGCGTGCGAGCGCATCCTGCTCGTCGACGACCGGTCCTCGGCGGTCTCGCTGCCGGAGCTGCCGCTGCTCGCGGTCCTGCCCGGCACCGGGGGGCTCACCCGCCTCGTGGACAAGCGCCACGTGCGCCGGGACCGGGCGGACTGGCTGGCCACGCGCGCCGAGGGGATCGGGGGGCGGCGCGCCGCCGACTGGCGCCTCGTCGACGAGGTGGTGCCCCGCCAGGCCTGGGACGACACGGTCCGGCGCCGGGCGGCCGAGCTGGCGGCGGGGTCGAGCCGGACGGCGGGGGGCGGCGGCTGCCGGCTCACCCCGCTCGCCAAGCAACGCAGCGACGGGGCCGTGCGCTACCGCTACGTGCACGCCGAGCTCGACCGGGACGGCGGCGTGGCCCACGTCACCGTGCTCGGGCCCGACCGCGACGCCCCCACCGGCATCGACGGCGTCCACGAGTTGGGGGACGGCTTCTTCACCCTCGCCGTCGCCCGTGAGCTCGACGACCTGATCCTCGACCTGCGGACCAACGAGGCGGAGATCGGGACCTGGGTGCTGCACAGCCGGGGCGACCGGGAGCGGGTCCTGGCCCACGACCGGCTGCTGCTCGAGCACCGCGGCGACTGGCTGGCCAACGAGATCCTGCTGTACCTGAAGCGCACCCTCAAACGCCTCGACGTGACCAGCCGCAGCCTGGTCGCCCTGGTCGAGCCCGGGAGCTGCTTCGCCGGGTCGCTGCTCGAGCTGGCCCTCGCCGCCGACCGCACCTACCACCTCGACGGCGTGCCCGACGGCGCCGACGAGCCGGCGGCGGTGGTCGTCGGCCCCGCCAACCTGGGCCCGTTGCCGATGGGCAACGGGCTGACCCGCCTGCACAGCCGGCTCTTCGGCGACGACGCCGCCCGGGCCGCCGTCGAGGGGCGGGCCGGCGAGCCGCTGCCCGCCGCCGACGCCCTCGACCTCGGGTTGGCGAGCTTCACCCCCGACGACCTCGACTGGGACGACGAGATCCGCATCGCCCTGGAGGAGCGGGCCAGCTTCAGCCCCGACGCCCTCAGCGGTCTCGAGGCCAACCTGCGTTTCGTCGGCCCCGAGACCATCGAGACCAAGATCTTCGCCCGCCTCTCCGCCTGGCAGAACTGGATCTTCACCCGCCCCAACGCCTCCGGGGACGACGGGGCGCTGCAGCGTTACGGCACCGGTCGGCGGGCGCACTACGACAGGAGGCGCGCATGAGCCCCGCCATCGACTACGGCGAGAAGATCCCCAACAACGTCGACCTCGCCGGCGACCGGCGCCTGCAGCGGGCGCTGGAGAGCTGGCAGCCCAACTTCCTCCAGTGGTGGAAGGAGATGGGACCGGTCCTGCCCACCCGCGACGTCTACCTGCGCACCGCCGTCGACGTCGGCCGCGACGGCTGGGCCCACTTCGCCCACGTCCCCATGGACCAGTACCGCTGGGGCATCTTCCTGGCCGAGCGGCGCGGCGAGCGTCGCATCGCCTTCGGGGCCCACCAGGGCGAGCCCGCCTGGCAGCAGGTCCCCGGCGAGTACCGCGCCGATCTGCGGCGGCTCCTCGTGATCCAGGGCGACACCGAGCCCGCCTCCGTGGAGCAGCAGCGCCGGCTGGGGCTCACCGCCCCGTCGCTGTACGACCTGCGCAACCTGTTCCAGGTCAACGTCGAGGAGGGCCGGCACCTCTGGGCGATGGTCTACCTCCTGCACGCCCACTTCGGCCGGGAGGGGCGGGAGGAGGCCGAGGAGCTGCTGCACCGCAACTCCGGCAGCGCCGAGGCTCCCCGCATCCTCGGGGCGTTCAACGAGGAGACGCCGGACTGGTTGTCGTTCTTCATGTTCACCTACTTCACCGACCGGGACGGCAAGTACCAGCTCGGCACGCTGAAGGAGTCGGCGTTCGACCCGCTGGCGCGCACCTGCGACTTCATTCTGAAGGAGGAGGCGCACCACATGTTCGTCGGCACCACCGGCGTCGACCGCGTGGTGGAGCGCACCGCCCAGCTGATGGTCGAGCACGACACCGACGACGTCACCCCGTTCGGCGCGATCCCGCTACCGATCATCCAGCGCTACATCAACTTCCACTACAGCGTCTCGCTCGACCTCTTCGGGGGCGAGACGTCCACCAACGTCGCCAACCACTACACGGCGGGACTGAAGGGCCGTTGGGGGGAGGAGGGCCGCGACGACGACCACCGGCTCACCGACGCCACCATCGAGGTCGACGCCCTCGCGGAGGACGGCACCGTCGGTCGGGTCGAGGCGCCGGCCCTCGTCGGGCTCAACACCGACCTGCGCCGCCAG
>DASSZM010000037.1:0-6966 GCA_035702855.1 Acidimicrobiales bacterium | reverse complement strand
GTCGGGGGGGTCGTCGGGGGCGTCGTCGGGGGCGTCGTCGGTCAGGGCGCTGTGGGTCGCCGCGGCACGGACGCCGTCGCCGTCGGTCGTGGGAGCGCCGGGCACGGCGGTGACGGTCACGCCCGGGATGCCGGCCAGTGCGGCGGCCAGGGCGACCCAACGCTCCCGCCACGGCTCGCCCACCGGGCGCAGCTCGACCAGGCGGGCCGTCTCCCGGTCGGGGGCCTCGGCGGTCAGGGTCACCGAGAGGTACTCGGGTACCAGCGCCGGGGCGCCCCGCTCGCCCCACTCGACCACGGCGGCGCACCCCTCCTCGAGCTGCTCGGGCAGCCCGAGGTCGACCACCTCGGCCAGCTGCTCCAGCCGGTAGATGTCGGCGTGCAGCAGCACCAGCCCGTGGTCGGTCGGGTACTGGCGGACGAGGGTGAACGTCGGGCTCGTCACCGGCTCGCGCACCCCGAGCTCGCCGGCCAGCGCCTGGGTGAAGGCGGTCTTGCCGGCGCCGAGGTCACCGCTGAGCAGCACCAGGTCGCCGGCGCGCAGCAACCGGGCGACGACCGCCGCCACCGCCCCGGTGCCGGCGAGGTCGGCCACCCGGACCGCCACGACGGGAGCCGGCGACGCGCTCACGGCCCGGTGGGGGCGCCGGCGAGGATCTGCTTGGCCCGCACGAAGTCGGCCCGCATCCGGGCCTGGACCTCGCCACCGCCCCGCAGCGCCGCGGCGGGGTGGAAGGTGGGCACGAGCACGGCGCCGGTCGCCCCCCACGGGTAGGCACGCCCCCGCAGGGCGGTGATGCCCTCGGTGGTGTCGAGCAGCAGCCGGGTGGAGAAGTTGCCGAGGGTGAGCACCACCTCGGGCCCGATCAGCTCGACCTGCGTCTCCAGGTACGGGCGGCAGGCGGCGATCTCGGCCGGGAGCGGGTCCCGGTTGCCCGGCGGGCGGCACTTGACGACGTTGGCGATGTAGACCTCCTCGCGCCGCAGCCCGGCCTCCTCGGCCAGCAGCCGGTCGAGCAGCTGCCCGGAGCGACCGACGAACGGCCGGCCCTGCCGGTCCTCCTCCCGGCCGGGACCCTCACCCACGACCATCAACCGGGCGTGCGGGTCGCCCTCGCCCCACACCACCTGGGTGCGGCCCGCCGACAGCGGGCAGCGGGTGCAGGTGCTGGCCTCGACGGCCAGCTCGGCGAGCGTGGGCACGGCCTCCGATCGTACCGGCGGGAAACTCGTTGGCCCCGGAGATGCGGCTGCGCAAGAGTGGAGGGGCAGAGGTGGCACCCCGCCAGGTCCGTCGCTGCGTGGGCCACCGGCAACGGCGCCGGCGGCGGACAGGAGGAACACGGTGGACGACCTCCACGGCGAGGCCGCGACGACCCGCGAGACGATCGCCTACTGCGCCGAGCTCGCCCGGCCCTACCGCAAGCTGCTGCTCGGGGCGGCGACGTTCCTGTTCCTCGCCGTCGTGGTGCAGGACGTGGCGTCGCCCCTGGTGTTCGCCGACGTGCTCGACCGCATCGCCACCATCAAGCGGGGCGACACCCTCTGGGGCCGCTTCGGGACCCTGATCGTCGCCTACGCCGTGCTGCTGCTCCTCGGGCAGGTGCTCATGCGGATGGCCGGCTGGCTCGAGTGGGAGGGGTCGCTCGAGACCTTCACCCACGGGATCCACCGCAGCTTCGAGCGCCTCCTCGGCCTCGGCTACCGCTGGCACATCGACCACCCCGCCGGCGAGGTCGCCTCGTCGCTGAGCGCCTTCTCGTGGGCGCTCGTCGACGGCATCGACACCCTCGAGTGGAGCATCCTGCGCATCCTCGTGATCGTCCTGTCGGCGGTCGTGGTCCTCGGCGTGGTGGCCTGGCCCGTCGCCGTGGTGCTGGTGGCGTTGACGGGGGTGTTCGTCGCCGTGGTCGTCAAGCGCTCCGGACCGGTCACCGAGGCGTCGCGCGACTTCTCCCGGGCGCACAGCCGGGCCGAGGGCACCGCCTCGGACGTGATCCGCAACGTCTCGACCGTGCTCGTCGGCGCCGGCGAGCACGCCGAGTCCGCCCGGGTCCGCGAGCTGCTCGACGGCGTGGTGCGCGCCGACCTGCGGGCCCGCCGGCAGTTCACGGTCACCCGTGTGTGGATGGGCGGGACGATCGCCGCCATGACCTGGGGGGCGCTGTTCGTCGGCGTCGTCCTGGCCCTGCGCGGCGACATCCGCTCCGGCGTCGTCTACCTGGTGCTGTTCTACGCCTCGACCGTGTCGCAGGAGCTGATCACCAGTTTCCAGGAGATCCGCAACCTCGTGCGGGGCCTCGGGCGGGCCGCCAAGCTCGTGCACCTGGTCTCCACCGAGCCGGAGGTGGTCGACGCCCCCGGCGCCGCCGACCTGGTCGTGGCCGAGGGGGCGTTGCGCTTCGACCACGTCCGCTTCTCCTACCGGCCCGACCGCCCGCTGCTCGCCGACTTCGAGCTCGAGGTCCGCCCCGGCGAGCACGTCGGCGTCGTCGGCCCGTCCGGGAGCGGCAAGTCGACGGTCACCCGCCTGGTCCTGCGCCTGATGGACCTGCAGGGCGGGCGCATCCTGATCGACGACCAGGACATCGCCGGCTGCACCCAGTCGAGCCTGCGGCGCGCCGTGTCCTACGTGCCGCAGGACCCCCAGATGCTGCACCGCAGCATCGCCGAGAACATCTGGTACGGCGAGGACGGCGAACCCGACCTCGACCGGATCCGGGCGGTGGCCGACGCCGCCTTCGTCGACGAGTTCGTCAAGGACCTCCCCGAGGGCTACGAGACCATCGTCGGCGAGCGGGGGCTCAAGCTGTCGGGCGGCCAGCGCCAGCGCGTCGCCATCGCCCAGGCGATGCTGAAGAACGCCCCCATCCTGATCCTCGACGAGGCGACCAGCTCACTCGACTCCGAGTCGGAGCGCTACGTCCAGGAGGCCCTCTGGCGGCTGATGGCCGGCTCGACCGCCCTGGTCGTCGCCCACCGGCTCTCCACCATCGCCCACCTCGACCGGATCATCGTGGTGGAGGGCGGCCGCATCGTCGAGACCGGCAGCCACCGCGAGCTGCTGCTCACCAGCCCGGTCGGCACCTACCGGGAGTTGTGGGAGCACCAGTCGGGCGGGTTCCTCTCCGCCTGACCGGGGCGGGGCAGCCGGCGGCGGCCGGCGGCGGCCGGCGGCAGCCGTCGGGACCGGCAGCCGGCGGCCGGCGGGACCGGCAGCCGGCGGGCCGCCCAGCGGGTCGGCCGGTCGTTGGCCCGGCGGCGGAGCGCCCCGGCGCCCCTCGATGGGTCAGCCTGGGGGCGCCCAGACCTCTCCAGGCCCCCACTGCCTGCCATTGACGCCCCGGTAGCCTCCCAGCTGGGGGCGTTCGCCGCCCTGGGGGCACAGGCGGGGCTGTGGAGGGGGTCCAGACCCCCAGGCCC
Source organism: Acidimicrobiales bacterium (assembly GCA_035702855.1). Classification (GTDB taxonomy): domain Bacteria; phylum Actinomycetota; class Acidimicrobiia; order Acidimicrobiales; family Palsa-688; genus JAKAQB01. Next base: position 3,544 of record DASSZM010000037.1, on the reverse strand, counting down.
GCCAACGCCCCCAGTCGCGGCCCGCTGGGCGCCCTCCGCCCATGAGGTGGGGGCGTTCGGCGGAGGGGCACGCGCGGTGAGGCGTGCGCTGCCCACTGCCGGCGCATGCCCGGCTTCACCGCCGGCGGCCGACGGCCGGGGTGGCCGCCGCAGCACCGGGGGTGGTGGCTACCGCCGGCCCAACCGGTCGCGGGACGCCCGACCCTGCCGGCGTCGCGGCGGGTGGGCGACATGCGGTACGTGACGGCCGGCGGTGGCGCGCGCCTCGACCACCCGGGTCGGGAGGTGCAGCCGGGGATGGTGGCCGGTCACCACGTCGGAGCGGGCGACGAGCAGCAGCCCGATCATCATGCAGACGATGCCGAGCAGCTCGAAGATCAGTGGCTCGGTCCCGACCCGGAGGCCCTGGGCGAACAGGCCGGCGCCGAGGCCGATCCCGGTGACGGGCTCGGCGATGTTGATGGCGGGCAGGGACGCCTTGAGCGGCGCCGCCTGGTACGCGCTCTGGGCGATCAGCAACCCGGTGATGCCCACGGCGAGCAGCGCGTAGAGGACCCACGAGGTGAGGAAGTGGATGCCGAACGGCACCTGGAGCACCCGCTGGGTGAGGCCGTCCTGGAGGCCGAACACGATGCCGGCGCCCAGGCCGAACAGCGTCGCCTGCGGGGCGGCGCTGCGCCGCCGACCGACGGCGACGACCACCGCCGCGGCCGCCAGGATGGCCAGACCGGCGGCCAGCCACGAGCCGAACGGGACGACCGGGATGCGGGTGGCGGGCGGGTCGGCGGCGATCACGAAGGTCGCCAGCCCGGCGACGATCCCGGCGGCGCCGATCCAGTCGAGCCGGCAGAGGCGTTTGCGCCGCCAGGCCGCCGCCATCGGCAGGGCGAACAGGACGTTGGTCGCGGTCAGCGCCTCCACCACGGTGAGGTCGCCGAAGTGCAGGGCGACCGCCTCGACGATCTGGCCGGCCGCCATCGAGGCGATCCCGACCAGCCACAACGGGCGGCCGATGAGGTCGAGGAGCAGGCGCGGCGAGAGGCGTTCGTCGGCCGGGGTGAGGGCGGCGACGTGCTGCTGCACGACGAAGCCCACGGCGAGGAGGACGGCCGAGACCAGGCCGAAGACGAAGACCACGCGCCTATCCCGCCTCGCCCACGGCGAGCGAGCGGGGTCGGCCCGGCTCCGAGCCGCCCGGGCGAGCGCGGCCGGAGGGACGGGCCTGGATGCGGGGGCGACCCTCGCCGGCCGACCCGTCACCCTGCCGGGGGGCGCCAGCCGACCCGCCGGGCCGACCGCCCGATCCGCCGGACCGACCGCCCGACCCGCCACCGGACCGGCCGCCAGGACCGGCACCGCCGGAACCCGCGCCGCCCGGCCGGGCGCTGCGGGCGGCGAGGGCGACGATCACCTCGTCGAGCTCGGCGGGCCGCTCGAGCATCACGATGTGCCCGCAGCCCTCGAGCTCCACCAACTCGGCGCCGGCGATGCGCTCGGCCAGCGCCCGGGCGTGGCGGGGCGGCGTGATCAGGTCGTCGGCGCCGACGACGACCGTCGTCGGCGCGGCCAGGGCCGCCAGCCCGCGGGCCTCGTCGAGGCGGACGAGCTGCGCCAGCAGCTCGACGGTCGTGCGGGCGGGCACGCCGGCGGTGACGCGCCGGATGAGGCGGACGGCGGCGGGGGCCGGGTGCTCGGCGAACGTCAGCGCCGCGATCGGGTCGGCCACCTCGTGGTTGGGCAACGTCGGCGTCGGCAGGAACCGGGCGGCGGTGGCCACCCCGGTCAGCGCCGGCTTGGCCAGCGTCAGGGCGAGCCGGGCCCCGGGGATCCCGCGACCGGTCGCCGGCTGGGCGGAGGTCGCCACCAGCGCCAGCGCCTGCAGCCAGCGCTCGCCGCGGGCGAGCGGCGGGTCGGTGGCGAGCAGGCGGAGCAGGGCCATCCCCCCCATGGAGTGCCCGACGACCACCACGTCGCTGAGCCGCAGCTGCTGGACCACCTCTTCGATGTCGGCAGTCACCCGGTCCAGGGCAAGGCCTTCCCGGCCGATCCCGGAGGAACCGTGCCCCCGCAGGTCCAGGGCCACCACCCGGAAGCCTCGTTCGGGCAGCCGGCGGAGCTGCTCGCTCCACACCCCGGCGGACAGGGCGATGCCGTGCAGGAGCAGCACCGACCGGCCCCGTCCCCGCTCGGCGACGTGCAGCGTGGCCCCGTCGCTGGTGGTCACCTCCCGGTGCCGGGTCCCCGGCGGCCACACGGGAAGCCCGAGCTGCCCGGCTTCACCCACACCACCCGGCCCACCGCTGCCGCTCCCCGTGCCGCCCCCGCCTCGCAGCAGCTGGCGGGCCACGGCCCCGCCGGCGACCGCCGTGGCGACCCCGGCGACCACCCCGGCGCCGGCGAGGGTCCGCCGCCCGGTCACCACGCCGTCACCGTGCCCTGACCACGGCCCGCACCGCGGTCCTCACGTGCCGCCACCCGCTCCGCGGCCACGTCCAGGGCCGCCGACGGGCGGGGCTCGACGTGCGCAGACAGCCACGACGACACCAGGTCCGGCAGGTCCGCGGCCAGCAGCCCCTCGGAGGGCCCCGACGCCGCCGCCCGGCCGTGGACGTGGGCGGCCAACCCGGCGGCCTCCAGCGGCGCCATCCCCCGGGCCAGGAACGCCCCGATCACCCCCGACAGCACGTCGCCGGTGCCGGCCGTGGCCAGGCGGGGCGACCCGGAGCCGCCCACCAGCACCCGCCCGTCGGGGGCGGCGACCACGGTGACCGACCCCTTCAGCAACACCACGGCCCCGCTGCGGCGGGCGGCGTCGCGCACCTCGGCGATCCGGTCGGCGCCGGGCGGGGCGCCGGCGAGGCGGGCCCACTCCCCGGCGTGGGGGGTGAGGACCACCGGCGCCGAACGGCGAGCCGTCACCGCCGCCACGGCGTCGAAGCTGCCGAGGGCGTTGAGGCCGTCGGCGTCGACCACCGCCGGCAGGTCGCCGGCGTCCACCAGGAGCCGGCCGACGGGGGTGCCGGGCCCGGGCTCGTCGGGGCGGCCCAGGCCGGGGCCGACCACGACCGCACGGCAGCGCTCGACGGCGCCGGCCCACCGGTCCGGCGGGACCGGGACGCCGACGGCCTCCCCGGGGGGCAGCCCGGCGTCACCCGGCTCGACGCCGGGGATGCCGAGGCGGACGTACCCCGCGCCCGCCCGCATCGCCGCCCGGGACAGCATCCATGGCGCCCCCGTCATACCCGGCGAGCCGGCGACCACCCCGACGGAGGTCTGCCACTTGTGCCCCTCCGGCGGGCGGGGCGGGAGGAGGGCGGCGTCGGCATCGGTCACCAACCAGGCGGAGGCGGCGTCCGCCGCCCGCCGCCCGAGGCCGATGCCGGCCAGCGCGACCGGGCCGGTGTGGGCCGGTCCGGCGCCGAGGAGCAGGCCGGGCTTGAGGGCGGCGAAGGTGACGGTGGCGTCGGCGACCAGCGCCCCGCCGCCGTCGGGGATCTCGCCGGTGTCCCCCCGGATGCCCGACGGGATGTCGACCGCCAGCACG
>DASSZM010000168.1:0-23241 GCA_035702855.1 Acidimicrobiales bacterium | reverse complement strand
TGCTGGTGCGGATCGGGTCGCAAGTACAAGACCTGCTGCGGGCCCGTCCCGATCGCCGGCGAGTGAGCCCCACCCGGCACTCACCCGAGCGACCCGAGCCACTCCGAGTAGGGCATGGCGGCCACCGACCCGGCCGCCGGGGCCGCCGGTAGGGGCTCGGCGAAGAGGGCCGCCGCCACGGCCTGCAGCGCATCCCAGGCCCGCTCGTCGGAGCCGGGCGCCTCCAGCCCGATGGTCCACGACTGGACCCCGTCGACCTGGATGTCGGTGAGCTCCGCGGCACACGGCGCCCGCTCACCTCCGGGGCGGCTGAGCCACCGGGTCTTGTGGACCTGCTTCCACGACGACACGACCGCCGCCCCGCCGGCGGCGTCGGCCAGGGGGAACGACCACTTCTCGCACCGCTTGACCCCGGCGGCGGAGAGACCCGGGACCTCCAGGACCCACTCGTCGTCGCGCTGCAGCTTCACCTCCAGGAGGGACGCGCCCCGGATCTTCAGCGCGCAGCCGGCGGCCAGTTGCCCGTGCAGGAGGTAGCGGTCCACCCGCCGCTCCGTCACAAAGGGGAAGCGGGCGAACCACCCGAGCATCTCGGGCGGCCGCGGCCCGGCGACCATCCATCGGACCTCCAGCGTCGCGAGGTAGGCCGGTTCCCCCGTCGCCTCCCGCTCCTGGATCACATCGTGGCCTTTCCCCCCTCAGACCCCGGCCTCGGCGGGGACGTTCCCGCTCTGCACGGCGGCAGCAAGCCGGCGGTAGTCGTTCTCGTTGAGGTCGGCGTAGGTCTCGGCGAAGCGGGTGACGGCGCGGTCGAAGACGTCCGTCGACCCGAGGTAGGCGGAGATGGCGATCGGATCGCCGTTCCGGGCGTGGACCCGGGCCAGGGTCCATCCGCACAATTGGCCGTAGACGCCGAGTCCGCTGGGCACGCCCGAGTCCAACTCGACCGAGCCCTTCCAGTCCCACAGCTGACGGATGTAATAGTCCCGTTCGAGATCGTCCACGCCCGTGGCCCGGACCCAGCCGAGGAAGATGTCGCTGGCCGCCTGCATTCGCCGCTGCCCCACGACCACCCGCTCACCGTGGTTGGCGAATCGGCTGGCGCCGACGAACGCCTCGAGCACCGACGCCTGCGCCTCCTTGGCCTGGAGGATCAGCGGGTCGTGGCCGTCCCGCCCGAGCAGGAGGATGACCCAGGCGCGGGTGCCGACCCTGCCGACGCCGACGACCTTGCGGGCCGTGTCCACGACCCGGTAGCCGGCGAGGAGGTCCCGGAGCTCCGCCCGCAGGGTCTGGGCGTATTGCTCCATCAGCATCTGGACGAAGCTCGTGACCTCGGAGCGCTGCCGTGCCGGCAGGAGATCCACCAACGGGACGAGCAGCGGCGGTTGGGACAAGAAGCGGAGCTCGCCGTCCTCCTCGGTCGTGAGCTTGCTCAGGCCGCGGGAGCTGTCCTTGGCCCGCGCCTTGGCAGCCACCTTCTCCGCCTTCTTGACCTGCTTCTTCCCCGCCTGCGACCGCCACTGCTGGATGACCGTCGTGTCGAGGCGGGCGTACCACACGTCGAGGTTGTGCATGGCGGCGAAGCCCTTCATGGCCCCCCGGTACGACCGCACACAGGCGGCCACGATCGCCTCCCGTGCCTGCCGATCGAAGTCGACCTCCCGCCCGGCGATGGCGAGGCTGGCGGCGAGCCGCTTGACGTCCCACTCCCACGGTCCCGGGAGGGTCTCGTCGAAGTCGTTGACGTCGAAGAGCAGGTCGCGCTCGGGCGTCCCGAAGACCCCGAAGTTGGAGGCGTGGGCATCACCACACGCCTGGACGGTGAACCCCGACATTGGGGTCTCCGCCAGGTCGTTGGCCATCACCAGCGCCGCGCCGCGATAGAAGGCGAACGGGCTGGCCAGCATCCGCCCGTAGCGGATGGGCACCAGCTCCGGCACCCGGCTGACCGCCTGGGTCTGCAGCAGCTCGACCGGATCGGCCCGCCCCGCGGGTGGGCTCCACTCGCCGTGGGCCTCCCGGGGCACCCGGGCCCGGGCCGCCCTCCCCGCCTCGGCCCGGTCCCGCAGAGGCGACAACCGGGTGGGATGGTCCAACACCGCTGCCATCGTCGGCACCCCCTCGACCGCTCGGTCGCTCGGAGCGGTTCGCCATCGAGGCTCGTGCTCTTTCGGAGCGTCCGCCCCACCAACGTCGGGTGATCGTCGCTCCCCGAACGGACGGCTACCCCGGGCGCGATCGAGGGCATGCCCGGCGGCGTGCCCCCACGACGGGTCGGGAAGCTTCCGGGTCGAGGACCGGACCTGACCGCAATCGCCGTCAGGCTCGGCGCATGTACTCGAACTGGGCGATGCAGGGCTTGATGATCCGCCAACAGCAGGAGCGGCTGGAGGCCGCCGCCCGACGCCGCGTCGCCCACGCCCGGGTGCCGGCCCGGCGTCGACGGGAGCGGTGGCCGGCCGGTCTCGGGCTCCGAGTCACCCTCCGACCCTCGCCGACGGCACCGATCGCCCCGGCGGGACCGTCCGGCGGCGGCGGTCGCGGCTGAGCGAATCGAGGGCCGTGGTCACCGACGGCTCCCGTCACGGAACGACTCGGCTACGCGGCGCTCAGCGCTGGGTTCCGGTCCCCAGGGCCCCGGCGCGACCGTCCCCCTCTGCTCGCTGCAGGCGCAGTTGGTCGAAGCAGCGGCGCCGGGCCGAGGAGGAGCCCACGGTCGCAAGGCGTTCGGAACCTCACCGCGTGGTGCGGGGCCACCAGGAGGCCGCGGGTGGGGTCGACGGCCCGGTCACCCCACTTCTGGTGGCTCGGAGGCCGTCGTCGTCTGCACGTCGGCGACGCCGGCCATGGCGGCGAGCAGGTCCCCGACCCGATGGGGTTGCTCGACGGGGTGGCGCACCGGCAGGTCGGGGTTGACCTCGTAGCGGTTGCGGCGGCCCTCGCGGGTGCGCTGGACGTAGCCGGCCTCGATCAGGTCGGCGACGATGGCCTGGGCGGCCCGCTCGGTGATCCCCACCCGATCGGCGATGTCCCGGCCCCGGATGCCCGGGTCACGGGCGATGCAGATCAGCACGTGACCGTGGTTGGTGAGGAACGTCCATTGCCGCCGGCCCTCGACCACCGCCAGAGCGTACCTCCCTTCCGGTTCACGAACTGGGGGTCGTCGGTGGCTTGCCATCCGAAGACACCGGTGTATAAATCGCGAAGTCAAATTCGTGAGTTCGGAGAGGGGAGCGCCGTGCTGGATGGCCTCGTGCTGGAGCGGGTCGGGCTGGAGGCGGCCGTCGCCCTGCCCCTGGTGGGGGCGGCCGTTGCCCGGCTGGCCCGCGGCGGGCGCGGGCACGCAGCCTGCTCCTGGGCCGGCGCCGCCGCGGCCGTGGTCGCCACCGCCCTCGTCGTCATCCGGGGCCCGGCCCGCTTCTCCGTGCTCGGGGCGCAAGCGGTAGCCGATCCCCTCACCGCCCTGCTGCTGGTGCTCGTGACCGGGGTGGGGGCCCTCGTCCAGAGCTACTCCACCCGCTACCTGCAGGCCGATCCGACCGCCCACCGCTTCAGCGGCCGGGTCGGTCTGGTCGTGGCCGCCATGGGCGTGGTGGCGGTGTCGGGAGACCTGGCCGGTCTGCTGGTCGGCTGGGTGGCCGCCAGCATGGGGTTCGTCGGGGTGCTCGGGTCCCGGCGGGACCTGCCGGGGGTGGCCGGAGCGGTGCGGGCCACCCGCCGGGCCCTCGGGGTCGGGGACGCCTGCCTCCTCCTGGCCGCCGGCATCGTCATCTCCCACGTCGGTGACGTCCGCCTCGGCACACCGGGCGTCCTGGCGGCGGCGGCCGCCCGCCTGGGGCCGTGGCATGCCGTGGTGGCGGTCCTGGTGGTGACCGCGGCGCTGTCGCGCTGTGCCCAGGGCCCCTTCCGCTGGCTGCCGGGCACGGTGTCCGCCCCCACCCCGGCCTGCGCGCTGCTGCACGCCGGGGTGGTCAACGGCGGCGGGGTGCTGCTGGTCCGCCTCGGCGCCCTCGGGGCCTGGAGGCCGGCGATGGCCATCCTCCTCGTGGTGGCGGGAGGGTCGGCGGTGCGGGCGAGCCTGATCGCCCGCCACCAGCCCGACGTCAAGGGCCAGCTGGCGTCCTCGACGGTGGCCCAGATGGGCTTCATGTTGGCGGAGTGCGCCGTTGGTGCCTATCCGGCGGCCGTCGTCCACCTGGTGGGGCACGGCTGCTACAAGGCCTTCCTGTTCCTCGACTCGGGGTCGGTGCCCCGACCGGGCCGGCCGGCTCTCGGCGCCACCACCCGGCGGTGGGCGCCCGCCGGCGTCGCCGTCGCTGCTGCAGCCGGCGCCGCCGCCCTGCCGGGGGTGATCGCCGGCGACGGCGCCGTCCTGGGCGTCTTCGCCGCCCTCACCGCCGCCGGCCTGGCCACCGCCTTCGCGACCGCCCTCGGCCCCGGGAGGGGCGGGTGGCGGTGGGCCGCCGCCCTGGTGGTCGGCGCCGGTGCCTACGGGCAGGCCGTCGCCGCCCTCGACCGCTTCCTCGGCCCCGCCCTGCCCGCCGCCGCCGGGACCGTCGGGGCGTGGTGGCTCGCCGCCGTCGGGGCCGCCGCCGTCGTCGCCGCACGCCTGGCCCCTGTGGTCGCCGGCCGGCTGCTCGACGCCGGCGCCGCCCCGGCCGGCTGGGCTCTCGTCCCGGCGGCCGCCCGGCGCCCGACCGAGTCCGCCGGCATCCCGGCCGGGTGGGTGGCCGACGAGGCGGCGGCGTGATCAGCGTCAGACGGGTCCCGGCACTGGTCGAGGAGGCGGGACGCCCCGTCCCGCTGCTCTGGCCGCTCGGCGCGGCGGTGGCCACCAATCCGCTGTGGGACCTCCGGGACCGCCCGTTCGCCGATGCGCTGGCCCGCGCCCGTCAGGTCCTCGGCGTCGCCGGGGTGCCCGGCCCGGACCTCCTGGCCGACGCCGCCGGCACCGGGCAGGTCACGGCGTCCGACGTGGAAGCGGCCCTCGCCACCGAGCCGTGGGAACGGCACCCCGACCCCGCCGGGACCCGGGTGGAGACCACCCTGGCCCGCCACGACCGGGCTGTCGGCACGGCCCTCGCCGCCGCCGCGGACCGGGAGGTGGCCAAGCGCTGCGCCGCCTGGGTCGGTGGCCTGGTGCGAGCACCGGCCGGGGCCGGCTTCTGGTCCGGGTGGCGCGTCGCAGTCGCCGCCGACCCTGCCGCCCGCCGGCTCGGCGTCGACCGGCTCGCCGACGAGCTCGGGCCGGACCCGGCGAAGGCCCTGGCGGCGGCCCTCGACCGGCTCGGCCTCGACGCCGACGGCGCCGCCGTGGAGGAGCTCACCGGGCAGGCCGCCCGTCTGCCTGGCTGGGCGGCCCACGCCAAGTGGCGCTCGACGTGGGCCGCGCCCGACCACCCCGGCCCCCGCCTGGACCTGCTCGACTACCTGGCGGTACGCCTGGCCTACGACGTGGCGGCCCTCACCGCCGCCGGCCACCGGAGCGGACCGGACGGCTGTTGCGACGGCCTCGCCCCGGTACCCGTCGAGGCACCGCCGGTGCCGCCGGAGACGGCCGGCTGGGTGGGCGCCCGGACCGGGCGGCGGCTCGCCGCCCTGGCGCCGGAACGGGCGGCCCTCGTGTGGTTGACCGCCTGGGAGGGCCATGTCCGGGACCGGCTCCTCGCCGCCCTGGAGGATGGCGGCAGGGACGATCCCGAAGAGCCGATCGCCCAGGTCGTCTGCTGCATCGACGTGCGCTCCGAAGGCCTCCGCCGCCACCTCGAGAGCCTCGGGCCGTACCAGACCTTCGGTTTCGCCGGCTTCTTCGGGATACCCGCCCGGGTCTGGCCCGACGGCAGCGACGAGCCGCTCGACCTGTTGCCGGTGCTGCTCCGCCCCGGCGTGGAGCTCGGCGAGGACGACCCCGGCGCCGAGCGGGCCCTACGCCTCGCCGCCGCCGGACGGGCCGCCGACGCAGGCCGCAAAGGGGCCCTCTCCGCCTACCTGCTCGCCGAGGCCGCCGGCCTCGCCCTCGGCCCCCTCGCCGTGCTGCGCACCGCCGCCCCCCAATGCGTCGCCCGGCTCCAGGGTCGGCGGACCGCACCCCCGGCCGAGCCCCGCCTCGACGACCTCGGCGACGACGTCCTCGCCGGGTACGTGGGAGCAGCGCTCCGGACCATGGGTCTCACCGAGTGCTTCGCCCCCGTCGTGCTGGTCTGCGGCCACGGGAGCACGACCGCCAACAACCCCTACGCCTCGGCGCTCGACTGCGGGGCGTGCGGCGCCGCCAGGGGCGGTCGCAGCGCGCGGATGGTGGCCGCCGCCGCCAACCGGCCCGGCGTCCGGGCCCGCCTGGCCGCCGACGGCATCCGGGTGCCCGACGGCACCGTCTTCGTCGCCGGCGAGCACGACACCGCCACCGACACCGTGACGCTGTGGCCCCCCGCCGGCACCGGTACCGCCGCCCGAGCCGCCCTCGAGCGGCTCGGCGCCGACCTGGCCCGGGCGGGGGCCGCCCTGGCCGCCGAACGGGCGGCGTCGCTGCCCGGCGCCCCCCGGAGCGCCCGCCGGCCACGCGCCGCCACCCGCCACGTGACCCGCCGGGCCGCCGACTGGGCCCAGGTACAGCCCGAGTGGGGCCTGGCCGGTTGCACCGCCATGGTGGTGGGACCCCGCCGGCTGACCGCCGGGGTGGACCTGCGCCGCCGGGTGTTCCTGCACTCCTACGAACCCGAGCGGGACGCCGACGGGACCGCCCTCGAGGCGATCCTCACCGGACCGCTCGTCGTGGCCCACTGGATCGCGGCTGCCTACTACCACTCGACCGTGGACCCCGACGTCCTCGGCGCCGGCGACAAGGTGGCCCACAACGTGGTGGCCGGCGTCGGGGTGTGGCAGGGCGCCGGGGGGGACCTGCGGCTGGGGTTGCCGCGACAGTCGGTCTTCGACCGCCACCGGGCGCACCACGACCCCCTCCGGCTGCTGGCGGTGGTCGCCGCCCCCCGGGAGCGCATCGACGCCGTCGTCGGCCGCCACGCCGACCTCACCGCCCTGATCGAGGGGGCCTGGGTGCACCTGGCCTGCCGGGACGCCAACCGCTGGTGGCTGCGACGCCCGGGCGGCGCCTGGTCACCGTGGCGACCCGCCGCCCAGGCCGCCAACCCCATGTCGGACATCCAACGAGGAGGCTGACCCATGACCACCACGACGACCACGAGCTGCGATTGGCGTCCCCGGCCCGGAGCCCCTGTCCCCGCCTGCTGGGTGGCGTCGGCCGGCGACGACGAGAAGCTGGCGTTGGCCCGCGCCACCCTCCGCCACTACTGCATCGCCACGGCACCCGGACCCGACGCCGCCCTCGGCGCCTCCGACGACGGCCGGACCCGGGTGGTGTGGAGCGACGACGACGCCGCCCGGTGCCTGGACCCCGATGGCCGCCTGCGGGAGGCGCTCACCGTCCGCCTCGGGGGCCCGGGGGCGGAGCGGGCGGCGACCGCCGCCTTCGAGCGGGCGGGTCTGGCGGTCCGACCGGGACCAGCCGCCGGGACGATCTCGGTCGGAGGCCCCGCCGGCGAGCACGGCGCCGGGGAGAGCAGCGGGCCCGGCGTCGAGCTGAGCGGTCCGGCCGACGCCGCCCCGGCCGACCTGGACGGGCTGCGCGCCAGCCTCGAGGCGACCCCCCTGCGCCTGGTGGGCTACGAGCGGCAACCCGACGGCGCCTTCACCCTCCGCCTGGCGACCCACGACGGGGGCGCCCCCACCGACCAGGCGATCGCCCACGCCTTGGCCGCGGTGGCCGGGACGGTGCGCTGGGTGCGCCTCACCCGCCGCGAGGCCCTCGCCGGCCCGGCGCGCACTCGCGCCGCCGGTTGCGAGCTGCCGTGAGCGTCGCCGGTCCGGGCGCCGCCGGGAGCGGCATCCCGGGGGCGGTACGCCGCGCGGGTCGGGGGCGGTCAGTCGCCGGCGCCCCGGGCATCCGCCTGACGCCACGGCCAGGTACCGTCGATCTCCACCTCCAGGGACCAGCTGAGGGCGATCCGCACCGCCACGATGACAGCCAGCACGCCGACGCTTGCCAGGGTCGGCGTCACGATGATCGTCCGGATGATGTCCGCCACGATCAGGATCTCCAGCCCCACCTGGATGACCCGCCCCAGGCCCCGTCGGAATTGCCGGTAGGCGTCGGAGCGGCCTGCGGCGGCGTGCACGCCGAACTGGGCCGCCGCCGCCAGGCCACCCACCACCAGGGTGGCAGCGCCGACCGCCTCGACGACCTGCACGGTGTCCGAGATCCAGCGGTCGTAGCTCATGGGGAGGGACGGGTAGTGGCCCGCCCCTCCCCCGGCATCCTCCGAGCGGGGTGAACGCCCGTGCCGGCGGCCTGTCGGCGCCCAGGGACGCCGGGAGCCACGGCGGTAGGTTCTTGCGAGTGGGTCACTCGGCGTTGATCCGCCAGGCGAGTCGTGGCGATGCCGCCGCCGTCGCCGCAGTGTCGCTGGCCGCCGGGCAGCCGCCCGAGGACTCGGGGGCGGATGTCCGCTACGTCGATCTGCTGCTGACGACCGGCACGGTGCTCGTGGCGGAGGCGGGAGGCGGCGTCGTCGGGTGGGGCGCCAACCGCCCGAGGCTCGGGGCGTCGATGCTGACCGATCTGTTCATGCACCCGGCCCCGATGTCGACCTCTACCGCCACTGGGCCGCCGGCGGCGCGCCGGTATCGATGGTGGTGGCCCACAGTGACGACGTCGTGGCGTGCGGGGCGTTGCGCCCCGGCGAGGTGACGCACCTCACCTGCGCAAGGGACGCCGACCTCGTCGACACCGTCGTCGTCGGCGTCGTCGCCGCCGTGGTGGCCGCCGCCGGGCCGGAGGTGCGGCTGTGCGTGCCCGGCCCCCACCCGGCCCTGCCTGCGCTGCTCGGCTGGGGGTTCAGGATCGAGGAGCTGGACCTCGCCCTGTCGGCCGGGGTGGAGCTGCCGGCGAGCACCGTCTACTCACCGGGCCTCGCCTGAGGCCGGGCGGCAACCGGCAGGGCGCCGGCCCGGCCGTCAGTCCGGCGGCGCCTGGCCGCCGGGCACGCCGTCGGCGTCCAGGGGCGTAGCGCCGGGCGGGTAGGTGGAGGCAGCGCCGGTGGGGTTGGGGCCGTAGACGGCGAGCATGCGGGCGTAGCTCTCCGTCCAGTACGTGCCGGTGACGCCCGGCTCGACCACCACCACCTCGCCGGCTCTCGCCGTCCGGGTGACACCGGCGCTCGTGACGTGCAGGACCCCCTCGAGGACCACGTTGACCTCCTCGTGGGGATGACGGTCGGTGTAGGTGGCCCGCCGCAGCTCCCACTCCGAGATGACCGAGGTGGTCCAACTCGGACCCGGTCCCTCCGCCGGCCGCAGCCAGCGGCACGACATCAACTCGCCGGAGCCCCCCTGCTCGGTCATGCCGGCGACGCTACCGCCCGACCGACCCGCCGGGTGGCGCCGGCCCGGCGCGCGGGAGCGGAGCGGGCGGTCAGCGACCGGTGAGGAGGACCTCGAGGCGGGCGAGGCCCCGCTGGGCGAAGTTGGGCTTCCACACCGGCGCCGGACCGGCCGGCTCGATGCGGCGATACCGGGTCACCAGGGCCGACAGCACCAGCTACGCCTCGAGGCGGGCGAGCGGGGCGCCCACGCAGAGGTGGCGGCCGCGCCCGAAGGCGAAGTGCTGGGTCGGCCGGCGCCGGACGTCGAGGCGGGCCGGCTGCTCGAAGACGGCGGGATCCCGGTTGGCGGCGCCGAGGAACAGGCCGACGAGCTGACCCGGGCCGATCACGCACCCCTCGAGGTCCGTCTCCCGGGTCGTGGTGCGGAGGATCCACTGGGCGGGGCTCTCGAAGCGCAGCAGCTCCTCGATCGCCGGGACCACCAGGTCCGGGTCGTCCTGCAGGACGGCCAGCTCCCCGGGAAAGCGCAGCAGGGACAGCAGCCCGGCGGAGACGAGACCGGTGGTGGTGTCGTGGCCCCCGACCAGCAGCCCGGCCAGGTTGGCGGCGAGGCGGGCGTCCTCGCGGGGTCCCGCCCCGTCGGCGGCGTCGACCACGAGCTGCAGGACGTCGCCGCAGGCCGGGCCCGCCCGGCGCCGCCCGACGAGGTCGCCGAGGTAGGCCAGCAGTGCCTCCACCCCCCGCACCGCGGCGGCCTCCCGGTCGGGCTCGCCGGGGCGGAGGTCCTTGGTGGTGGCGAAGTCCTCGGCCCAGCCCTCGATCCGGCCGACGTCGTCGGGGGGCACGCCGAGCACCTCGGCGATCGTCCGGATCGACAGGGGCGCCGCCAGATCGGCGACGACGTCGAGGCTGCCCCCTGTCACGTAGGGCGCCAGCAGCTCGTCGACCAGCGCTTCGATGCGGGGGCGCAACAAGGCGACGGCCCGCTTGCCGAAAGCGGCGCTCATCACCCTGCGGGTCGCGGCGTGCTCCGGCGGGTCCTGCATGAGCATCCGCTGCCCGAGGGCGGCGTAGACCGCGCGGGCGGTGGGGCGGACCTCCGCCGGCAGCCGATCCGCATCCCAGTACGCCTCGGATCGCCGCGACGAGACCGTCGGGTCGGACACGAGCCGCGCGACGGCGGCGTGGCTGGTGCAGACCCAGACCCCGTAGGCGTCGTCACGGCACACCGGTCGCTCGACGCGCAGCTCGTCGAAGACCGGGTACGGGTCGGCGATCCCCTCGGGGGTCGTCATGCGCCCGATCGGCGACGGGCCGGCGTCGACCTCCGCTGCCACCACCGGCACCCTAACCGGCAGAGGGCTGCCGAGGCCTCCTGCGCGCCGGGTGGAACGCCACGCGGCCGTGCGGTCTGCCGCCGGTCAGCCGAGCAGGGCGTGGAGCTGTCGGACGAGGCGGCGGCGGGCGGCGGCCTCGTCACCGTCGAGGGCAAGTCGAGTGAGGACGCCGTCGACGGCCAGGAGGATGGCGTCGGCGGCATCGGGAGGACGGCGCAGGGGGCCCGGCAGGGAGAGGGGCGGGATCGCGGCGTCCAGGTGTGCCACGACGGCATCGAGCAGCAGCTGACGACCCTCGGCGACGCGCTCGGCCACGTCGGGGCGGCGGGCGGCGTGGGCGAGGTACTCGGCGCGCAGGCGGGCCCAGTCCCGGTCGAGCGGGAGGACTCCGACGACGGCGGCGATGAGGTCGTCGATCGACGTCTCCCCAGCCGGCGCCGCGAGGGCACACGCGACCTCGGCGTTGACGTCGTCGGTGCGTCGGCCCCACAGGGCGAGGAAGAGCTCGTCGAGCGAGTCGAAGTTGGAGTAGAAGGCGCCACGGGTGAACCCCGCCGCGGTGCAGACGTCCTCCACCGTGATCTGCCAGAAACCCCGATCGGCCCAGAGTCGGGCCGCGGCGTCGAGCAGGGCTGACCGGGTGCGGAGGCGGCGGGGCGTCGGCTCCCGGCGGGGGCCCGGCGGGGAGACGGACGTCACGCGAGGTCCGGCGGCAATCCCGATACGTTGTGCATCGAATACAGAGTGTATCGAACAGTGAGGTGCAGGATGACGAGGGACCAACCCCAGAGCTTCCGGGACGAGCTGTCGGGCGCCGTCTCGAGACGGACCGTGCTCCTGGTCGTCGGCGTGCTGCTCGTCCAGGTGCTCTTCATCGCCTCCTACGTCGGTGCGTTCCACCACCCCACGCCCCACGGCGTTCCCGTGGACGTCGTCGCGCCGGCACCTGAAACCACCCGGCTGGTCAGCACGCTCGACGCCACCGCCGGTCATCCGCTGGCGGCGCGCGCCGTCGGCTCCGAGGCCGCCGCCGCGGCAGCCGTCCGCTCGGACCGGACCGCCGGAGCGCTCGTCGTGAGCCGTCGAGGCTCCCACGACACCATCCTGGTCGCCGAGGGCGGCGGGGCCGCGCTGGCCCGAGGGGTCACCCGGAGCCTGTCGGCGATCGAGGCGGCCCGGGGACGCGCCGTCAGGGTCGACGACCTCGTGCCGCTCCAGGCGGGCGACTACCGGGGCCTGAGCGGCTTCTACCTGGTCATCGGGTGGATCGTCGGTGGCTACCTGGTGGCGGCTCTGCTCGGGATCGCCGCCGGATCCCGTCCGGCCACGACGCGTCGCGCCGTCATCCGGCTCGGCGCCATCGTGGCCTACGCGCTGGTCTCGGGATTGACCGGCGCTGTCGTCGTCGACCAGTGGTTGGGGGCCCTGACCGGCCATTTCTGGGCCCTCGCCGGCCTCGGGTTCCTGCTGGTCGCCGCCGCCGCTGCGACGACGATGGCCTTCCAGGTGCTGGCAGGAGTGATCGGCATCGGCATCACCGTGCTGGTCTTCGTCGTCGCCGGCAACCCGTCGGCCGGCGGCGCGTACCAGCTCCACCTGCTACCCGCGTTCTGGCGACTCATCAGCTCCGGCCTGCCCAACGGTGCCGGGGTCGACACCGTCCGCCGCATCGTCTACTTCGGCGGCCGGGGGGTCACCGACCACCTGCTCACCATCTGCGCCTGGTTCGTCGCCGGAGCCGCCGTCGCCGTCGTGGCCTCCCGGCACCACCACCGCCGAGGCGGCCTGCCCGCCGATGCCGTCGCGGCGATCAGCGCCTCGCCGGCCGGCACGCTCCGGCCACACTGACGCCCGGCCCCTCCGGCGGCGGAGCGGGAGCCGCCTGTGGGTCGCTCCCCGCCGTTGGGCACAACGCCCGGACCTGCGCCAGAGTGGGTCGTGGCCTGCTTCGTCGTGGCCTGCACCCCGCTGCACGGGCACGTCACGCCGCTGCTCGGGATCATGGCGGAGCTGACCCGGCGTGGCCACGACGTCATCGGCTGCACGGGCCGGCGCTTCGCCGGCGAGGTCACCGGCGTGGGCGCCCAGTTCGTGCCCCTCCCGGATGAGGCCGACTACGACGACCGCCGGGTCGAGGCCGTCTTCGGCGGCTCCCGCCCCGACGGGCGCCTCCGTCGCATCAACGCCGACATCAGCCGGCTCCTGGCGGATCCGCTTCCCGCCCAGCACCGGCTGCTCGGCCGGCTCGTGGACGACTGGGCGCCGGCGGCGGTGCTGGTCGACACCACCTTCCTCGGCGCCTTCACCTGGCGGTCGGTCCAGACCACACCCCGCCCGCCGCTGGCCGTCGCCAACATCACCTTCCTCGCCCTCCGGGGCCGCGGCGTGCCACCCCCCGGGCCGGGGTTCCGGCCGGCGCCGGGGCTCGGCGGCGGGACCCGCGACCTGCTGGTGCGCGCGGTCACCGATCGCCTGCTCGTGCGTGGCGGCCTGCTCCGGCTGGACCGGGCCGCCCGGGAGGTGACCGGTCGGACGGTCCCCGGCCTGCTCTTCGACGGGCCACGCCTCGCCGACCTGGTGCTGGTGCTCACCGTCCCGTCCTTCGAGTACCCGAGGTCCGACCTTCCTCCCTCGGTCCGCTTCGTCGGGCCCGTCGAGCCCCCGGTGCGAGCCGTCCGGACCCCCTCCTGGTGGCCCGACCTCGACGGCAGCCGGCGGGTGGTGCACGTCACGCAGGGCACGATGGACACCACCGACCTCGGCGTGCTGGTGGCTCCCACCCTCCGGGCCCTGGCGGACGAGGACCTCCTCGTCGTGGCCACGACCGGGGGCCGCCCCCCGGAAGCGGTGCCCGGTCCGCTGCCGCCCAACGCCCGCGTCGCCCGCTACCTGCCCTACGCGAACCTGCTGCCGCTGGTCGACGTGATGGTGACCAACGGCGGCTACGGCGGCGTCCAGCAGGCCCTGGCCGCCGGGGTGCCGCTGGTCGTGGCCGGCTCCGGGGAGGACAAACCGGAGGTGGCCGCCCGGGTCGCCCACAGCGGCGCCGGAATCGACCTGCGCACAGGCCGCCCCCGGCCGGCGGCGCTCCGCTCGGCCGTGGCCCGGGTGCTCAGCGACGGTCGCTACCGCAACCGGGCCCGTGCCCTGCGCGACGAGATGGCGGCCTACGGCGGCGCCCGACTGGCGGTCGACCACCTCGAGGTGCTCGCCGGGGCCGGGCAGGCCGTCGCCGGCGGGCGGTGAGCGGGCGGCCACCGGCTCAATGAGCCCGGCGCCGATCGGCCATCGGCTCAGTGCCGGAACGGACCGGGCCCGTGCTCGGTGAGGGTGTCAACAGCCAGAGCCAGCCGTACACGTTCAGCGACGTGCCGAACAGGGCGCCCTGGAGGGCACGGTGGTACTGGAACGCCCACACCGAGTCGAAGACCCGCGCCACGCCGGTCACCACGAGGACGATCCCGGCGAACGTCGTCCACCCGGACCGCCGGGTCCCGGTCGACGGCGCATGGGAGGAGTAGCCGTCGCTCACGGCTTGCGCCGGGCGAGCGGGCGGTGCTGCTTTGGTCGAGACGCCGGTCACGGGTCACCGTCCTCGGGGAGTGCGTGCGGGTCACTCCACGATGCGCCCGGGGGCCGGCGGCGACCAGGACCCTCCGTCGCCCGGCGGCCGGGACACGGTCCTCGCCCGCTGGGGGCGGTCGGCCCTCGGACCACACCGGCCCTCCCGGGGAACGCCGGGCGGCGGCCGGCGTACCGCTCGGGGTGGGGGGCGGCGGCGGCCGGGCGTCACATCGTCAGAAGCGCTCCCGCCGCACCGTCGCCCGCCGGCCCCGGATCTTGGCGTGGCGCATGGCGTCGATGACCTCCCCGGTGGCCGACTCGGGCACCTCGACGAGGGAGAAGCGCTGGGCGATCTCGATGGCGCCGATGTCGCGCCCGCTCAGGCTGGTTTCCCCGGTGATGGCACCGACGAGGTCCTGGGGGCGCATGCCGCCGTCGCGCCCGACGCTGATGTACAGCCGGGTGGTCCCCTCCGACGGGCGGGCCTGCGGGCGTTGGCGCCTCGGGGGCGCCTCGCCGGGGCTGACCTCGGGGACGTCCTCGTCGTCGTCCTCGTCGGGGGCCCCGGCGGTGTGGGCGAGCTTGACCGCGGCGAGCGCCACCTCCATCACGTCGAACTCGTCGGCGAGCGACTCGACCACCACCCGGTAGTGGTCGAGGTCGTCCTCGAGGATGCTCTCGCGCAGGGCGGCGCGGGTCAGGTCGAGGCGGCGGGCCCGCAGGTCGGCGACGGTCGGCACCTTCTCGAGGGCGATGCGCCGCTTGGTGGCCCGCTCGATGGTCTTGAGCATCCGGTGCTCGCGGGGCTCGGCCAGGGTGATGGCGACCCCTTCCCGCCCGGCCCGCCCGACCCGGCCGATGCGGTGCACGTACGCCTCGACCGACGACGGCAGGTCGTAGTTGAAGACGTGCGACAGCTGCTCGACGTCGAGGCCGCGGGCGGCGACGTCGGTGGCGACCAGCAGGTCGGCGGTCCCGCTGCGCAGCCGGCCCATCACCTTGTCGCGCTGCTCCTGGCTCATCCCGCCGTGCAGCGCCTCGGCCCGGTACCCGCGGGCGTTGAGGGTCTCGGTGAGGGTGTCGACGCCCTCGCGGGTCCGGCAGAAGACCAGGGCCGCCGTCGGCGCCTCGACGTCGAGGACCCGCCCGAGGCTCACCGCCTTGTAGGCGCGCTGCACCAGGTAGGCGGTGTGGCGCACCAAAGCGGCCTCGTCGCCGCCGGCCGGCTCGGCGATGCGGATCCGCTCCGGGTCGCGCAGGTGCCGCCGGGCGAGGGCGTCGATGCGCCCCGGCATGGTGGCCGACAGGAGGACCAGCTGCCGGCTGTCCGGCGTCGCCGCGAGGATGGCCTCGAGGTCCTCGGCGAAGCCCATGTCGAGCATCTCGTCAGCCTCGTCGAGGACCATGACCTCCAGCGAGCCGAGCTGGAGCGATCCTCGGCCCAGGTGGTCGACGGCCCGGCCGGGGGTGGCCACCCCCACGTCGACGCCGGCGTCGAGGGCCCGCAGCTGGCGGACGATCGGCTGGCCGCCGTAGATCGGCAGGACCCGCACCCCGAGCTCGCGGCCGTAGCGGTGCAGCGCCTCCGACACCTGCATGGCCAGCTCCCGGGTCGGCACCAGCACGAGGGCGACCGGCGCCCGGCCCCGTGGCGACGCCGCGAGGCGCTGGAGGATCGGCAGGGCGAAGGCGGCGGTCTTGCCGGTGCCGGTCGCCGCCTGCCCCAGCACGTCGCGGCCGGTGAGCATCACGGGGATGGCGGCGCGCTGGATGGGCGTGGGCTCCTCGTAGCCGAGGCTCGACAGCGCCGCCAGCAGCTCGGGGCGCAGGCCCAGGTCGGAAAAGGCGATCGGCTGGTCGGCCGGATCCTCGGTCACGGGTGGTGCTCTCCTCTGGAGACCCCGCCGCGGCAGCGACGCCACGCGGGGGCGTGCCACTGTAGGCGCCCGGGCCGACCTGGCCGTCTACGGGGCGGCGCTCTCCAGGGTCTCGACGAGGCGGAGCGCCCGCTCGACGAACATCGGGCTCGGGAAGCGCTCCCGCTCGATGGTGTCGAGGAGGAGGCCGATGTACTCCTCGGTGTCCTCTTGGGTGGTCAGCGCCCCCTCCACGCGATCCAGCAGGGTCGGACTCGGGTAACGGACGGCGGCGACCTTGTCCAGCAGGATCCGTACCGACCGGCGACGCAGCTCCGTGCTCATCGCGCCGGTCGTACCCCGCCCCGCCCGGCCGCATGCAACCGGCGCCGGGCGGGACCCTGCCCGCCGGTCAGGTCCTCGTGCCGCCGGCGACCGGGCGGCCGGCGCCCAGGCGCGACGCCGACCAGGGCGAGGCGGCCGGCACCGACGGTGACGCCCCGGTGCGGCACCACTCCGCCGCCGCCCGCCCGATCGCCGGGGACAGCTGGATGCCGACCCCGCCGGCCCCGAGGGCGCAGACGACCTGCGGCGCCGCCGGGTGGGGCCCGACGACCGGGAGGCCGTCGACGCTGGTCGGGTACAGGCCGCTCCAGCCGGTGCCGACGCCGGCGTCGGGCAGGCCGGGGAGCAGCGCCGCCAGGCGGGGGACGAGCCGCTCGGCGAAGTCGGGTCCGGGGGCGGCGAGGGGACCGTCGGGGTCCACCGCGGCGTGGACCGCCTCGTCGGAGTGCAGCCCGGCGAGCAGGGCCCGGGGGCCGTCCCGGCGGACGTAGACCCCCTCGGTGCCGGTGCGGGGGACGTAGTCCATGACGAACGGCATCACGTAGCCGAGGTCGCGGCCCAGGCGGATGGTGACGACCTCGTGCAGCTGGGGCGCCACGGGCACCGGGGCGCCGAGCAGCTCGCCCACCCGCCCGGCCCAGGCGCCTGCGGCGTTGACGACCACGTCGGCGGGGAAGCGGCCGGCGGGGGTGACCAGCGTGGGTCCCGCCTCGACCCCGACCACCGGGCAGCCGCCGCGCACGACCCCGCCTGCGTCGCGCACCAGGGTGGCCAGCAGGTCGCAGTAGCGGTGGCCGTCGACGTGACCGTCGGTGGGCCCCCACAGCCCCCCGGCGCAGGCGCCGGGGGCCACGTCGGGCACCAGCCCCGCCACCTCGGCGGCGGAGAGCACCCGCCCGTCGCAGCCCGCCTCCGCCTGGAGGGCGGCGCTGGCCTCGAAGGCGGCGAGGTCGGTGTCGTCGTGGGCCAGGCGCAGGTACCCCTCCCGCGCGAAGGGCAGCCCGTGGTCCCGCTCCAGCTGGTCGACCACCTTCCGCCCGTAGGCGCGCATGGCGATCTCGTGGCGGTCGAGGTACTGGGTCTCGACCATCCCCACCGACCGGCTGGACGAGCCGGCGGCGACGTGGGCGGCCTCGAGCACCGTGACGTGGCGGTGGCCGGCGCGCACCAGGTGCCAGGCGGTGGAAAGGCCCAGCGCCCCGGCGCCGACGACCACGACCCGGGGTCCGCCGCCGCTCATGCCAGGACCGCGAGGAGGGTGGCGCCGACGGTGTCGACCTGCTCGTCGGTCATGGTGGTGGACAGGGCGATCAGCCCGTTGACCGACACCAGCACGCCCCGGCGGTACAGCTCCCACCACGCCCTCTCCGGGTCGTCGGGGAAGACCCGCAGCAGCGACCCCCGGCCCGTCACCTCGAGGCCGGCGGCCGCCAGGCGGGCCCGTAGGGCGTCGCCGCGGCGGTTGAGCGCCTCGATCGCCTCGGGGCCGTAGGCGGCGAGGGCGGCGGCGCCGGCCGCCATCGTCACCGGGTTGGCGGAGAAGGTCCCGCCCCAGTGGATGCCCCGGGCCCGCTCGGGGTCGAAGCAGGCCATCACCTCCGGCCGGCCGCCGAGCGCCCCGACCGGGAACCCGCCGCCGATGACCTTGGCCACGGTGGTGAGGTCGGCGACGAGCCCGTAGTCGGCCTGCAGCCCGGCCAGGCCGAGGCGGTAGGTGATGATCTCGTCGACGACGACCAGCGCCCCGGCGGCCTCGGCCTCCCGGCGGACGGCGGCGGCGAACGCCGCCGACACCGGCCGCAGCCCGGCCCGGTTGGGCATCAGGTCGACGAGGACGGCGGCGATGCGCTCACCGTGCACCCGGAACACCTCCCCCAGCGCCTCCACGTCGTCCGGGGGGACGGACACCGTCGCCGCCCGGGCCGGGCCGGGCACGCCCGGCTCGTCGGGGGCGACGACCTGGTCGTAGGTGCCGTGGTAGGCGCCGGCGAGGCGCACGACGAGCTCCCGGCCGGTGAAGGCCCTCGCCGCCCGCAGCGCCATCATCACCGCCTCGCTGCCGGAGTTGGCGAACCGCCACCGCAGGTCCCGGCCGAAGCGGTCGGTGAGCCGCTCGGCCAGCGCCACCTCCGCCCCGGTGGGCAGCCCGAAGGCGGAGCCGTCCCGAGCGGCGCGCACCGCCGCCCCGGTGACGTCGGGGTGGGCGTGGCCGTGGATCAGGGAGGTGTAGTTGTTGTTGACGTCGATCACGTCGTGGCCGTCGGCGTCGGTGACCACCGCCCCGGCGCCCCGCACGGCGTAGGGCGCCGCCGGGGGGACGTACAGCGTCGCCCGGGAGTTGCCCCTCGGCAGCACCCGTGCGGCCCGGCGGGCCAGCTCCTCGTTGCCGTCGGTCACCGCGGCGGTGCCCCCGCCGCCGGCAGCGGCGCCCCGGAGCGCTCGCAGCCCACCGCCCGGACCGCCAGATCGCCGTAGATCGACGCCACCGCCGCCGGCGACAGCCGCCCCCCCTCGCGGAACCAGGCGCCGACGCCGCTCGCCATGGTGGCGATGGCGAAGGTCGTCACCGCCACGTCGTCGACCGGCCAGTCCCGGCGGTCCCGCCCGGCGGTGACCACCGTTCGGAACAGCCCCTCGTACTCGTCGCGCAGCGCCACCACCTCCGCCCGGCGCGCGGGAGGAAGGGCGTCGAGCTGCTCGTCCGCCACCCGGGCCTGGACCCGCCGGTCGGCGTGGTAGTGGACGTGCCACTCGACGAGGCGGCGCAGCTGCCGCTCCGGCTCGGCGGAGCTGGCCACCGCCTGGCGCCCGACCGCCAGCAGGTCCTCCATGGTGCGCCGGGCGATCTCGTAGAGGATCTCGGCCTTGCTCGGGAAGTGGTGGTAGACGCTCGCCCCCCGCACCCCCGCTGCCGCCGCGATCTCCCGGGTGGTGGTGGCGTGGAAGCCCTTCCGGGCGAACAGCTCCGCCGCCACCGCCAGGATGCGCTCCGCGGTCGAGCGGTCGCCGTCCGGTCCCCTCCCCCTCGCCATGCCGCCAGGTCTACCGCAGCCGGCCCGGCGCCACCAAGCCTGGCGGGCGATAGGCGCACAATCCGGCGCTCGCCGGCGGGACGGCCCATCGCAGCAGGATGTCGTTGACCGCTAGCCGAGCGCCCGCTAGGTTGCGCGGACACGTGCAGGGGGGCCGGCACGAGCCGGTCGTGACACAGGGGAGGGCCACGATGGCCACGCAGTCGGCGACGGCGCACGGCGAGTTCCGCCGCAACCTCGGGTGGACCGACGGGCTCGCCATGGGCCTGTCGATCCCGGTCGGCGGCTTCGCCCTGATCGGCTACTCGATCGGGATCCTCGGGGCGTGGACGGCGATGCTGCTGTGGGGCGTCACCTGCGTCATCGCCCTGCTGCAGAACTTCATCTTCGCCGAGCTGGCCGCCATGTTCCCCGACAAGCCCGGCGGGATCGCCCTGTACGCCCACGAGGGCTGGCGCCGCTACTTCTCGCCGGTCGGGGCGCTGGCCGCCGTCGGCTACTGGGCCGGCTGGAGCTTCGGGTTGTCCGTCTACGGCCTGATCGTCGGCCAGTTGCTGGCCGACCAGTTCTTCCCCCACGCCAAGTGGACGTTCTTCGACGGCACCCAGCACATCGGCCTGGCGGTCATCCTCGGCGCCCTCGCCGTCGTCGCCGTGTGGGCCCTCAACGTCTTCGGGGTCCGCCCGGCGCTGCGCTCGAACAAGATCATCGGGATCGTGGTGTGCATCACCATCGCCGTCCTGATCGTCGGCCCGTTCGTCACCGGCCACTGGCACCACCGGCTCACCTGGGGCCTGGGCCGGCCGCACCAGGCGTGGGGCGGCTGGAAGCTCGCCATCGTCTACATGTACGTGATGTGCTGGACCTCCTACGGGACCGAGATCGCCGCCACCTTCTCCCCCGAGTACCGGGACCAGAAGCGCGACTCGACCCGGGCCCTCGCCTCGGGGGCGCTGCTGACCCTGGCGTTCCTGGTGCTCGGCCCCCTGTCGACGACCGGGGCCGTCGGGACCAAGGAGATCGTCGCCAACCCGGTCGGCTTCTTCATCCCGGTGTTCTCGTCGATCATCGGCCCGGCGGCGGGCGTGGTGACGATCATCCTGTGCGGGGCGCTGTTCCTCAACATGACCGCCGCCACCGCCGACGCCGGCCGGGCGCTGTACGGCATCTCCCGGGACGGGATGATCGTCAAGCAGCTGTTCAAGCTCAACCGCCACGGGATGCCCGGCCGGGCGATGACCATCGACCTGGTCGTCAACGTGTGCCTGGTGCTGTTCGTGGCCAACACCCTCGGCATCCTCTTCGCCAGCAACCTCGGCTACATGATCGCCGTCGTGTTCGCCCTGAGCGGCTTCCTGCTGCTGCGCCGGGACCGGCCGGCGTGGCCCCGCCCCATCCGCCGGGGCCCGGCGTGGACGGGGGTGGCCTGGCTGCTGCTGGCCTTCAACCTGGTGCTGATCGTCGTCGGCGCCCTCAACCCGAGCATCGCCGGCTACGGCGGCACCACCGACCAGATCATCGGGGTGGCGATCCTCGCGGCGTCGATCCTCATGTTCCTGTTCCGCCGCCTCGTGCAGGACCGGGTGCCGCTCCAGCTGCGGGAGGCCACCCCGGCGGTGCCCGGCGACGCCGGCCTCGTGGCCGTCCCCGCCTACGCCGACGGCCACGCCCCGGTCGTCGCCCTCGAGGTCCCGGAGGGCTGAGGCCCCGCATGCCCCCCGGCGGGCCCCTGACGCTCACCGACTACGCCGCCGCCGACGCCGTCGCCCTGGCCGCGGCGGTCGCCGACGGGCGCGTCACCGCCGCCGGGTTGGCGGCGCTCGCCGCCGCGGCCGCGGCGGCGAGTGACCCCGCACTCGACGCCGTGGTCGAGTGGTGGGAGCGGCCCGAGCCCCACGACCCGTCGGGGCCGCTCGCCGGGGTCCCGATGCTCGTCAAGGACCTCGGCGACCCCGTCGGCGGCCGGCGCTGCGAAGCGGGCAGCCGGCTCCTGCAGGGCCACGTCGCCGCCGCCGGCACCGAGCTCACGGCCCGCTTCCGCCGGGCCGGCCTGGCCGCCGTCGGGCGGACCGCCACCTCCGAGTGGGCGCTCGCCGCCACCGTCGAGCCGGCGGCGCGTCCCCCGACGCGCAACCCCTGGGACCCGGCCCGCAGCACCGGCGGCTCGAGCGGCGGGTCGGCGGCGGCGGTGGCGGCCGGCATCGTCCCGGTCGCCCACGGCACCGACGGGGGCGGCTCGATCCGCATCCCGGCGGCGTGCTGCGGGGTGGTCGGCTTCAAGCCGAGCCGCGGCCGGGTGACGGCCGAGCCCGCCGGCCTGGAGCTCGGCGGGCTCAACGTGGCGTTCGTGCTCACCCGCAGCGTGCGCGACGCCGCGGCGGTGCTCGACGCCGTGCACGGGCCGGGACTGGGCGAGGCCGCCACCGCAGCCCCGCCGGCGGGGCCGTACGCCCGGGCGGTGACGGCGAGGCCCCGGCTCCGGGTGGGCGTCACCACCGACCACGCCTGGGGGCGGGCGACCGACCCGGAGGTGGCGGCCGCCGCCGAGGCGACCGGGCGCGAGCTGGCCCGCCTCGGCCACCGGGTGCGGGCCGTGCGCGGCCCGCACCTCGACGGCGGCTACCGGGAGGCCACCCTGGCCGTGTGGGCCGCCCTGGTCGCCGCCGAGGTCGACGCCGCCGCGACCGGCCGCCGCCCGGGGCCCGACGTCCTCGAGGGGCACACCCTCGCCTGGTACGAGCACGGCCGGCGGCTGGCGGCCGCCGGGGTGGTGCGCGCCCTCGACACCCTGCACGCGGCGGCGCGCTCGGTGCACGCCCGCTTCGAGGACGAGGACCTCGACGTGCTGCTCTCCCCCACCCTGCCGACCCTGCCGCCCCCGCTCGGGACCTGGGACCCCGCCGCCGAGGTCGACGCCGCCTGGTACTACGAGCACAGCGCCGTCGGCGACCTGGAGTCGACCACCTCGTCCTACAACTGCAGCGGGCAGCCGGCGGTGAGCCTCCCGCTGCACCAGAGCGTCGCCGGGCTGCCCATCGGCATCCACCTCGCCGCCCGCGCCGGGCGCGAGGACCTGCTGTTGTCGCTGGCCGCCGAGCTCGAGCAGGCGTTCCCGTGGTCCCACCGCCACCCGCCCGCCTGGGCCGGCGCGCCAGGCTGACCGCCACGCCGCCGGCGACCGGCGCATCGGGCGCCTTTCCCCGTCCCCCCACCCCAGGAGTCACGATGGACGAACGCGTCAAGGTTGCGGTGATCGGCGGCGGCGTCGCCGGGTGCAGCGTCGCCTACCACCTCGGCCGGCTCGGCTGCCCCGACGTCGCCGTGCTCGAGGCCGACGAGCTCACCAGTGGCTCCACCTGGCACGCCGCCGGCCTGTGCACCCAGTACCACAGCAGCCTGCAGCTGATGAAGCTGCTGCGCACCAGCGTCGAGCTCTACGACGGGGGGCTGGCGGCCGACATCGGCGCCGACGTCGGCTACCACCGCTGCGGCAGCCTCCGCCTGGCCTCCACCCCGGCCCGGGTCGACGAGCTGCACGCCCGGCGCGCCATGGCCGACTCGGTCGGGATCCCCTTCGAGGTCGTCGACGCCGGGCGGATCGCCGAGCTGTGGCCGCTCGCCGACCTCGACGGGGTGCTGGCGGCCGCCTGGCTGCCGAGCGACGGGTGGGTCGACCCGGCCCGCCTCGCCCACGCCTACGCCGAGG
>DASSZM010000179.1:0-11884 GCA_035702855.1 Acidimicrobiales bacterium | reverse complement strand
GCGGGGAGGAGGCGCTGGCCCCCTCCGTACCGACGCCGGAGCAGCTGACCGCGGCCGGCGCCGCGCTCGAGCGCTTCGGTGACCGCCGCCTCGTCTACCGCCTGCGCGACGGCGTGGCGGCGCTGGTCGTCACCGACGCCGACCTGCGCGCCTGGCTGGACCGCTGCCTGGACGCCTTCTTCGCCGAGGTGGGCGCCGGCGCCGGCGTGATCGACCTGCGGGAGCCGATGGGGCGCGACGCCCAGCGCAGCCTGCTGGCCACGCTCGCCGCTGAGCGCGCCTTCCTGGCCGGGACGAGGGGCTCCGGCGGCCAGCACGGCGGCGGCGTGCTCTCGCGCTTCGCCACCGACCCGGCGACGCCCCCGGACCTGGCCGCCGCCGCCCGGGACCTGCAGCGCCACGTCCGCTACGGGCTCTGGCGACCCGACGGTGACGCGACCGGCGGCCGGGAGGTCGCCGCTGCGCCGGGGCTGTGGTTGACCGACCTCGTGACCCGCCGCACGGTCTACGCCGCCGTCCCCGTCGAGCAGCTCGACCGGCTGCCCCGCCGGGGCGTGCTGGCCGGCGCCGTCGCCCCGGTCGGAGGGGTCTGGCGGACCGGAGCCGCCCTGCTGGTGCTCGAACCGGACGTGGCGGAACGGGCCGCCGCTGCGGTCCTCGACGGCCTCGACGCCCTCCCGCGTGCCCGGGTGCGAGCCGGCGGCGACGGGCGGCCGCTCCACCCTCGCGGCGACGCGCCCCCGGTGCCCGACGGCAGCCCGCTGCGGGCAGGGCAGGAGTGCTGCCTGCCGGACGGTCTGGCGGACGTCGCCGGCCGGGCGGTCGGGGCCCGCCTGCCGGCGCTGCTCGGCATGGTCGGCGACGAGCAGCACCGGGCGCCGGCGCGCACCAACACCGACGGGGAGCCGATCGAGCTGCTGGAGGCGGACTTCCCCACCGCCGACCCGCTGGCGGTCCGGGCCCGGCTCGCCGCCCGCAGGGACTTCACCGGCGAGGGCGCCCTCGGCCCCGAGCGCGAGGACGCGGTCGCCGCCCCGCTGTGCTGGCTCGGCCGGGCGGTGACGCCCCGGGCCGGGCGACCCTCCGGCCGGCGCGGGGCGGCCCGGTCCGCCGACGGCCCTCCCCGGCGCTGGGTGCGCGGCTTCCTCGAGTTCCGGGTGGGCGGTGTGCACGTCGCCATCAACTCGGAGGCCCGCCTGCGGGAGCTGGCCGAGGAGCTGCGCCGCGCCGGGACGGGCGACCCGGTGGTGCGCCGCACGCTCGACCTGCGGGGCGACCTCCCCGTGCCCGCCGAACCGCGGCCGGGTGGCTGGGCGATCGGCGACGCCGAGGCGGGGGGCGCGTGGCAACGCCCCGCCGGGGACGCCCGCCCGGTCGCCGCCCCGTGACCACGCGCTCGGCGCTCAGGTGACGGCGCGCTCGGTGTTCGGGTGACCGCCCGGCCGGTGCTCAGCTGAGCGCTCCGCCGGCGACGGTCACCGCCTCCCCGCTCACGCCGCTGGCCGCCTCCGACGCCAGGAAGCCGATGGTGGCCGCCACCTCCTCGGGGGACACGACCCGGCCGCTCGGATAGCTCGCGGCCCGCGCCGCCCAGACGTCGTCCACGCTGCGACCGGTGGCGTCGGCCTCCCGCCGGGCGGAGCGGTCGGCCATCTCGGTGCGCACCCACCCGGGGAGGACGGCGTTGCAGGTCACCCCGTGGGGCGCCAGGTCGATGGCGATGGAGCGTGCCAGGCCCAGCAGCGCCGCCTTGCTGGCGCAGTAGGCGGCGCTGTCGGGCTCGCCCTGGGTCGCCGAGGTCGACGAGACCATCACCACCCTCCCCCAGTGCTGCTCGACCATGTCGGGTGCGCAGAGGCGGGCCAGCTCGAACGGCGCGTCCAGGTTGAGGTCCATGATGGCCCGCCACCCCTCCCGTCCCAGGTCGAGGATCGAGGCGTCCGACGCCGAGCCGATGGCGGCGTTGTTGATCAGGACCGACACCGGCCCGAGCCGGTGGTGGGCGGCGTCGACGGCGGCGGCGCAGCCCTCCGCCGTGTCGAGCGAGCCGGCGTGGAAGGCGGCGCCCGTCTCCGCCGCCAGCTGTTCGAGCCGATCGGCCCGGCGGGCCACCGCCAGGACGGCCAGTCCCCTCCGGCGCAACTCGACGACCGCCGCCCGCCCGATCCCACTGCTCGCCCCCGTCACCAGGGCCACCCTCTCGGCCACCGTCGCCTCCTGCGATCCCGGCCGTCGCGGCCGACCCGCCGGCCTCGGTCGGGCCCGGCGGACGCTACCAAGGGCCGGGGCGGTCAGCCGCCGGCGGCGACGGCCTGCCCCATCCGGGTGACCGCCTCGGTCAGCACCGAGGCCGAAGCGGCGAAGTTGAGCCGCACGCATCGCTCCCCGCCCGCCCCGAAGGCCGGCCCCGAGCTCAGCAGCACCTTCGCCCGGTCGAGGAACCAGGCGGCCAGGCCCACGTTGGCGCTGGCGTCGCCGCGCGCCGAGGCATCCGCACCGCCGGCGGCGGGGAGGGGCAGGGCGCTGCAGTCCAACCAGGCCAGATAGGTCGCCGCCGGCGGCTGCCAGGTGACCGCCGGGAGGTGCGCGCCGAGCAGCTCGGTGAGCAGTCGCCGGTTGCGGTCCAGCCCGCGGAGCACGCCGTCGAGCCACGGCACGCCGTCGCGCAGGGCGGCGGTGTGGGCGAGGACCCCGAGGTGGCTGGGCCCGTGGCCGACCTCCTCGGGCAACCGGGCGAGATCGGCGGCGGCCCCGGGTCCGGCGAAGGCGAGCGCAGCCTTGAGCCCCGGGAGGTTCCAGGCCTTGGAGGCCGACGCCAGGGAGAAGCCGCGGCCGGCGCCCTCGACGCTCAGGTAGGGGGTGAACGAGGCCCCCGCCAGCACGAGCGGGGCGTGGATCTCGTCGGCGATCACCCGGACACCGGTGGCGTCGGCGAGGGCGGCGACCGCACCGAGCTCCGCCGCCGTGTGGACCGTGCCGGTGGGGTTGTGCGGGTTGCTCAGGAGGAAGGCGGCCGGCCCGGCGGCAGCCGCCTCCCGGAACGCCTCGCCCAGCGCGTCGAGGTCGAGCCGGCGGCCGGCGGTCAGCGGGACCTCGACCACCCGCCGGCCGAGGTGCTCGGCGAAGGCGTAGAACGGCGGGTACACCGGCGGCGTCACGACCACCGCCGAGCCGGGCCCGGTCACGAGCTTGAGCAACTCCACGGCGCCGAGCATCACGTCGGGCACGAGGGCGCTACGGCCCGGATCGATCCCGTCCCGGCCCCACCGCTCGGCGGCGAAGGCGGCGTACGCCTCGGCGTACCCGGTGCCGCACGCGTAGCCGGTGTCACCCAGGTCGAGGGCGGCCCGGAGGCGCTCGACGACCGCCGGTGCCGGCATCACGTCCATCTCCGCCACCCAAAGCGGCAGCACGTCGCCCTCCACGGCGCGCCACTTGAGGCCGGCCCGGCGGCGCAGGGCCTCGAGGGGGACGTCGAAGGGGGGCTGGTCGGTCGCCATCCCGCAGAAGCTACGCCGGGCGGCGGGGGCCCCGCCGGCGGGGCGGGGCGGGGGTGCGCCGCCCCGCCCGTGGGGCGGGCCCGGGGGGTGGCCGGTGCCCGGGCGCGGCCGGTGCCCGGGGGGGCGGCCGCTCCCGGTCCGGCACCGGGGTCAGCCCGGCGGTCGCGGCGCCGGGCCGGTGGGGCGCTCCCGGAGGTCGAGGGCGTCCTCGGGCGCCGGCTCCGCCACCGCGTCGAGATCGTCCGGGCAGGCCACCGAGACGCGGTCGCGCCCGGAGCGCTTCGAACGGTAGAGGGCGGCGTCGGCCGCCCGGACCAGCCCGGCGGCGTCGGGTGCCCAGGTGTCGAGGGTGGCGACGCCGGCGGACAGCGTCAGGCCCCCGAGGTCCGGGTGCCCGGCGACGGCGGAGCGGGCCGCCTCGGCGACGCGCAGCGCCCCCTCCACGCCGCAGGACGGCAGGACCAGGGCGAACTCCTCCCCCCCGTAGCGGGCGGCGGTGTCGCTGGCCCGGACCGAACCGGCCAGCAGCCGCGCCACCGTCCGCAGCACCTCGTCGCCGGCCTGGTGGCCCTGGACGTCGTTGATGAGCTTGAAGTGGTCCAGGTCCACGACGACCACGCTCAGGGGCTCCTCGCTGCGGCGGGCGCGCTCGACTTCGGCGGTGAGGGTGGCGTCGAGGGCCCGGCGGTTGGCCAGCCCGGTCAACCCGTCCAGCCGGGCCAGCCGCTCGCGCTCGGCCAGGAGGCGCGCGTTGCGCAGGACCAGGGTCGCGTGGGAGCTGAACTGGCTGAGGGCCGCGACGGTGCGGCGCGACAGGAGGCCCCCGCGTGGGGCGACCGCCACGATCCCCCGGTGGGTGCCGTCGGGACCGAGCGGCAGGGTGACGATGCGGCGGGCGGCGGGGAGCAGGGCGGCGACGACACCGGCGTCGGTGGCGCCGGTCGCCAGCGCCGGCGCCCGGGTGCCCCACACCTGCCGGGCCAGCTCGTCGTCCCAACCCGGCTCGAGCGCCGGGTCCGGGAGCGGCCCGGCGGGATGGTCCCGCGGCCGCAGCGCCCGCCGGATGAGCACCTCCTCCCCGTCGTCCCACACGGCGACGGCGCGGTCGAGATCGAAGGCGTCGTCGAGCGACGCCAGCAGGCCCTGCAGGATGTCGCCGTTGGCGTGGAGGCTCTCCAGCTCGGCGGCCATCGCCGTCAGGGCCGCCAGCTCCTGCTTGGCCCGCCGCAGCTCCCGCTCGTTGACCGCCGAGAACCAGCCCACGCAGATGACGATCGCCCACAGCCCGGCCAGGGCGAGCACCGTGTCGGCCGTCGCCGCGTGCGCGGGGCTGCTGGGCCTGACGGCGGCGAGACGATCGGCGAGCCAGGGGACGCGTGCGGCGAGCAGCACGGCCGTGATCCAGAGCACGACCCGCAGGCCGCTGCGGAGGCTGGCGAGCAGCGTGACCGCCACGACCTCGACGGCGAGGAGCAGCACCGTCGCCCGGATGGCCCCACCGGCGGGGACGAGGACCCAGCCGAGCCACAACACGTCGAGCGGCAGGAGGAGGCGGTGCAACGACACCCGGATGTCCGGCCGCAGGCGCGCCGCCGCCTCGCCGAGGCCGACGGCCGCCAGGTAGGCGAAGCTGGAGACGAGGACCGGGTGCGGTCGGCCGGCGAGCTGGGCGGGGACGGTGGCGGCGATGACGAGGACGGCGGAGACCAGGCCGGCGCGCAGCACCAGGAGCACGCCGAGCCGCTCGTCCAGGCTGGTCAGGTCGACCGTGCTGAGCGGCGGCACCCGCCTCACAGGAGCTCGGCCTCGTCCTCGTCGCGACGCCGGCGGGCGAGGGCGAGGCGGGGGTCCCGCCGGTCGACGATCGCCTGGACGACGAAGAACAGGGCGAGCAGCACCACCGCTGCCCACGGCAGGTCGTCGTGGATCACGTGGCGGACGGCGGCCCGGGGGAAGAACGGCGGCAGCGGGATCACCGGGGGGAGGGGCGCCGCCTCGGCCGGCAGGGGCAGGAGCAGGGCCTTCGGGGAGGCCGAGCCCTTCCGGGCGGCGCGGTGGTGGCGGGCGGCGCCGCCTGCGTGGGCGTGCCGGGTGCGGGTGGTCGCCCGGCGGTGCGTCGCCCGGGGGTGCGTCGTCACCAGGGTGGTCCGGGCGATGGTGACGCTCCCAGCCCCGGACGCGGCCGACCGGGTGCGCCCGGCACCGGCGGTCCGGTGGGCGTGGCCGACGCGGCGGGCGCTGCCGGCGGCGCGGCCCCGGAGCGGCACCCGATGGAGGTGGACCCGGGCCGGGTGCGAGCCGGCCGAGCCGGCCCGGCCGTGCGGCGCCACGTGGACCCGCAGGACCCGGACGGTCGCCGGGTGGGAGCCGGCCGGGTGGGAACCCGGCGTGTGGGCGCCGGCGGGCACGCCGTCGCCATGAGGCGTGACCTGGACCCGGTGACCCTGGGACCCGGCAGGGAACAGCGATGCCACGGTGGCGGGGATGGTCCGGCTCACGATCCGGGTGGCGGGCGGGACGGCGCCGTCGCCGCGCCCGCAGGCGCCCCGGTCCTCGCCGGCGCGACCGGCACGGTTGCAGTCGAAGCCGCCCGTCGACGCCCACGGACCCCATGCGGGCGCCCGGCCGGCGCCGGCGGGGGGCCACACGATGTGGCGGTCGCCGCCCCGGGCCTGCCACCCGACCCAGGAGGTCGGCGGCTGGTGCGCCCGGGACCCGGCGGGGGCGGCGGACGGCTGCGCTCCGGCGTTCGGCTGCCAGCGGTCGTGATGCCAGCCGGCGTGGTGCCAGCCGGCGTCGGGCGAGTCGGGGTGGTGCCGACGGGGCTGGTGGGCCCAGCCGGCGCCCGGCTGGGCCCCGGCGGGCGACCGCCGCCAGTGACCGTCCTGGGGCCGGTGGCCCCCGGCGGCGGTGAGCGCCGCGGTGGGACGGGGTGGCGCCGGACGCCGTTGGGCCCGGATGCGGTGAGCGACCACCGGAGCCGCCGGGTGGGCCCGGTGGGCCGGATGGCGGGCGCCGGGGGCGAGGTCGTGGTGCCCGGCCGCCCTCGCCGGGCCGGCGTGGCGGCTGGTGGCGACCCGGGCGGCCGGGTGGTGGGCAACCCGGCGGCGGAGGGCCCCGTGGTGGTCGACGACCCGGCGGGCGGGGTGGTGCCGGTGCACGGTGACGCGGGTGTGGGCGTGGGCGTGGGCGTGGAAGCGGGGATGCCACCGGCGGTGGCGCTCGGGGGCGGCATGGCCGCCGTGCGCGGCGGAGCGCTGCGCCGCCTGCGTGAGATGCGGCGATGCCGGCGCCCGCCGGTCGCCGGGGCGCGACCAGGACAGTCGCTGCCGCCCAGCGGCGTGCTCCTGCCCGTACGCCCTCCGGTGGGACCACCGCTCGGCGTGCGCGAGGGCGGCGGGGGGTTGGGCGTGGGCCCGGGCATCGGGGAGGAGCTGGGACCCGGCCAGCACGACGAGCGTCGCGGCCAGCAGCACGGCGGCACGGCGGACCACGCCCCGGCGACGGCCTTCCCTCGTTGCGGTGCACTGCACGCCTACCCGATCGGCGACTTCCGCCCGGACCTGAGCCGTGCGGCGGATTTGTTTTCCCGCCCCGGCTCAGCCCTCGTCTGCTCGACCGGGACCGAAGCCGACGTCGGCCGTCCGGGCGGTGCCGCCCCGGCGGCCGGGGGCCCGCTCCCACGCCCAGTAGAGGTTGGTGTGGGCGATCACCTGCTCGGGCGGCGGGGCACCGTAGGCGCTCTGGTCCTCGGTCGTGTGGGCGTCGGCCACGAGCACGGCGTCGTAGCCGCGGACCAGCGCACCGTGGAGCGTGGCACGGATGCAGGCATCGGTCTGGGCGCCGGTGACGATCAGCCGGCCCACCCCGCGCTCGGCCAGGACGGCAGCGAGGTCGGTGTCCTCGAACGAGTCGCCGTAGCTCTTGTGGATCAGCGGCTCGGCGTCGTCGCGGACCAGCTCCGGCACGTACTGCCAGCCCTGGCTGTCCCGGGGCAGGTCGTCGTCGGCGTGCTGGACCCAGACGACCGGGGCGCCCTCGGCGCGGGCCCGCTCGACCAGCGTCCGGATGTTGGCGATCACCCCGTCCCGATCGTGGGCGTTGGCCACGACGTCGTTCTGCACGTCGATCACGAGCAGGGCTGTGTGGGGTCGGTCCGTCAGCGTCGTCACGGCAGCCTCCCGGGGTTGGCGCGCTGTCGGCAGCGTAGATCCCGGGCGCCGGCTTTCGACGCCGCTCCCCCGCAGCCGTCCTCGCACGGGGCCACGCGGCGCTCGACCGGCGGCGGGCCGGCGCGAGCCGACCGGGGATCAGCGTCAGCCCCCCGGGACGAGCGCCACCGCCTCGACCTCGACGAGCTGGTCCGGCCAGCCGAGGACACTCACCCCGAGCAGCGTGCTCGGGGGCTCGTGGCCGCCCGACCCGACGACGGCGTCGTGGACCACGTCCCAGACGGCCACCAGGTCGGCGCGCTCGGAGGTGGCGACGTACACCGTCGTCCTGACCAGGTCGGCGAACGTGGCGCCCGCCTCCTCCAGCGCGACCCGCAGGTTGGCGACCACCTGGTGGGCCTGGGCGACGACGTCGCCCGGAGCGACCACCCGCCCCGACCCGTCGAGCGGGCAGGCGCCGGCCGTCCAGATCCAGGTCCCCTCACCGCCCCCGGCGTCGGACGTGGCGGTGGCGGCATGGGCGTACGGCGTGTCCGCCAGTCGCGGGGAACGGACGAACCGGGCGTGGGGCATACGGAGAGTCTGCCGACCCCGGTGGTCCAGCCGGGCGCACTCCTGGTGAGAGCGCCGCGTCGGGCAACGGCGGACGGCTACCGTCCGCCGGTATGCCGAGCCCGTCGCCCTCCCGCCGATGGTGACGGCCATTGATCCCCTGGCCGAGACGCCCCCCACGGTCGGTCCCGGCGAAGCGGCCCTCCTGCTCGAGCGCCACTGGGGCCTGGCCGGCGAGCTCTCGCCCCTGAAGAGCGAGCGCGACCACAACGTGCGGCTGATGGTCGCCGGTGGGGCCGGCTACGTGCTCAAGCTGCAGAACCCCGGTGACGACGCCGGTGTCGTCGACTTCCAGGACCGGGCGCTCCAGCACATCGCCCGGGTGGACCCGGACCTGCCGGTGACCCGGCTCGTGCCGGCCGTCTCCGGGGAGCCGGCGGTCACGATCGAGCTCGGCGACGGGCGCCGCACGACGGCGCGGCCGTTCACCCTCCTGCCCGGGCACCACACCGACGGTCCGGCGCTCGACCAGGACAGCGCCTCCGGCTGGGGGGCCACCGCAGCACGGGTGGGCCGCGCCCTGCGGGGCTACTTCCACCCCCGGGCCGACTACGAGATCCAGTGGGACATCCGCCGTGCCCCGCGCCTGCGCGGCGCCCTCGACTCCATCGACGACCCCCGCCACCGGGAGCTGGTGCGTGCCGTCCTCGACCGCTACGACGCCCGGGTGGCGCCGGCGATCGAGCGGGTGCGCCACCAGGTGATCCACGGGGACCTCGGGTTGGACAACGTCCTGGTCGACGACGCCGGGCGGGTGACCGGCATCATCGACTTCGGCGACATGACCCACACCGCCCTGGTGTGCGAC
This sequence comes from Acidimicrobiales bacterium, assembly GCA_035702855.1. Lineage (GTDB taxonomy): Bacteria > Actinomycetota > Acidimicrobiia > Acidimicrobiales > Palsa-688 > JAKAQB01. The sequence continues at coordinate 2,792 of DASSZM010000179.1, read as the reverse complement.
CTCGCCGTGGTCCTCGCCGACGTCCTGGAGGGCCGCCCGGAGGCGCTGGTCCTCGCCGAGGCGATGATCGCCGGGTACCAGTCGGTGATGCCGCTCGAGGCCGAGGAGGCCACCATCCTGGGCGACCTGGTCGCCACCCGGCTGGCAATGTCGCTCGCGATCACCGCGTGGCGCTCGGCGCTGCACCCCGGCTCGCTGTCGTCCACCGACCGCTCCCCGACCGAGGGACCCGCCCGGTACCTGGAGCTGCTCGCCGGGCTGGGCTGGGACGGTGTCACCGAGGCCTTCGCCGAGCTGGCCGCCGCCACCGCCGGCAGCTCGGCCCTCCCCTACCGGGCGGCGCCGACGGCCGAGCTGCTGGCCCGCCGCCGCGCCACCCTCGGGCCGGCGGTCCTGACCTACGACGAGCCGCTGCACCTGCGCCTCGGCCGCGGCGTGTGGCTCACCGGCGCCGACGGGCGCCGGTACCTCGACGCCTACAACAACGTCCCGGTCGTCGGCCACAGCCACCCCGCCGTCGCCGCCGCCGTGGGCGCGCAGCTGCGGCTGCTCGACACCAACTCGCGCTACCTCCACGAGGCCGCCGTCGAGCTCGGCGAACGCCTGCTCGCGACGACGGGCGGCGGCTTCGACCGGGTGCTGCTGGTCAACTCCGGCAGCGAGGCCAACGACGTGGCCAGGCGCATCGCCACGTTCGTGACCGGCTCCCGCTCGGCGGCCGTGACCGCCTTCGCCTACCACGGGGTGACGCAGGCGACGGCCGACCTCTCGCCGGAGTCGTGGCCCACCGGGACCGCCGTCCCGGACGTGACGCTGGTGCCGCCACCCGGCGCGGGCGACCCCGCCGCCGCCCTCCCCGAGCGCCTCGGCGCCGCCTTCGTCGACCCGACCTTCACCAGCGACGGCATCCTCGGTCCGGCGCCGACCTACCTGCTGGCCCTCCAGGATGCGACCCGCGCCGCCGGGGGGCTGTTCGTCGCCGACGAGGTCCAGGCCGGCTTCGGGCGCACCGGCGCCCACCTCTGGAGCTACGCCGCCTGCGGCGCCACGCCGGACCTGGTCACCCTGGGCAAGCCCATGGGCAACGGCTTCCCGGTCGCCGCCGTCCTCGGCCGGTCCGAGCACGTCGACCGGTTCATCGAGGAGACCGACTACTTCAGCACCTTCGGCGGCAACCAGGCCGCCGCGGTGGCGGCGCTCGCCGTCCTCCGGGTGCTCGAGGAGGAGGGTCTCGTCGCGCACGCGGCCAGCGTCGGGGGCGAGCTGCGCCGCCTGCTCGACGAGCTCGCGGCCGGGCACGACGGCGTCGCCGCCGTCCGGTCCTGGGGGCTCCTCGCCGGGGTCGAGCTGCACCCGTGCGGCCGCTCCGCCGCCGCCGTGGCCGGGGCCTGCCGGCAGCGGGGGGTGCTCATCGGGGTGACCGGGCCGCGCCGGGACGTGCTCAAGCTCCGGCCACCCCTCGTGCTGCGGAGCGAGGACGCCGAGCTGCTCGTCTCCGTGCTCGCCGAGGCACTCTGACGACTCCCGGGCCTGACGGGCCGACCGGCGACGCCACGGCCACGCCCGCCCCGTGGCGCTGCCCGGTGTGCCGGCACCCGCTGGCACGGCCGGACCCGTCCCGGTGGGCGTGCGCCGCCGGCCACAGCTTCGACGTGGCCCGAGAGGGCTACGTCAACCTGCTGCCCACCGGGCGACGGCGTGGCCGGGTCGCCGGGGACAGCGCGGAGATGGTCGCCGCCCGCCGCCGCTTCCTCGCCACCGGGGCCTACGACCCCCTCACCGCGGCCGTGGCCGCCGCGGTCGGCGACACTGCGATCGGCGACACTGCGATCGGCGCCGCCGCGCCCGGCGCCGCGCCGGGCGTCGTGCTCGACCTCGGCTGCGGCGAGGGGCGCCACACCCGGGCGCTACCGGGAGCGGTGGTGCTCGGGATCGACGTGGCCAAGCCGGCGGTGGCCGCCGCCGCCCGCCAGCACCCGGCCGGCTGGTACGCCGTGGCCAGCGCCGCCGCGCTGCCGCTCGGCGACGGCGAGGTGGACGCCGCCGTCGACGTGTTCGGGCCGGTCTTCGCCGGGGAGTTGGCGCGGGTGCTCCGCCCCGGCGGCCTGCTCGTCGCCGCCCACCCCGGCCCGGGCCACCTTGCCGGCCTGCGGGCGCTGGTCTACGACGAGGCCCGCCCCCACGAGGTGAAGCCCCCGCTCCGCCACGACCCGGCGCACTTCGAGGATCTCGGTGCTCGGGCGCTGCGATGGGAGGTGACGGTCCCCGACGCTGCCGGCCTGGCCGACCTGTTCGCCATGACGCCGTACCGCTGGCACGCCCCGCCGGACATCGACCGCCGGCTGGCAGCCGCCGGCGGCGAGGGCTTCGCCACGGAGGCGGACGTGCGGATCACCTGCTACCGGCGCCGTTGACCGGCCGCCCGGTCCCTCCCCGGGCGCCGCACCGAGCCGGGCAGCCCACCCCCTACAGGTCGTCCTCGTCGAGGAGCGGGTACAGGTCGACCACGACCTCCTCGTAGGGGTGGGCGTCGCGCACCAGCGCCGCGATCGCCCGGGCCCGGTCCCGCCGGCAGGTCACCTCGATGCGCTCCTCGTCGACGGTCTCCATCCGCCCGGAGGTGCCGATGTGGGGGACGGCGCCGGCGCCGGGCAGGAACCGGCCCTTCCCCCGCACCGAGTAGCTGCACCAGGAGTAGGCCCCGATGTCGCCGGCCCCGGCGGCACCGAGCGCCCGGCGGACGGCGTCGGCCGCTTCCTCGGGCACGAACACGACGAGCTTCACCAGTGCGG
>DASSZM010000153.1:0-4283 GCA_035702855.1 Acidimicrobiales bacterium | reverse complement strand
GACGCGGTCGGCCAGGCGGCGGCAACGGTCCGCCAGGATGGCGGGATCGGCCCGCAGGGCGTCGGCGACGGGGGTGGCCGCCCCCAGCAGCGTGCCCTCGAGCGCCGCCAAGGTCAGCTTGCCGACCCGCAGGGCCCGGGCGAGGGGGTGGCGCCGAAGGGCGTCGACGACCTCGACGCGGCCGGCGAGGATCCCGAGCTGCGGGCCGCCGAGCAGCTTGTCGCCGCTGGCGGTCACCACCGCCGCCCCGGCACGGAGGGCCCCGGCGATGTCGGGCTCGTCGGGGAGCAGCGGGTCCGGGGCGAGCAGACCGGAGCCGACGTCGACCACGACGGGGGGACCGAGGCGGGCCAGCTCGGCGACGCTCACCGACGAGGTGAAGCCCTCGACCCGGAAGTTGGAGGGATGGACCTTGAGGATGCAGCCGGTGCCGGCGCCGACGGCGGCCCGGTAGTCCTCGAGGAAGGTGCGGTTGGTGGTGCCGACCTCCCGCAGCCGGGCGCCGGTCGCGACCGCCAGGTCGGGGAGGCGGAAGCCGTCGCCGATCTCCACCAGCTCGCCCCGGCTCCAGACCACCTCACGGCCGGCGGCCAGCCCGGTGACCGCCAGCAGCAGCGCCGCCGCCCCGTTGTTGACCACGTGGACGGCGCCGGCGTCGGGGATGGCGGCGGCCAGCAGGTCGAGGGCGCCCGCTCCCCGCCGGCGCCGGGTGCCGGTGTCGAGGTCGAACTCGACGTCGGTGTAGCCCGCCGCCAGCGCCACCGCTTCCCGGGCGGTCGGCGACAGCGACGCCCGGCCGAGGTTGGTGTGGACCACCACCCCGGTGGCGTTGAGGACCGGGCGCAGGCTGGTCGGCCGCGGGGGCAGGCGGGCCAGGACCTCGTCGACGATCCCGGCGGCGTCGGACGCGCCGGTGCGGACCGCCTCCTGGGCGCCCCGGACGGCGTCGAGCACCACCGGGCGGGCCCACCGGCCGAGGGCCCCGGCGATCGCCGGTTCGCCCAGCAGGACGGTGGTCGACGGCACGGAGCGGCGAGGATCGTGGCTCGGGACGGTCGCGGTCATGGTGCAGGGCGAGGCGCGGGTTGGCGGAGGCGGACGGGAATCGAACCCGCCGGGCCCGTGAACGGGCCCCACTGGTTTTGAAGACCAGGAGGGTCACCAGACACCTGGACGCCTCCCCGGTCGCGACTCGGCAGGGACCCTACCCACCGCCCGCTCGGCACGGCCACCTCGGTTCCCCACCCGGGGCTGCCGGTCGCCGCCGGCGAACCCGGCGTGGAGGCGGGGCCCTCCCCGGGTAGGTGCCGCCGGTGGCACAGACGCCGAACCCCGCCGCTGTCCGCCTCACCTCCCTCGCCCACGGCGGCGGGTGCGCGTGCAAGATCGCCCCCGGGGAGCTGGAGGCGATGGTCGCCGGGCTCGTCGGCGTCCCGTCCCCGTCGCTGCTGGTCGGCCTCGACGACGGCGACGACGCCGCCGCCGTCCGGCTGCAGGGAGACCAGGCGGTCATCAGCACCGTCGATTTCTTCACCCCCGTCGTCGACGACGCCTACGACTGGGGGCGCATCGCCGCCGCCAACGCCCTCTCCGACGTCTACGCCATGGGCGGCACCCCCATCCTGGCCGTCAACCTGCTGTGCTGGCCGGTGGACCGCCTACCCCGCGAGCTGGCCACCGAGGTGCTGCGCGGCGGCCTCGACGTGGCCGGGCTGGCGGGCTGCCCGGTGGCGGGCGGCCACAGCGTCGACGACCCCGAACCCAAGTACGGCATGGCGGTGACCGGTGTCGCCCACCCGGACCGGCTGCTGCGCAACGACGCCGGGCGCCCGGGGCTGCCCCTGTCGCTCACCAAGCCGCTGGGCCTCGGTGCCCTCAACAACCGCCACAAGCAGACCGGGGAGGTGTTCCCCGAGGCCGTGGCGACGATGGCGCAGCTCAACGCCGACGCCTCCGCCGCGGCCCTCGCCGCCGGCGCCCGCTGCGCAACGGATGTCACCGGATTCGGCCTGCTCGGCCACCTCTACAAGCTGGCCCGGGCGAGCGGGGTCACCGCCGTCGTCGACCACCGGGCGGTCCCGTACCTGGAGGGCGCCCGAGAATCGATGGCTGCGGGCCACGTCCCCGGCGGCAGCCGCCGCAACCTCGCCTGGGTGGCGCCGCACACCCGCTTCGAGGCCGGGGTCGACGAGCTCGAGCAGCTCCTGCTGGCCGACGCCCAGACGAGCGGCGGCCTGCTCGTCGCCGGCGAGGTGCCGGGGGTGCCGGTGATCGGGGAGCTGGTCGCCCGTGAAGAGGCGACGCTGGTCGTGCGCTGACGGGCCGGTCGGGTGGCCGCCGGGTCGGTCGGGCCGGGCGGTCGACGGGGGCCGCCGGGCCGGGCCCTCTCGGCCTCAATCCAGCCGGCGCAGGCCCCGGCGGAACCGGGCGGTGTTGTCCACGTAGATCGCCGCACTCTGCTCGATCATCGCCGGGTTGGACCGGCCCTGCTTGATCTGCGCCGGTACGCCGACGGCGAGCGCCCCGGGCGGGACGACCAGGTCGTTGGTCACCACGGCGCCGGCGCCGACGGTGGCACCCCGCCCGACCACCGCCCGGTGGAGCACCACCGAGCCGACGCCGATCAGGCTGGCGTCCTCGACCCGGCAGCCCTCCAGGTGGGCGAGGTGGCCGATCACCACCCGGGAGCCGACGATGGTGGCGAGCTCCTCGGTGGCGTGGATGACCGCGCCGTCCTGCACGGACGTCTCGGCGCCGATGACGATGGAGCCGTAGTCGCCGCGCAGCACGGCGCACGGCCAGACGCTCGAGCGCGGCCCGACGGTGACGTCGCCGATGATCACGGCATCGGGGTGCACCCAGGCCTCGGGGTCGATCGTGGGTTCCCGGTCGTCGATGGCGTAGCGCGGCACGCCGGCACCCTACGCCCGTCGCCTCGTCGCCCCGTCGCCTCGTCGCGGTGACGCCCGAATTGCCCACCCCCCGACGCAGGTGCCCGCTACAGTGGACGGCACCGAAGAAAGGAGGTGGTCCAACTGAGCAGTCAACCCGTTGGGACCTCGGAGGTGGCTGGCCGCTAGGTCGGCTACTGGACCACCTGGTGAGTCCAAGCCAGACACCCGTTGGGCAACGGCCGGGAGCCTGGTCCCGCCCGGTACACCAAACGAAGCCCTTCGCTTTCCAGTGATCTTCCGGTTGGAGGGGTCGCCCCCGGGCGGCCCCTCCAACCGCGTCAGGGCACGGCGCGCGCATGATGGGGGGATGAGACCGGGCCGGCCGAGCGAGACGCTTCCCCGATGAGCGCACCGTCGGCCGACCACCAGATCTCGATCATCTCCGACGGCATCGAGCTCGACGGCTACCTGGCCCGCCCGGCCACCTCGGCCGGCGCCGGCGCCGGCCGTCACGGTCTGGTCCTCTGCCACGGCTTCCCGATCACCCCCTCGCAGCGGCAGGGCAACTGGGGCGGCTACCAGGAGTTGGCCGAGCGGCTGGCAGCCGACACGGGATGGATCGTGCTCACCTTCAGCTTCCGGGGGACGGGGCGCTCGGAGGGCAACTTCTCCCTCGGGGGCTGGCTGAGCGACCTGAAGGCGGCGACCGACGCCCTGCTCGCCACCCCCGGCGTCGACGCGGCCTGGCTGTGCGGCTTCGCCGCCGGCGGGGCGCTCGCCCTCTGCGCCGCCGGCGAGGACACCCGGGTGCGCGGCGTGGCCGCCTTCGCCTCGCAGGCCGACTTCGCCGAGCGGGCCGGCGACGCCCGGCGTTTCGTCACCCAGGCCCGCCGGCTGGGGATCATCAAGGACGAGGACTACCCCGCCGACCTCGACGCCTGGGCGCGCGAGCTGCTCGAGGTGCGTCCGCTGTCGCTGATCGGCAAGCTGCCGCCCCGCCCCGTGCTGCTGGTCCACGGCGCCAACGACGAGGTCGTGCCCGTCGTCGACGCCCGGGCCCTGGCCGACGCCGCCGACGGGCAGGTGGAGCTGCGCATCCTCGTCGGCGCCGGCCACCGGCTCCGCCACGACCCGCGCGCCATCGCCATCCTGCTCGGCTGGATGGACCGCCAGGGCTGACCCGCCCACGCCTCCGCCGCCCGCCCCGTCCCGTATCGGGGGCCGCCACTCCGCGCCGGCCCGGGGGCGGCCCTTGCCACGGGCGTCCCGTGGCTCCGGTCACGTCCCGCCATGTTCGCCGACTGCGGTCCATCCACCACGACGAGCGGTGGAAAGGGCCCGCTGGCGGGCGATCGGGGCTCGCTGGGGGAGGACTTGGGGGTCGCCGGG
>DASSZM010000065.1:0-16989 GCA_035702855.1 Acidimicrobiales bacterium | reverse complement strand
GAGGCGCCGGCCGGGGCCGTGGGGATCAGAGCCGTGCTCGCGAAGGTCAAGAAGGTGGCGACCAGGTTCGTCAAGGAGCGCATCACCGAGCACACCGTGCGCGCCGGGCTGGTGCTGCGCGACCGGGAGGACGACGAGGCGCACACCTCGTCGGGCAAGGCGGGCGAGGCCGGCAAGAAGCACGACAAGCTCGCCCGCAAGCGGGCGGCCAAGGCCGCCGCGGCGGCGAGGAAGCGGGCCGCCGGCTCCGGCCGGGCAGGGCCGCTGCGGTGGGAACGGCCGGCGGTGTGGCTGCTCATGCCCTTCGCCGCCGCCGCCCTCACCGCCGGCGCCCTCCTCGTCGGGGCGGCCAGCGCCGGCCCCGGTGTGGCGCCCCCGGCGCCAGGGGTGCCGGCCGCCCCGCCAGCGGCGGCGCCCTGAGGGAGGCGGCCGCCCGGCGCCGGCCAGACCTGAGGGAACGGATGGGCGCGAGCTGGGGCCGGCGCCCGCGGCGGGCGCAGGCGGACCGGAGCCACCGGACGGCCTCTACCGGACGGGCGCCACCGGACGGGCGCCACCGGACGGGCGCCGGGGGCCACTACCGTCCCCGCCCGATGCACGGCCGGATCGCACTCGTCCCACCCCGCTTCGGACCCGGTGTGGTCGGAGGCTCGGAAGCCGTCTCGCAGGAGATCGCCGTGGGGCTGGCGTCCCGGGGGTGGGACGTCGAGGTCCTCACCACCTGCGCGACCAACCACTACACCTGGGACAACGCCCTGCCGGCGGGCGCCACCTTCGAGCGGGACGTCGTCGTCCGCCGCTTCCCCATCGTCCCCCAGTGGTCGGAGGCGGCCCGGCGGGCCCAGCTCCAGATCCAGGATGGGCGCGTCCCGACCCTGGACGAGCAGGTGACGTGGCTCGGGTGGCGGTTCACGGTGCCGGCGCTCTACGAGCACCTCCTGCGCCGGGGCCACGAGTACGACGCCTTCCTCTTCTCGCCGTACCTGTTCTGGACCACCACCGTGTGCCTCCCGGCGGTCGCGGACCGGGCGATCTCGATTCCCTGCCTGCACGACGAGACCTACGCCCACCTCGACGTGGCGCGGCCCGTGCTCGCCGACGCCGCCCGGGTGTGGTTCCTGTCCGAGCCGGAGCACCGGCTCGCCCACCGCCTCACCACCCTCCCTGCCGCCCACACAGTGACCGGCGCCGGCGTCGACGTCCCCGGACGCTACGAGCCCGAGCGCTTCCGTGCCCGCTACGGCCTCCATCGCCCCTTCCTCGCCTACATCGCCCGGCGTGAGCCGGAGAAGGGCTGGAACTGGTTGCTGGAGATGTACCAGCAGATCCGGGCGGCGGGCGGTCCCGACGTGGATCTGGTCACTGCGGGAGTCGGCGACATCTCGGTACCGGACGACCTCCGGGGGCGGGTGGTGGACCTGGGGCGGATCTCGGACGAGGAGCGCAACGACTGCATGGCTGCCGCTCTCGCCTACGTGCAGCCGAGCCGCATGGAGAGCTTCTCGCGCACCACGATGGAGGCCTGGCTGGCGGGCACGCCCGTCCTCGCGGTGGAGGACGGTGAGGTGGTCGCCTGGCACGTCGAGCGGTCCGGTGCCGGCCTCCTGTTCCGCGACGGGCCTACGCTCGCAGGAGCCGTGCGCCGGCTGGTCGACGCCCCGGAGGAGGCGGCGGCGCTCGGCGCCCGCGGCCGGCAGTACGTGCTCGACAACTATCGCTGGGAGGTCGTGCTCGATCGCATGGAGGAGGACCTCGAGGCCATGATGGACGCAGGAGCAGCTGGAGCCGGGCAGGCGACCGGCGGTGCCGGCGGCGCCGGTAGTGGAGCTGCCGGCGGCGCCGGCGGCGTGGGCGGTGCCGGCAGCGGCGAGCTGCCCCGGGCAGCGATCACCGGGCCGGGTGCCGACGACGGCGTCGTGTTGGTGCTCGGCAGCTACCCCCCGGTGCCGGCGGCCGGCACGCCCGTCACCGAGCGGATCGTCGCCGACCTCCGGGCCGCCGGCAAGGATCCGCTCGTGGCCTCGTACCGGGTCTCCGCCGCCGCCCTCCACGCCCGGGTCGCCGGACCGCTCGCCGCCCGCCGCCTCGCCAACCTCCATCGGGTCAGCGGTGCCTCCGGCATCGTCATGGTCCTCGAGCGGGACGCGCCCCTCCCGACGAGCACCCTGCCCCGGGCCGCCCGGGCCGCCGCCCAGAGGCTCGTCGCCCGCACCGTGGCCCGGGAGCTGCGCCGCTTCGCCCGGGTGACCCTGGTCGTCGCCGGCGACCTCGGTGCCGACCCCGGCGCCTGGGACCTGCTGGCGGCCGCCGCCGACGAGATCCGCCGGGAGGAGGGCGACCGGGCACCCCTCGTCGGCCCGGTGGGCCCGCCGGAGCTCACCCCGGACCAGCTGGCGCGTCGCGCCCTGGCCCTCGCCGGCCGGCGCCTGCTCGGCCCGGCGGCACCCCAGGTGCGCGCCGTCGCCGTCCGCACCCTGCGCTCGGCACGCCAGGCCGCCCGGCGGCACTGAGGCCAACCGCCGGTCGGGTCCCCGCCCCGATCACCCCCGTCGGGCAGCGCTGCGGCACGCCCGACAGCCGGACCGCGCACCGGTGCACCGCCTGCGGATCCTGCTGCGCCGCATCGGAGGTGCCCGAGCCGGTCCGGCGGGGCGCCCAGCCCCGGAACGGCACCCACTCACCGACCCAACGACCACGCAGGGTGGCCGGCAGCGGAGCCCCGCACCGAACTGTGCGGAGTTGGTACCCGAAATTCGGTACGCGAGTCCTCACAGTTCGGTGCCGAGCCCCCAGGCGGCCCGGTCGGCGACCACGCCCGGCGCGCCACGCACGGGAGCCACCCACCACCCGACACCAACAGCGCCCGATTGACCACTCTCCGCTGCCGTCCGCCGTCCGCCGTCGTGCGACGCCACGCCGCCGCCCGCACCCGACGTGGCCGCCGGCACTCTCGACGCCGGGCACGCTCGGGTGGGGCACCCGCTCGATCCCCGGCCCGCTCAGCGCGCCGGCCCGGCAACCCGCCAGGCCCGGGCCCGGCAGCCCGCCGCCCCCAGCAGACCTACCCCAGGCTCTCGAGCGCCCGGACCATCCGCCCCGCCGTGGAGGCCGGCGTCAGCTGCTCGGCACGCCTCCGGCCGGCGGCGAGGAGCGCCGCCCGGCGGTCCGGATCGTCGAGGAGGGCGGCGACCGCCTCGGCCACGACGAGGGGGTCCTTGCGCTCGAGGAGGACGCCGGCGTCGGCCACCGTCTCGGGCACCGCCGTCGCCGCCAGCGCCACGATCGGGGTCCCCACCACCATGGCCTCGAGGAGCGGGGCGCAGAAGCCCTCGTGCTCGGAGAGGCAGACGAGGGCGTCGGCGGTGGCGAAGTGGGCGAGCAGCTCGGCGTGGGGCACGCCGGTCAGCATCGACACCGCCCCTTCGACGCCGAGGTCGGCGGCGAGGGCCTCGAGCGACCGCTGGTAGAGCAGGGAGCTCGGGTTGCCGACGAGGGTGAGGCGGGCCGCCGGGTCGTGCAGTCGCCGGTACACGGCAAGCGCCGCGATCAGGTCCTGCTGGCACTTGTTGGGGGCGAGCCGGCCCACGAACAGCCAGGACGCCCCGCCCCGGGCCCGCTCGGAACGGAGCCGCTCGAGGGTGCCGGCGTCGGGCGGCTGCCGGAAGGCGTCGACGTCGACGAGGAGGGGGCAGGTCCCGGTGCGGGCGTAGCCGGCGGCGTACAGCTCCGCCTCGTTGTAGGCGGAGTCGGCCACGGCCAGCTCGGCCCACGGTGCGAGGGCCGCCAGCTCCCGGCGGGCCTCGCGGGATCGGGCGGCCGCCCGGGGGTCCCAGCGGTCGAAGTACCGGGCCGGGGTGATGTTGTGGTAATCGAGGGCGAGGCGGGTCCCCCCGGCGGCGTGCCGGCGGATCCACCCGGCGATCGGGCTGCCGGTGGAGGCGTGGTAGAGGGCGACCCCGTCGGGCGGGGGGGCGCCCGGGTCCCACCGCTGCGCCTCGCGCCGCAACCGCCGGTCGACGTGGGCGGCGTGGATGGACGCCTCGTGCCCGGCGGCCACCAGGGCGGCGTGGAGCCGGCGGGTGTGGTCGCTGATGGCGTCGTGGGGGACGAGGTCCGGCAGGTACTGCGCGATGCGCACCGCGGCTCCTAGGCGCCCGCCAGGTGGGCGGTGAGGTGCCCGACGAGCTCGGCGGCGGTCGTGGCGAGCTCGAAGCGGCGCGCCCGACGCCGCCCCGCTTCGACCAGCGCCAGGCGGCGCGGCTCGTCGGCGAGCAGCTCGGCGACGGCGGTGGCGACGGTCAGGGGGTCCTTGTCGGCGACGAGGACGGCGGCGTCGCCGACGGTCTCGGGCACCGCCGCCGCCGGGTGGGCGACGATCGGCAGGCCGAGCTCCATCGCCTCGAGCAGCGGCACGCAGAAGCCCTCGTGCTCGGAGAGGCACACGAAGGCGTCGGCGGTGGCGAAGTGGGCGAGCAGCTCGGCGTGGCCGACGCCGGAGGCGATCTCGACGGCCGGCTCGAGGTCGAGCTCGTCGATCATCCGCTCGATGGCGGCGAGGTACGCCGGGGCGGTGGCCCCGCCGACCAGCGTGAGGCGGGCCGCCGGGTCCGCCAGCCTCCGGTAGACGGCGAACGCCGCCAGCAGGTCGTGCTGGCACTTGTTGGGGGCGATGCGCCCGACGAACAGCCAGGCGGCGCCGCCGCGCTCCCGCTGGCGCCGCAGCCGGGCCAGGGTCGGCTCGTCGGGCGGCTGGTGGTAGGCGGCGAGGTCGACCAGCAGCGGGGCGGTCGCCGTCGGCCGGAAGTCGAGCTCGACCAACTCGGCCTGGTTGAAGCCCGAGTCCGCCAGGGCGAGGCCGGTCACCGGGGCGAGGGCGGCGAGCTCGGCACGGGCGGCGTCCATCTCGTCGGCGGCGTCGGGCAGCCAGCGGCGGAAGTACGCCGACGGGGTGACGTTGTGGTAGTCGACGACGATGCGCTCCCCGCGCCGGCCCCGCTGCACGAGCCAGGGGGCCAGCGGGGCGTGGGTCGAGGCGTGGTAGAGGACCACCCGGTCCGGGCTGATCCTCCCGGGCCCGTCGAGCCACGGCCGGACGCCGGCGTGACGGGCGTCGACGACGTCGGCGTAGATGTCGGACTCGAAGCCTGCGGCGCGCAGCGCCGTGCGGACCTGCAGGACGTGGGCGGCGATGGCGTCGTGGCCGCCGAGGACCGGCAGGAGCTGGTCGATCCTCACCGGCCGCCGGCCCCGCCCTGCCCCCCGGCCGCCTCCAGCTTCGCCACCCGCTCGCGCAGCGCCTCGAGCTCGCGCGCCTGGTCGGCGTCCACCCGGTCCAGGCGCTCGAGTTGGGTGGCCAGCGCCTCCCCCATCGAGGTGACCGACCGGGCGAAACCGGCGACCTGGACCGTGAGGTAGCGCAGGTACCACGAGGTGGCCCGCTTGATCGCCTGCTTCACGTAGGAGCCGGCCGGGTTCATCGACATCGTCGGCACGTCGAGGTCGAACTCCCCCGCCTCCCGCACGGCGGCCACCTCCACGGCGACGCTCCCCCCGCCGTGGGCGTCGACGGCCAGGGCGGCGGCCGCCGCCCGCACCTTGGCCAGGTAGCCGGGGGCGAGCTCCTCGAGGCGCGCCTCGGCGGCTGCCGTGTCAGGGGTGCCGGTGGTCATCCGACGGAGGCTACCGGAGCCACCCCCGGCTCCCCGGGCCACCGTCCGGCCCCGAGCACGCCGCCGGTCCGAGGACCGCGCCGCCGGCTACGGGAGCCGCCGCCGGCCGCCGATGCCGGCCCGCCCGGCGGTGACGCTCACCCGGGTCCAGGCCTGCTCCAGGGCGGCGGCGACCGGCCCGACGGTGGGCTCGGGGCGGTCGGGCAGCGGGGGCGCCCCGACGCCGGCCCAGCGGCGCCACACCTCGTCGGGGCGGAGCGCCCACCCCCGGGACAGCTCCCGGCGGGTGGACAGCGCCCAGGGGATCCGTGACGCCACCGCCAGCCGGGAGCGGTCGTCGTTGATGTCCTCCAGGTGCCGGCGCACCGGCGGCCAGGCCTCCCGCAGCGGGGCGTTGCGCAGGAGGCAGGCGGCGTGGTTGGCCGGCGCCCAGCGCCGCACCCAGGCCGTCGCCCAGCCGCCGCTGGTCGCCGACTGGCGGTGCTCGACCACCTCGGTGGGGTCGTAGACGATCCGCAGGCCCGCCAGGCGGGCCCGCCAGCTCCAGTCGCTGTCCTCGAAGTAGGCGAAGAAGGGCTCGGCCAGCTCGCCGACCCGGGCCCAGGTCTCGGCGCGCACCACCAGCGCGGTGCCGCTGGCGGCGAAGTGCTCGAAGGGCTGGTCGAAGCGGCCGTCGTCGGGCTCCCGGTCGCCGGCGTCGCCGAGGATGCCGTCGAGGGAGAGCCACGAACCGGCCTTGTTGATCAGCCGGAGGAGCGGTCCGGCGGCGGGCTCGCCGTCGATGCGGACCTCGGCGTCGGGGGTGTCGGGGGGCACCGGCACGTAGACGGGGTGGCCGGGCCGGCTCCACCGCCAGCGGTCGCCGCCCTCGTCGATCTCCAGGCGGTGGATGCCCGGGCCGCACAGCTGGCCGAGGACGTCGCGCCCGGCGACGGTCACCCGGGCGATGCGCCGCCCGAGCTCCCGGGCGTCGCCGTCGGCCCGCCAGGCCTCGGCGTCGATCCCGACGGCGCGGAAGGGCGTGCGGTAGAGGATCTTGGGGGTGACGGCGGCGATGCCGGGATCTTGCGCCAGCACCTCCCCGGCCCGGGCGAGCCAGCCGGGACGGGCGACGGCGTCGTCGTTGAGCAGGGCGACGAGGTCACCGGAGACGTGGCGGACGCCGAGGTTGACCCCGGCGGCGAAGCCGAGGTTGCGCTCGCTGCGCACGACCGTGGCGCCGGCCCGGCGGGCGACGACCGACGCCACACCGTCGGCGGAGCCGTTGTCGACGACGACGACCTGGTCGGCCTGGTCGACGACGGACGCGACGGCCTCCTGCAGCCACTCGCCCGGCTGCAGGCAGACGATGACGACGCTGGTCCGCACCCCCCGGCGGCCCCGAGCGCCGGCCGTCAGGCCGGGCTCGGCGCGCTCACGTCGGCGGCGCGCTCGATGACCTGGTCGATGAAGCCGTACTCCTTGGCCTCCTCGGCCGTGAACCACCGGTCCCGGTCGGAGTCGGCCTCGATGCGCTCGATCGGCTGGCCGGTGTGCAGGGCGATCCGCTCGGCCATCATCCGCTTGAGGTAGATGATCTGCTCGGCCTGGATGGCGATGTCGGCGGCCTGGCCCTGCGCCTGCCCGGACGGCTGGTGCATGAGGATGCGGGAGTGGGGCAGCGAGAAGCGCTTCCCCGGGGCGCCGGCGCAGAGCAGGAACTGCCCCATCGAGGCGGCGAGGCCCATGCAGACGGTGGAGACGTCGCAGGGGACGAACTGCATCGTGTCGTAGATGGCGAGCCCGGCGGTGACCGAGCCGCCCGGCGAGTTGATGTACAGCTGGATGTCGCGCTCGGGCTCCTCGGCGGCGAGCAGGAGCAGCTGGGCGCAGATCAGGTTGGCGCTCGTGTCGTCGACCTGGGTGCCGAGGAAGACGATCCGCTCCCGGAGGAGGCGCTGGTACACATCGGCGCTGCGGTCCCCGCCGGAGACCTGGGCGGAGACGTCGGGAAGGCTGCGGTGGGCCATGCCAGCGAGCGTACCGCCTCCCCCGGGCTGGTCGGCAGGGGCGGGGGCGGGGAAAGGCCTCCCGGTCCCCGGGGCGGCCGGACCGCCGGCAACGGCCCGGCGGCGCCTCCCGGAAGAGCGCGGGCCGGCGGAACAGGCCGCTAACGTCCCGGCGTCCCGTTCAAGCAGAGGGCGGCGGAAACCGAAGGAGGATCCATGGGCATACTCCGACAGCTCCCCGCGCCCCGGCGTCGGGGCCGAGTCGTCCGTCGAGCGGCGGTGGCGTCCGCCGCCGTGCTCGTCGGCGTGGGCACGGTGCCGGGCTGCGCGTCGGCCGGCCCGAGCCACCACCCCGCCGCCGGCGTCGTCGTCCGTTTCGGCGGGCACGCCCTCGTGGAGAAGTGGTCCCGGGCGCTGCCCGACACCGGCCACCCGATCGCCCTGTCGTCGCCCACGACCGCAGTCGTCGACGGCGCCCGGGCGGTCGTCGTCGGTGACCTCGCCGGCAACCTGTGGGCCCTCCAGCTCGGCAGCGGGGCGACCGTGCCCGGGTGGCCGTACCACGCCGGGGCGCCCATCGACTCGCCGCCGTCGGCCGCCGCCGGCGAGATCGCCGTCGGGGTCGGCAGCGCCGCCGTGCCGGGCGTCCAGGGCGGCTACCGCACCGTGTGGGCATCCGGGCGGGGCAACGGGCGCCTGCACTGGGCGCGCACCGTCGCCCTGACCCCCAACGGCGGCCGGCCGACGGGGGTCGCCGCCGGGATGGCGATCGGTTCGCTGCAGGGCCAGGAGTCGGTGGTGGCCGGGTCCCTCGGCCAGATGGAGAGCGCCTACCGGATCGGCTCGGGCGCCGTGCTGCACGGCTTCCCGTGGTGGCAGGCCGACACCCAGTTCGACACCCCGGCCGTCGCCGACCTGTTCGGCAACGGCCGGAACGAGATCGTCGAGGGCGGCGCCTCGACCGCCAACCCCTACCTGCACCCGCCGTACCGCAACGGCGGCCACCTGCGGATCCTGTCCGCCACCGGCAGGCTCCTCTGCGTCCACAACACCACCGAGGAGGTCGACTCCTCCCCCGCCGTCGGCCGGATCCTCGCCCGCGGCGGCGTCGGGATCGTGTCGGGGACGGGCACCTTCTACAAGGGGGTGTCGGACCTCGACGCCCTGATCGCCATGAACACCTCGTGCGGGGTGGCGTGGGAGGACCACCTGGCCGGGGCCACGAGCGACAGCCCGGCGCTGGTCGCCGCCGAGCCCGGCGGCGGCCTGCAGGTCGCCATGGGCACCGCCGGCCCGGGCGGCGGCGACGCCTACCTGATCAACGGCGCCAACGGCCACGTCATCTGGCGCAAGCCGCTCCCCGGCTCGGTCATCGGCGGCATCACCAGCGCCGACCTGGGGGGGAGCTGGAAGGGCCACCCCTACCAGGACCTGCTGGTCCCGACGACCGGGGGCCTGTACATCCTCGACGGGCGCACCGGGGGCCTGCTCGCCCACGTGCCCACCGTCGGCCTGCAGTCCTCGGTCCTCGTGACCGGCGACGCCGACGGCCTGATCGGTCTGACGATCGCCGGCTACAACGGCCACGACCAGGGCCAGGTGGTCCACTTCGAGGTGACCGGGACCCGCGGGGCGCTGGCCGACGAGGCCGGGGCGTGGCCGATGTTCCACCACGACCCGCAGCTGACCGGCACCACGCTGCCCCGCCTGGGCTGAGCCGGCCGGCTCAGCTCCCGGGGGTGATCTCCCACCGGGGGGACAGGGTGGTCACCCCCCAGTCCTCCCGGAGGAGGCCGCCCCGCTCGACGTCGAAGCGCAGCAGGTTCTGCCGCTGGTCGAGCACCTTCATCATCGTGATGTCGGTGATCAGCGGGGTCAGGTCGTAGGTGCCCGGCAGCAGCCGCACCTCGTCCATGCACAGGTCGACGTAGCCCCGCCCGTCGAGCTTGTCGGGCACGCACTCGTAGGCCCGGCTGTTGGGGCCCGACACCGGCTGGCCGTTGATCGTCGAGAGGTACATGGAGAACACCGGCTGGGCCACCGGCTCGTGCATCTCGTAGTGCAGCCGGATCCGCCCCGGCGCCCCGGTCACGAGGCGCTCGACGACCTCACCCTCGGCGCCGATCAGCTCGGCCCTGGTGATCTGGCCCTCGCCGCTGCCCCAGTGGGGACGCCCGGACTCGTCCACGTCGCGCTCCACCTGCACCGAGCCGGTGTAGTGCTCGATCACCTCGCGGGCGTCGCCGACCTCCTTCAGCTCGCCGTGCTCGAACCACGCCACCCGGTCGCACATGTTCTGCACGGCGCTCATGGCGTGGGAGACGAGGATGATGGTCTTGCCGTCCGCCTTCAGGTCGGCGAACTTCTCGTTGCACTTGCGCTGGAAGGCCTCGTCGCCAACGGCCAGGACCTCGTCGACGAGGAGGACCTCGGGGTCGACGTTGATGGCCACCGAGAAGCCGAGGCGGACGTACATGCCGGAGGAGTAGTTCTTCACCGGCTCGTCGATGAACTTCCCGATCCCGGCGAAGTCGACGATGGCGTCGAAGCGCTGCCGCAGCTCCTTCTGGGACAGGCCGAGGATGGCACCGTTGAGGAACACGTTCTCCCGGCCGCTGAGCTCCGGGTGGAACCCGGCGCCGAGTTCGAGCAGGGCGGACACCTTCCCGTTGATCCCGATGCGCCCCGACTCCGGCCGGTAGATGCGGGTGAGGCACTTGAGCATGGTGCTCTTGCCCGAGCCGTTCTCCCCGATGAGGCCGAACGCCTCGCCCTTGGGCACCTCGAAGCTGACGTCCTTGACCGCCCAGAAGTCCTCGGCGACGACCCGCCGGCCCCGCATGATGGTGGCCTTCAGGGAGTTGTTCTTCTCCTTGAACAGGCGGAACTTCTTCGAGACGTGGTCGGCGACGACCGCGGGGTCACTCATCGGATCACAGCTCCTCCGCCAGGCGACCTTCCATCCGGTTGAACACCCGGAGGCCGACGGCGAGCGCCCCGAACGCCCACGCCGCCAGGTACAGCACCGCCTTCCAGTCGGGGGCGCCGCCGTAGAACATCGTCGCCCGGAACTGGCTGGCCATCTCCGTCATCGGGTTGATCTCGAGGATCCGCAGGGCGTTGATGTGGGTCCCGGGGAAGTGGTGCCGGGAGACCAGGTTGGTCGGGTACACGACCGGCGTGGCGTACAGCCACAGCAGGAAGAAGATCCCGAGGAAGTGCTCGATGTCCCGGAAGTAGACGTTGAGCACGCTGAAGAACAGCCCGACGCCGAGTCCGAAGACGGTGATGATGAAGATCAGGACCACCGTCATCGGCAGCCACTCGAGGGCCCAGTAGTCCCCGAAGGCGAGCAGGACCACCAGCAGCAGGCCCATCTCGATGAGGTGGGAGACGAGGGCGGCGCCGATCGTCGACGCCGGGAGCAGCTCGCGGGGGAAGTAGGTCTTCTTGATGAGGTTGCCGTTGCCCACCAGGCTGCCGACCGAGCCCATCACCCCGGCCTGGAAGAAGTTCCACGGCAGCAGGGCGCACAGCAGGTACAGGGCGTAGACCTTGAGGTGCGACGGCCCGCCGTTGGGGGGCTGGGCGTGGAAGAGGACCCCGAAGAGGACGGTGTAGACGAGGGTGTTGGCCAGCGGGTTGACGAGCGACCACGCCCAGCCGAGGAACGAGCGCTTGTACTTCGAGCGCAGCTCCCGCAGCGCCAGGTTGTTGAACAGCTCCCGGGAGGTGCGGTATTCGGCCAGCGTGGTCACGGCCGGCGCAGTCCCGAGCGCAACGTCATCCGGAGCATCGTAGTGGTGGGGCGGCCGAATGCTCAGGCACGGGCGCGGCTGTGGGCGCCTCGCGTCCCGCTGCCGTGGCGGCGCCGGCGGGCCAGGCGGCCGGCGAGCCGGGACCACCGGCGGGAGGCGACGCCGGGCGCCGGGTCGACCTGCAGCGACAGGTAGGCGGCGCCCCCGAGCGGGATCGGCAGCCAGAAGTTGACGAGTCGGTAGGCGACGACGCCGAGCAGCGCCGCCGCCCGCGGCGTGTCGAAGCCCACGAGGGCGGACGTGAGGGTCGCCTCGACGACGCCGAGCCCCCCGGGGGTGATGGGGAGGGCGGCGAGCACGTTGGCCAACCCGAAGGCGACTACCAGGCCGTCGGGGTTGACCCAGTGGCCGAAGGCGCCGACGAACACCTCCAGGCTGGCAGCGTCGAGCAGCCAGTTGAGCGCCGCCCACCCGATGGCCCGGCCGAGCGTGCGGCGGTCCCGCCCGAGCTCGGTCATGCGGACGCCGAGGGCGATGAACAGGCCCCGGACCACGTCGGGGTCGACGAGCGGGATCCGGGCCGCCACCCGGTAGATGACGTCGCCGGCCCGCCTCGCCCCCCGGGTGAAGGCCAGGACGAGGGTCACGAACAGCCCGACGAGCACGGCCCCCACGGCGGCGGCGGTGAGGTAGAGCGGCGAGACGCCCCACACCGGTATGGACACCACCAGTGCCAGCCACAAGATGGCGTTCAGCACGATGGCGGAGCCGAGCGCCTGGGTGGCGAGGGCGAAGGCGGCGTCGGTGCGCTCGACGCCGGCGGCGGCGAGCAGCCGGTAGCCGAGCGAGGTCCCGGCGGCGGAGCCGGCGGGGACGCAGTGGCTCACCGACATGGTGGTGAGCTGGATGCGCAGCAGGCGGAAGAAGCCCGGGTAGGTGCCGCTCGGCAGGATGGCGCGCGTCGAGAGGGTGTAGCTGGCGATGGCGCCGACCTCGAGGGCGACGCCGAGCAGCAGCAGCAGCGGGTTGACGTCGGCCAGCGTGTGCAGGGCCTTGCGGGTGCCGGCGATCTGGGGCACGACCAGGTACTCGACGATCAGGGCGACGATGAGCACCCGCCCGATCTGGACCACCGGGGCGGGGAGGAACCGGCGCCAGCGCTTCCGGGGCGCAGCGTCGGACCCATCCTCCGGGGATGGGTCGGGCTCGGGGGGCGCGTCCGGGGGAAGTGGTGCTGCCGACATGGTCCGGTCCAGCGGCTGCCGGGCGCTGGGCCCGGGCCGCACCTCGGATGCTACCGGGGGCCGCCGTCGCCGAGGCGGCTCGGGCGGGACCCGAGCTGCGCCGCCAGGTCGGCGAACGCCCGGCCCCGGTGGGAGAGGCGGTGCTTGTCGGCAGCGGGCATCTCGGCGAAGGTCCGCCCGTCACCCTCGGTGGGTGAGAACACCGGGTCGTAGCCGAAGCCGCCCGCCCCCCGGGGGCGGGTGGTGATGACGCCTTCCACCACCCCGACGCCGAGGACCTCGGCGCCGTCCGGCCACCGGGCGAGGGCGACGGTGCGGAACCGGGCCGTCCGCCGCTCGGGCGGGACCCCCTCGAGGGCGTCGAGCAGCTTGCGGACGTTGTCGTCGTAGGTGGCGTCGGGACCGGCGTAGCGCGCCGACCACACCCCGGGGGCGCCGCCGAGGGCGTCGACCTCGAGCCCGGTGTCGTCGGCGACGGCGGGCGCTCCCGCGCCGGCGGACACGGCGACCGCCTTGAGCCGGGCGTTGTCCTCGAGGGTGTCGCCGGTCTCGTCGACCTCGCCCAGCCCGGCCGGGCGGGGCACCAGCCGGACGAGCCCGTCTAGGATCTCGGCGATCTCGCGCGCCTTGTCCGGGTTGGCGGTGGCGACGACGAGCCGCGGCGGCTCCCTCATGCCCGCAGCGCCGGCGGGACCGACAGGACCATCGCCTGGGCGTCGAGCAGGCGACCGATGCCGACCCCGGCCAGCTCCAGCAGGGCGTCGAGCTCGCTGCGGGCGAACGGCTCGCCCTCGGCGGTGCCCTGCACCTCCACGAAGCGCCCGGAGGCGGTCATGACCACGTTCATGTCGACCTCCGCCCGGCTGTCCTCCTCGTAGGCGAGGTCGAGTCGCGCTTCGCCGTCGACGACGCCGACCGACACGGCGGCGGCCGCCTCCCGCAGGGGATGGGTGCGCATCCGGCCGGTGGCGACCAGGCGGCTGCAGGCGTCGTGCAGGGCGATGTAGCCGCCGCAGACGCTGGCGGTGCGGGTCCCGCCGTCGGCCTGCAGCACGTCGCAGTCGACGGTGATCTGCACCTCCCCCATCGCCGGGAGGTCGGTCACGGCCCGCAGCGACCGGCCGATCAGGCGCTGGATCTCCTGGGTGCGGCCGGACTGGCGGCCCCGGGCCGCCTCCCGGTCGACCCGCTCGGCCGACGCTCCGGGGAGCATGGAGTACTCGGCGGTCACCCAGCCGCGGCCGGTGCCGCGCATCCAGCGGGGCACGTCGTCGGCCACCGAGGCGGTGCAGAGCACGACGGTCCGGCCGACCCGGATCAGCACCGAGCCGGCGGCGAAGGTGGTGTAGTCCCGGGTGAGCTCGAGGGGGCGCAGCTCGTCGGGGGCGCGGCCGTCCAGACGCTTGGTCATCGGCGGGCGACGCTACTCGCGCGCTGCGGGCTCCTCGATCACCGCCCGCAGCCGCAGGGCGAGCATCGGGCAGGCGACGACCGCCTGACGGGCGGGCCCGAGCAGCGCCGGCGGGAGGGGCCGGGGGTCGATGATCGGGTAGCCCCAGTCGTCGAGCCGCACCCGCTCGGGCAGCAGCTCGGCGCAGAGCCCCCGCCCGTCGCAGGCGATCGGGTCGACGGTCAGGCGCCGCGACCGGCTCACCGCCACCCGCCCGGGGTCGGGGTGGGCAGCACCGGCGGCGCCGGCCGGCACGGTCCCCGTCGCCGGTGCAGCTCGGCGTCGGCGGCGAAGACCTGCAGGGCGCTGCGCACGAGGCGGGCGGCGCCGTCGGGCAGGGCGCACGCCCCCCGGCGCTCGACCATCCCCGCCCAGCGCACCAGGTGGGCCTCGGCGGCGCCGCCGGGGTCGCCGGCGACGACGGCGTCGAAGGCGTCGGCCATGGCCGGGAGCCCGTTGACGCACGGCCCGCACTGCCCGGCGCTCTCCCCCGCCAGCCAGCGCAGCACCCGGGCGGTCTCGAGCAGGCCGCAGACCCCGGCCGGGAGGACGGCCACGGCACCGCAGCCGACGGCGGCGCCGAAGGGGCGCAGCCCGGCGGCGCAGAAGGGCGCCGCCGCGGCGGCGGGCCCGACCCACGCCCCGAAGTAGCCGCCCACGAGCACCCCGCCGTTGGCCGCCGGGTCCCCGCCGGCGGCGGCGATCAGCTCACCGAGGGGGGCGCCGAGGGGGACCTCGTAGACGCCCGGCACCCGGACGTCCCCGCTCAGGGTGGCGAGCGTCGTCCCCGGCGCGTCCGGGCGGCCGAGCGAGCGGAACCAGGCCGCCCCGAAGCGGGCGATGAGCGCCAGGTGGGCGAGGGTCTCGGCGTTGCTGACGAGCGTCGGGCGCCGCCCCACGCCCCGGCTGGTCGGGCGGGGCGGGACGGTGGTGGGGCGCGCCTCGCCCCCGTCCAGCCAGCGCACGAGGGCGGTCTCCTGGCCGGCGACGTAGCGGTCGGGGGCGGTCGTGACCTGGATGCGGACCGGGTCGAGCCCGGCCCGGCGGCGGAGGCCGACGACCTCCTCCACCTGGCGGGCCAGGGCGGCGTGGCTGCGCTTGAGGCACACGACGATGGCGGCGGCGCCGGTGGCGTGGGCGGCGGCGGTGGCCCCGTCGAGGACCAGGTGCGGGCTGGCGGCGAGCAGGGTGGCGTCCTTGGCGCTGACCGGCTCGCCCTCGGTGGCGTTGACCACGACGGTGCCGGCGGGGCCGTGGGAAGCGGCGGCCAGCTTGGCGGCCAGCGGGAACCCGGCTCCCCCGCGCCCGGTCAGTCCGGCCGCCTCCACCTCGGCGAGGAGCTGCGCCCGGCGCGGTCGCGGGAGGGGGCCCCACACGCGGAGGTGGTCGGCGGGGCTGCGCAGCGGCGCGCCCTGCAGCAGCCGGGGCAGGGCGGTCGGGTCGGCGGCGCCGGTCGGGCGCTCGGGGGCGGCCACGCTCACCACGTCCGCCCCCCGCTCGACGCCGGGGTGCACTCGGCGTCGCCGGCCGGCGGGTTCGCCGGCGAACCGGCCAGGAGGCGCCAGGCGCCGGCGGCGACCACGAGGAAGAAGCAGGCGGCGTCGAAGAGCAGCCCCCAGTGGGTGGTGCGGTCGGTGCCGGTCCCGAGGCCGTGGAGCAGGGCGATGGGCCAGCACAGGTAGGCCATCCAGTGCACCCACCGCCAGGTGCCGTACGGCAGGCGCCGGCGCAGCAGGCTGGTGACCACGAGCGCCAGCATGAGGTCCAGGGCGACGGCCCCGAGCCCCAGCCACAACGGCCGGTAGGCGGCGACGAAGGGCACGAAGGCGTCCAGTACCCTGAGGTGCACGAAGGTGTCGAGCACGCTCGTGGCGACGTGCACGCCGACGAAGGCGACGGCGAGCAGCGAGGCGTTGCGGTGCAGGGCGTTGACGACGAAGCGGGGGCTGCCCGCCGGCGCCCAGCGGGCGACCTGCGCCACGCCCAGGACCACGGTCACCGTGAGCAGCGCCAGGGCCACGAACCCGGTTCCCCGGGTGGCGTACCAGATCAGCGGCGAGGTGCGGGCGAGGCCGGCGATCACGCTGCCCTCCCGTCGTCGGCGGGGCTCGGCCAGCCCCCGACGCCGGTCACGGTGCCGTCGGCGGCGACCAGCCGGGCGGTCCGGCCCCGGCCCGCCAGCCAGGCGGGGGCGCCGGCGCCGAGCACCAGGGCGGCGGTGGTGGCGACGTTGGCCTCGAGGCAGGTGGGGGCGGCGACCGTCACCGTCCGCCACCCGCCGTCGGTCGGCAGCCCGGTGGCCGGGTCCATCACGTGGTGCAGGAGACGGCCGCCGCGCACCCAGTGGCGGGCGGACGTGCCCGAGGTGGCCAGCCCGCCGGCGGTGAGCGAGATGCTCTGGCCGGGGGCGTCGGGCGGCGCGTCGTGGACGTCGGCGACCCGCACGACCCACCCGCCCTGCGGTCGGGGCCCGGCGGCGGCGAGGTCACCGCCGAGGCCGACCAGCACGCCGGCACCGGTGGCGCGGGCGGCCGCGGACGCCGCCCGGTCGGCGCACCAGGCCTTGGCGGTGGCACCCAGGTCGATCTGCACGCCCGGCGGCAGGGCGACCGTCGCCGACGGGGCGTCGACGGCGACCCGCCGCCAGCCGGCAGCCGGCCGGGCGGCGGCCTCGAGCGGCGGCCCGGCGGGGGCGACGAGGGCGAAGTCACGGTCGTAGCCGAGGGCGACCAGGGCGGCGCCGACGGTCGGGTCGACGAGCCCGGCGGTGTCGGCGGCGGCGGCGAGCGCCACCCGGACGGCCTCGAGCAGCACCGGGCCGACCGGCACCGGGGGTCCGCCGGCACGCCGGTTGAGCGCGCACAGCTCGGAGTCGTCGCG
>DASSZM010000258.1:0-15265 GCA_035702855.1 Acidimicrobiales bacterium | reverse complement strand
GTGATCACGCGGCCTTCCTCCCCCGGCTCCAGGCGGAGGATGCCGTCACTGAGGTTGCGGGAGCGGCCCGAGGGGCTCACCGTGCACAGCCGCGTGAACAGGTCGGTGTGCCAGTTGGACGAGCGCAGCCAGATCTCGGCGGCGACGGGGCCGGCGAGCACCAGGCCCGCCGGCACGGGATCGCTCGTCCAGGTCCGCACGTCGGCCCGCTCCTCGCGCCGGCGCTGGTTGCGCCGCCCGGCGTTGGCCGGGTTGAGCGAGGCGCCGCCGACCCCCGGCGTCGGATGAGCCGGGTCCCACCGGTAGCGGGCCGGGGCCGCCGGGGGCGGGGCCGCCCGGCGCAACCCCCCGTCGCCGTGCAGGTGCCAGCGGACGATGTCCGCCGGCGGCGGCCACTCGGCGACGTCCACCCAGCGACGCCGCCCGACGAGCCGGAGCCGTACCCCCGCCTGGCGGGCGGGTCGGGCACCGCGAGCGGCACCCCTGGCGGTGCGCTGCCAGCGCGAGGCACCGCCGACCCCCGTCTCGGCGAGGGCGCCGTCCCGCCCGGCGGCCGTCGTCGCCCCACCCCCGCCGTCCCGACCGCCGAGATGGCGGTCGAACCAGTCCAGGCCGTCGGCCAGCGCCGCGGCCGAGAGGCGCAGGCTCGAGTGCGTCCACGGACCGATCGTGAGCCGGACGGGGCGGCCGGCCGCACGCAGGGCGTCGTAGTCGTCGAGTTGGTAGGGCAGGAAGATGTCGAACCACCCGGCCACCATCGAGGCCGGGGGCATCCGCCGGACGTCGCGCCCGAAGTCGATCTCGTCCCACCACGGGTCACCGGGACGCTCGTGCTCCAACCAGTCCTGGTAGTACTCGATCGTCCGCCCGAGGATCGCCGCCTCGGCCGTCGACAGCGGCAGGGCCGTGTAGGCGGGCCCGAGGCCGCGCCGCGACCGGAGCTGGGCCCGCAACGCCCTGCGCCACCCACCCTCCTGGTGCTCGAGCAGGTTCATCCACGTGGCACCCGTCTCGAGCGTGAAGGTGCCGCCCAGGTAGACGACCGCGTGGCGGAACGCCGACGAGGTCACCGACAGGGCCATCGCCTGCACGCCGTCCGGTGCGGCGGCAGCGAGCGCCCACTGGGTGAGACCCAGGTAGCTGGGCCCGAAGGTACCCACCACGCCCGGCGACCACGGCTGGGCGGCGAGCCAGCGCAGCGTGGCGGCCCCGTCGGCACGCTCGTGGCGGAACGGCTCCCAGCGCCCACCCGACCCGAACGTGCCGCGGACGCTCTGGATGACCACCTGGTAGCCCCGCTCGGCGAGCAGCCGCCCGACGAGGTCGAGCGTCCGGCGCCCGTAGGGCGAGCGCAGCAGGACCAGCGGGGCGCCGGGGACGCCGGACGGCGCCCAGCGGTCGGCGAGCAGGACCGCCCCGTCGTCGGCGGTCATCGCCAGGTCCCGCTCGACCCCCACATCCTCGTGCTCCGGCGGTCGCAGCCGGGCGAGGCGCCCGACCAGCCGGCTGGTCGCAGTCAACCCTCGATCGAGATGGCCTGCTTGGGGCAGACGGCCGCCGCCGCCTCCACCTTGGCCCGCAGCGACTCCGGTGGCTCCTCCTGCAGCACGTACAGGTAGTCGTCGTCGCGCACCTCGAAGACCTCGGGCGCCTCGCCCATGCACAAGGCGTTGCTCTCGCAGAGGTCGAAGTTGACGACGACGCGCATCCCGGCACCTCCGGTGGGATCCCCGGCCCCGGGGCCGGGGGTGGCGACCGCCACCGCCGTCAACCCTAGTGTCGGTCCATGGAGATCACCCCTTTCGCCCTCCCCCGCCTCGGCCTGTGGACCGGCTCCCTCGACGCCGTCCCCCTGACGGAGGCCTGCCGGCTCGCCGCCGAGGTCGAGCGACTCGGGTACGGGGCGCTGTGGGTGCCGGAGGTGGCGGGCCGGGACGTCTTCGTGGCGCTCGGAGCGATGCTGGGCGCGACGACCCGGCTGGTGGGCGCGACGGGTATCGCCAGCATCTGGGCCCGGGACGCCGTGACGATGACCGGCGGGGTCAAGGCCCTCACCGAGGCCTATCCCGAGCGCATGCTGCTCGGGCTGGGCGTGAGCCACCACACCCTCGTCCAGGAGCTGCGCGGCCACGAGTACCGCCGCCCCCTCGCAGCGATGCAGGCCTACCTGGAGGCGATGGACGCGTCGCCCTACACCGGCTTCCGCCCGGGGACGCCGGTCCGCCGGGTGCTCGCCGCCCTCGGGCCGCGGATGCTGGCGCTGGCGGCGGAGCGGACGGAGGGAGCCCACACCTACTTCGTCACCCCGGAGCACACGGCCACGGCCCGCGCCGCCCTCGGTGACCGCCTCCTCTGCGTCGAGCAGGCCGTCCTGCTCGAAGCGGATCCCGCCCGGGCCCGGGAGGTCGGCCGGGCGCACACCAAGGTGTACGTGCGGCTCCCCAACTACCAGAACAACCTGCGCCGCCTCGGCTTCGACGACGCCGACTTCGCCGGCGGCGGCAGTGACCGGCTGGTGGACGCCATCGTGGCGTGGGGCGACGAGGCCGCCGTCGCCCGCCGGGTCCGTGCCCAGCTCGACGCCGGGGCCGACCACGTCTGCGTGCAGCCCCTGGCGGCCGAGGCCCGGGGCGTGCCCGCCGGGCAGTGGCGCGCCCTCGCCCCGGCGCTCCGGGAGGTGACCGGCGCCTGACGCCGCCCCCGCCCGGCTCGGCGGATCAGCCGGCGAGCACGCTGCGGGTGGCGTCGACCAGGACGCCGAGGCCCTCGTCGAGCAGGGCGTCGCCGATCGTGAGCGGCGGCAGCAGCCGGATGACGTTGCCCCAACTGCCGCAGGTGAGCACGACGACACCCTGGGCGTGGCAGGCGGCGGCGATACGGCCGGCGGCGGCGCTGTCGGGCTCGAGGGTGCCGGGCTTGACGAACTCGAGCGCCTGCATGGCCCCCCGGCCGCGGCACTCGGCGATGCCGGGCAGCTCGGCGACGAGCGGGTCGAGCCGGCCGGCGATGGTCTCGCCGATGCGGTTGGCGGCCGCCGCCAGGTTGCCCTCGCGCATGGTGGCGATGCCCGCCAGTGCCGCTGCGCACGCCACCGGGTTGCCGCCGTAGGTCCCGCCGAGGCCCCCGGCGTGGACCGACGCCATCATCTCGCTGCGGCCGGTGACAGCCGCCAGCGGCATGCCGGCGCCGATGCCCTTGGCGGTGGTGACCAGGTCGGGGATGACGCCCTCGTGCTCGCAGGCGAACCAGGCGCCGGTCCGGCAGAAGCCGGACTGGACCTCGTCGGCGGCGAAGGCGGCGCCGTTGGCCCGGCACCAGTCGGCCAGGGCGGGGAGGAAGCCGGGGGCCGGCACGACGAAGCCGCCCTCACCCTGCACCGGCTCGATGAGCACGCAGGCGACCCGGGCGGCGCCGACCTGGCGCTCGATCAGCTCGATCGCACGCTGGGCGGCCTCCTCCCCGGTCATGCCGGACGGGTCCCGCAGCGGGTACGACATGGGCGCCCGGTAGATCTCGGGGGCGAAGGGACCGAACCCGTCCTTGTACGGCATGTTCTTGGCGGTCAGGGCCATCGTCAGGTTGGTGCGCCCGTGGTAGGCGTGGTCGAAGACCACGACCGCTTCGCGCCCCGTCGCCCGCCGGGCGATCTTGACGGCGTTCTCGACCGCCTCGGCCCCGGAGTTGAACAGCGCCGAGGTCTTGTCGTGATCCCCGGGGGTCAGGGCGTTGAGCTGCTCGCAGACCTCCACGTACCCCTCGTAGGGCCCGACCATGAAGCAGGTGTGGGTGAAGCGGCCGACCTGATCACGGACAGCCTCCACCACCGCGGGCACGGCGTGGCCGACGGTCGTCACGGCGATGCCGGATCCGAGGTCGATGAGGGCGTTGCCGTCGACATCGACGAGGACCGCCCCCTCGGCGGCGGCGATGTAGAGCGGGAGGGTGGAGCTGACCCCCGGGGCCACCGCCGCCGAGCGGCGGGCGGCGAGCTCGCGACTGCGCGGGCCGGGCAGCTCCGTGCGCAGCACGCGCTGCTGGGGGATGGCCCCCGGGTGGGAGCCGGCTCGGGACTCGGTCTGCACCATGTGCTGACGATACACAGCGGCGCCCACCGGGCGCCCGGCCCCGCCGCCCAGCGGCAGAGACGCACGGAAGGCGGGACCCCGGCCGCCCGTCGCTCACACCGACGGGCGGTGGTGGACCTCGTTGAGTGACCACAGCGTCGGCCCGGCCCGGCCCGGCCCGATCCGGTGCAGGGAGGCGACCTCGACGAACAGGCTGGGCGCGGTGGTCTCGGGGAGGCCCATCGCCCATCCGAGGGCCGCCTTGATCGGTGACACGTGGGACACGACGGCCACGTCCCGCCGCTGGGCGTCGGCCCAGACCTCGGCGCAGGCGGCGCGCACCCGGCGGGCAACCGCCGCCAGCGACTCGCCGCCGTCGGGCGCCCACTCGAGGTCGGCGTCCCAGGAGGACCACACCGTCGCCGGGACCTCCTGGAGTGGCAGGCCGTCGTAGACGCCGTAGTCCACCTCGACCCACCGGTCGTCGACCTCCACGGGCGCGCCGGTCACAGCGGCGACGGCCGCCGCCGTCCGGCGGGTCCGCAGCAGCGGGCTGGTCACGATGCGCTCCACCCCGGCCAGCACCGGGGAGGCTCCCAGCGCTCCCGCCTGCCGCTCGCCGAGCTCGTCGAGGTCCACGTCGAGGCGGCCGAGCAGGCGCCGGGACGCGTTGTGACGCGTCCGGCCGTGGCGGACGAGGACGAGCATGGCGGTCGAAGCTAGCTGCCCGCCCCGCTCGGCGCGGGCGTCACGGCTGCGCCGACCGACCCGGCCGAACCCGCCGACCCGGCCGAGCCCGACGCCCCCGTGTCGCTCGCCGCCGGGCGACGCCCTCCGAGCACGAAGAGACCAAACGTGCCGGCCGCGACGGCAGCAGCCGCCCCGAGCCCGAGCCCCGCCCGGGCCCCGACCGCCCCGGCCACGAAGCCCACGAGCGGGCCCCCGATCGGGGTGGTGCCCATGAACGACACCGACCAGAGCGACATGACCCGGCCCCGCATCTCCGGATCGGCCTCCAGCTGCAACGTCGAGTTGGCCAGCGACAGGAACGTCACCGACGCCGCACCGACGAGCAGCAGCGCCAGCTCCTCGGTGAGCGTCGTGGGGGCGAGGGCAGCCAGGGCCGTGCTGGCGCCGAACGCCAGGGCCGTGGTCGCCAGACGCCGGGGGCTGCGGTTGCGCCGCCCGGCGGCGACGAGACCACCGACGACGGCTCCGGCCCCCATGAAGGCGGTGAGGAAGCCGTAGGTCCGCGAGCCGCCGTGCAGGGTGGTCCCGGCCATCAGCGGCAACGTGGTCTGGAACTCGTAGGTGAACAGCCCGATCACCGCCATCATCAGCAGGGCGTTGCGCAGCAGCGGCCGGCGGGAGACGTAGCGGAATCCCTCGACGAGCTGGCCCTTGGCCCGCACGGCGCGGGGGGTCGGGACCAGCTCGTCCTTGCGGAGTGCGACCAGCGCGGCGACCACGAACACGAACGACAGGGCGTTGACGAGGAAGCACCAGCCGGCACCGACCTCGGCGATGAGCACCCCGGCGACCGCCGGGCCGATGGCGCGGGCGACGTTGACCATCACCGTGTTGAGGGTGACGGCGTTGGGGAGCTGGTCCCTGCCGACCAGCTCGACGATGAAGGTCTGGCGCGTGGGGTTGTCGACCATGTTGATGCAGCCGAGGGAGGCCGCCATGACGAACAGCTCCCACAGCTGCAGGGTCCCGGTGAGCGCCAGCACGCTGAGCACGGCGGCCTGCACCCCGGCGAGCGCCTGGGTCGCCAGCAGGATCCGGTACTTGCCGAAGCGGTCGGCGATCGTGCCGCCGACCGGGCCGAGCAGCAGGATCGGCAGGGTCTGCACCGCGGTGATGAGCCCGACGTCGGTGCCGGAGTGCGTCAGCGTGAACACCAGCCACGACTGGGCGATGCTCTGCATCCACGTCCCGACCAGCGAGACGCTCTGGCCGGCGAAGTAGTAGCGGTAGTTGCGGACGCGCAGCGACGAGAACGTGCGGGCCCCGAGGGCACGAGCCCGTCCGCGCCGGACCGCTGGACTCCCGCTCACCATCTCCTGACCACCCGACCTCCGTGCCGAACCCGACGGGGCGGACGGCGACGCCGACGCAACACGCCGGCGGGCGCCCCTTTCCCCTTCAACTTAGTTCAGCTAACCAAGTCCGGGTGGTCGCTATTCCCCGGTGCGCGCCGGACGAGGATACGCCCGCACTGGTCGCAGGTCACGAGGGAGTCCTCGGGCAGGTGGCGGATCCGGTCGAGCTCCGTCGCCGGCAGCGACAGATGACAACCGCCGCAGCGGTCGCCCACCAGCCGGGCGGCGCCGACGCCCCCGAGCCGGGCCCGGAGGCGCTCGTAGGTCGCCAGGAGGTCGGCCGGCAGGCCCGACGCCGCTTCCTCCCGCTGCCGGCGCAGCCCGTCCAGCTCGGCACCCACCTCGGCCTCGGCGCCGGCCAGCTCGGCGCGGGCCGCGTCCTCCTCGGCGGCCAGGCGGGCGTCGTCGGCCTGCAGGGTGGCGACCTCGGCGTCCACGGGCTCGCGTTCTTCGAGCACCGCCAGGACCTCGTCCTCGAGCTGCGACGCCCGCACGCCGAGGGCGTCCACCTCGGCCGACATCGCCTGCAGGTCGCGCGACGCGCTGACCGCCCCGCTGTAGAGGCGGGCGGACACCTCCCGGCGGCGCTGCTCGGTGGCCTCCAGCTCTGCTTCCAGGGCGGCCTGCCGGCCGGCGACCTCGTCGCGACGGGCGACGGCCTCGTCCCGCCGCTGCCCGAGGTCGCGACGCCGGCCGCCGAGGGCGGCGAGGCGGGCGCGAGCCGGGTGCTGCTCGAGGTGGTGGCGGCGCTGGTCGGCGGCGGTGTCGAGGTCCTGGACGCCGAGCAGCGCCTCGAGGGGGGCGGCGCTCATCCGGAGCCGTGGTGGGTGGTGGGCGGCGAGGAGGGGACCGTGGTGGTCGGTGGCGCCGTGGTCGAGGGGGGCGTGGTCGTCGACGGCGTCGTGGTCGACGGCACCGTCGCCGGCGTGGTGGGGGGGCTGCCGGCCGTCGTGCCGGTGGTCCCGCTCGTGCCGGTGGTGCCGCTCGTGCCGGACGAGCCGGGGATGGTGACCTGCGGGGCCGACGGTGGCGCGACACAGCTCGAGGCCTGCCCGGGGGTGCAGCTGCTGCCGCAGGCGCCGTAGCCCGGATTGCCGCGGTAGTAGGAGCAGCCGGGGAAAGGCCCCGTGACCTCCGGGACCAGCTTCGGCGGGGGAAGGGCGGCCGAGTCGACGCTCGGGAAGTTGACCGACGACCGGTTGGACAGGGCAGCCGCCAGGAAGGCGTGCACCGTCTCGGCCGGGTACATCCCCCCGTAGACCTGGGTGCCGTTGACCAGCAGCACCCGCTCCCCCGCCGGGTAGCCCATCCACACGGTCGTCTCGATCTGGGGGGTGAAGCCGTTGAACCAGGCGTCGGTGGGACCGTTGTTGGTGCCGGTCTTGCCGGCCACCTCGTGGCCGGGGATCTGGGCGGCGGTGCCCGTGCCGTTCTGCACCACCGCCTGGAAGGCGGCGTCGGCCTCCGGGACGATCGAGGCCGGGATCACCCGCACTCCCTTCCTGGGCTGGCGGTAGAGGACCTGCCCGGACCGGGAGACGACCTTGCGGATGAACGACGGAGGCCGGTAGATGCCGCCGTTGGCGAGGGTGGCGTAGGCGTCGGCCATCTGCAGGGGGGAGACGCTGGCGGCGCCGATCACCACGGACGGGTCGTTGGCGTAGGGCTTGAGCTCGGCCGCCGGGACCCCGAGCTTCTCCGCCGTCTTGAGCACCGTGGCCAGGCCGACCTGGTGCGCCATGCGCATGTAGGCGCAGTTGAGCGACTGGGCGGTCGCGACCTGGATGGTGACCACGCCCGACTGGCCGTCGCCCTCGTCGTTGCGGATGGGCGTGGCGAGCATGCTGTCGTTGCCCGGGAACGGGATCGCGCACGGCGAGGTCGCGTCCACCGGGTCGTAGATGCTGTCACCCTGCTCGAGCGCGGGCAGCAGGGTGAACAGCTTGAAGCCGGACCCGGGCTGGCGGAGCCCCTGGGTGACGACGTCGAACTTCTCCTTGGCGTAGTCGAGGCCCGGGACCATGTCGAGCACCGCGCCGGTCGACGGGTCGATGCTGACCAGCGCCTCCTGGTAGCCCTGGTTGTTGGCCGGGCTGACCTGGCGCACGGCGGCGATGGCGTCGTGCTGGAGGGCGGGGTGGAGGTTGGTGTAGATCTTCAGCCCCCCCTCGAAGAGGGCGGCGTAGCGGGCGGACGGGGTGGGGCCGAGCGGGCTGCCGGGGCCGAGCAGCTGATCCTCGACCTGGGCGACGTAGTACCCGTCGACGCCGTGCAGCGGCTGCGGGGTCGTGCGCTCCGAGGTCGGCAGCGGGGTCGCGTTGGCCGCCCGGTACTGCGCCTTGGTGATGTCGTGGTAGTGCAGCATCCGCCCGAGGACCGCCGACCGGCGGGACCGGGCGAGCACCGGGGCGTACACCGGGTCGTAGCCGGACGGGTCCTGGATCAGCCCGGCGAGGAGGGCGGCCTGGGGCAGCGTCACCTTGCCCACCGGCTCGCCCCAGTAGGCCTCGGCGGCGGCGGCGACGCCGTAGGCACCCGCGCCCAGGTAGATGGTGTTGAGGTAGGCGTCGAGGATCTGGTTCTTGGTGTAGATCTCCTGGAGGCGGATCGCGAGGAACGCCTCCTTGATCTTGCGGGAGATCTTGCGCTCGGAGTTGAGGTAGACCTGCTTCACGAGCTGCTGGGTGATGTCGGAACCGCCCTGGAGGCCCCCGCCCTGGGCGTCGTGGAACAGCGCCCGGACCTCCGAGGGGACGTCCACGGCGCCGTGCAGGTAGAAGCGGTGGTCCTCGGTGTCGAGCACCGCCCGGATGAGCACCCTCGGGATGGCGCTGAGCGCCACCGGCTTGCGGGTGACCGAGGCGTTGAGGCGGGCCAGGACGTTGCCCTTGGCGTCGTAGACGGTCGAACCGCCTGCGAACGACGACGTCAGCGGGGCGATCGGGTTGTTGGCCGAGCTGGCGGCGTGGCGCCAGATGCCGCGCGCCGCGAGCGGCAGGACCACGATCGTCGCCGAGATGGCCACCGCACCTGCGACGAAGGCCACCACGAGGCGCCCGATGTTGCGGAGGACGGTGGGCACGACGACGAGAGCCTACCCACCGGGCCCCGGGCGGGCGGCGCAGCGCCCCCCCGGGCTCCCCCCGGGACGCGCCCGGGCCCCTTCGGTACGATCGGCCCGTGACGACGACCGCAGCCCCCGAGGCGTCCGCCCGCGGCGACGAGGAGCGCGTCGCCGGGCTCGTCGACCGCCTGCTCGCCGAGCACCCGTCGGCGTCGACCCCCGAGCGCGACTTCCTCGGCGCCCAGTTCGACGCCGGGCTCGCCTGGGTGCAGTTCCCCGAGGGGCTCGGCGGCCTCGGCCTCTCCCGCCGCCTGCAGCGGGTCGTCACCGAGCGGCTGGCCGCCGCCGGGGCGCCGATGCTGCTCGGGCGCAACCCGATCGGCTACGGGATGGGCGCGCCGACCCTGCTCGCCCACGGGTCCGACGCCCAGCAGCGCCACTACCTGCGGCCGCTGTTCACCGGGGAGCACATCTGGTGCCAGCTGTTCTCCGAGCCGGGCGCCGGCTCGGACGTGGCCGGCCTGGCCACCCGGGCGGTGCGCGACGGCGACGAGTGGGTCGTCAACGGCCAGAAGGTCTGGACGACCCTTGCACACCAGGCGCGCTACGGGATGCTCCTCGCCCGCACCGACCCGGACGCCGAGAAGCACAAGGGCCTCACCTACTTCGTCGTCGACATGCACGCCCCCGGCGTCGAGGTCCGGCCGCTGCGCCAGATGACCGGCGACGCCGAGTTCAACGAGGTCTACTTCACCGACACGCGCATCCCCGACGCCGAGCGGCTCGGCGACGTCGGGGAGGGCTGGCACGTTGCCATCACGACGCTCATGAACGAGCGGGTGTCGATCGGCGCCAGCGTCGGCGGGCGCGGCAGCGGCGCCATCGCCGCCGCCCTGCGCCTGTGGGAGCGGCGGGCCGACAAGGACCCGGTGCTGCGCGACCGGCTCACCGCCCTGTGGGTCGAGTCGGAGGTGCACCGCCTCACGAGCCTGCGGGCGGCGGCCAACGCCATGGCCGGCACCCCCGGCCCGGAGGGCTCGACCTCCAAGCTGCACTTCGCCGAGCTCAACAAGCGGATCTACGAGCTGTGCGAGACCCTCCTCGGCCCGGAGGGGATGCTCTACGACGACTGGACGATGCGCCGGCCCGACAGCGCCGGCGGCTCCGGGGGCATCCCGCAGCGGATGTTCCTGCGCTCCCGGGCCAACTCCATCGAGGGGGGGACCTCCGAGATCATGCGCAACATCCTCGGCGAGCGGGTCCTCGGCCTGCCCGGCGACGTCCGGACCGACAAGGGCCGCCCCTGGTCGGAGGTGCCCCGCTCCTAGGCGCCGCGGCGAGGCTCAACCACTGTTGCGCAGCCCGGTGGCGAGGCCGTTGAGGGTGACCTGGATGCCGGCCTGCACCGACCGCTCCCGGTCGCCGGACCGCCAACGGCGCAGCAGGGAGACCTGGAGGTGGTTGAGCGGGTCGAGGTACGGGAGGCGGTTGCGCAGTGCCCGGGCGAGGTCCGGGACGCCGTCGAGGGGGTCGCTGCGCCCGGTCACCCGGCTGTAGGCCGCCACCGTGCGGGCGTGCTCGGCGACGATCGGGTCGAAGACCCGCCGGCGCAGCTCCTCGTCGGCGACGAGCTCGGCGTAGCGGGCGCCGATGTCCAGGTCGGCCTTCGCCAGCACCATGGCCATGTTGGCCAGCACCGATCGCCACCACGGCCAGCGGCCGTGCATCTCGGCGAGCAGCTCCCATCGGGCGTCGTCGCCCCCGGCCCACTGCTCGATGGCGCTGCCCACGCCGTACCAGCCGGGCAGCATGATCCGGCACTGGCTCCAGCTGAACACCCACGGGATGGCCCGCAGGTCCTCGATGCGGTCCGACGCCCGCCGTGACGGCGGACGGCTCCCGATGTTGAGCTCGGCGATCTCGCCGATCGGGGTGGCCGTCCGGAACCAGGTGACGAAGCCCGGGGTCCCGTACACGAGCTCCCGGTAGGCGCGCCCGGCGCCCTCGGCGAGCTCCTCCATCACCTCGTAGTACCGGGCGGCGTCGGGGCCGAGGCCGTCGTCGGACACGGTGGTCGCCTCGACGGCGGCGGCCACCAGGGCCTCCAGGCCGCGCCGGGCGTGCTGGGGATCGGAGTACTCGGCGGCGATCATCTCGCCCTGCTCGGTGACCCGGACGGCGCCCTGCACGCTGCCGGGCGGCTGCGCCCGGATGGCCTCGTAGGTGGGGCCCCCACCCCGCCCGACCGCGCCGCCGCGCCCGTGGAACAGCCGGAGGTGCACCCCCTGGGCGGCGGCGACGGCGACCAGGTCGCGCTCGGCACGGTGGAGCGCCCAGTTGGACGTGAGGTACCCGCCGTCCTTGTTGGAGTCGGAGTAGCCGACCATCACCTCCTGCCAGCCGCCCCGCTCGTCCACCAGCGCCCGCCAGCGGGGGAGCTCGAGGAGGCGGTGGATGGTGCGGCCGGCGGCGGCGAGGTCGGCGATCGTCTCGAACAGCGGCACCACGTCGATGCCGAGCCGGGGCCGGGGACCGGCCGGCTGGCAGAGCCCGGCTTCCTTGGCCAGCACCGCCACCTCGAGGATGTCGGACACGCCCTCGCACTTGGAGATCACGTAGTGCGGCACCGCCGCCGGGCCGAAGCGCGCCGCTGCCGCCCCCGCCTCCCGCAGCACCGCCAGCTCGCCGGCGGTCTGTTCGC
Organism: Acidimicrobiales bacterium; assembly: GCA_035702855.1. Lineage (GTDB taxonomy): Bacteria > Actinomycetota > Acidimicrobiia > Acidimicrobiales > Palsa-688 > JAKAQB01. The sequence goes on along the minus strand of DASSZM010000258.1, from coordinate 3,331 downwards.
CGTAGGTGACCCACGGGCTGGCGAGCAGCCGGGCCCGCCCCAGCTCCTCGAGCAGCAGGGCGACGCGCGCCTCCTCGTCGAGCGCCTGGTAGTCCTCGACCACGCCGGCGCGGGCGAGCAGCTCCGCCAGGACGGCCTCGTGGACCTCGGAGTTCTGCCGGAGGTCGAGTGAGGCGAGGTGGAAGCCGAACAGCTCGACCGACCGGCGCACCGGCGCCACCCGCGCCCGTGCCAGCGGGGCGGCACCGTGGGCGGCCAGGGACGCCTCGATCGCCGCCAGGTCGGCGGCGAGCTCCGCCGGGCACTCGTAGGGCTCGAGCACCGCCCGTGGCTCCAGGCCGGGCACGCTGCCGAGCAGCCGGCGGGCGGTGGCCGCCAACCGGGCGTAGCAGCCGTTCATGGCGCGCCGGTACGGCTCCTCGGACCGGAACGGTGAGGTGTCGCCGGAGGCCTCGGCCAGCTCGGCCACCGCCGCGCTGCAGCGCACGAGGTTGGAGGACATCGACAGCTGGATGGCGAGGCTGCGCACCGCCGAGAGGTGGTGGGCGAGGGCCACCGTGGCCTGGCGGTCGACGGCGTAGCGCAGGACCTCGGCGGTCACGAACGGGTTGCCGTCCCGGTCACCGCCGATCCAGCTTCCCATCCGCACCACCGGCGCCCGGCCACCGGCGGCGGGCGCCAGCGGCTCGACCGCCCGCTCGAAGCGCTCCTGGAGTCGCGGCAGCTCCTCGAACAGCGACAGGTCGTAGTAGTGCAGCATCTCGTCGATCTCGTCGCGGACCCGCAGGCGGGATCCCCGCAGGATCGCCGTCTGCCACAGGGCCAGGATCTCGACCCGGAGCTCCTCCTCGGGGCCCACCTCCTGATCGTCGGGCTCGACGCGGGTGCGCTCGGCCAGCAGGGCGGCGATGCGCCGGCCGCGGTCGAGCACCGTCCGCCGGCGGACCTCGGTCGGATGGGCGGTCAGCACCGGCGACACCCACAGCTCCCGGGCGACCCGCTGGCGGGCGACGGCGTCGGCGACGGCCCCCAGGCTGCGCATGGCGAACGCCAACGTCCCCGGCCCCTCGCCCCGCCCGGCGCTCCGCGCCGCCCGCGCCAGGCGGTTGTCGGCGACGTCCTGGGCCAGGTTGGCGAGGAAGGAGAAGTAGCTGAAGGCCCGGGCGACGTCGAGGACCTCGACGTCGCTGCGTGGGTCGAGCAGCGCCTCGAGGCGCGGGCCCTCGACGTCGCCGCGGCGGGCGGCGGTCGCCGCCTGGCGCACCTGCTCGACCAGCTCGAGCCTCGCCGGGCCGGACTGCTCGGCGATCACCTCACCGAGGAGGCGGCCGAGGAGGCGGATGTCGTCGCTCGCTGAGAGGCTCGGTTCGGTCGGGGGGGACGGCACCCGACCAGTATCGCCGCCGGTGATCAGTCCGCTGACACGTCGCGCCGCCACGCCGCCAGGACCGTCCGGTCGTCGTGGCAGCCCTGCCGGGAGAAGTCGGTGAGCCACGCCAGGGCGAGCGGCGCCGGCGGCCGTCGCAGCGCCGCGCCCAGCGCCGGCGCCACGGTGGTCGGGCCGTCCCGCAGCGGGTCGGCGATGCCGTCGGTGGCGAGCACCAGCGCCTCGTCCGGGCCGAGCGGGACCTCGGCGGGCTCCACCGCCGGGGTGGCGGCGGGCAGCGCGGCGGTGGCGGTGGAACCGATGCCGTCGTCGGGGTCGGCGGCGAACAACTCGTGCCAGGCGCCCCCGCGCAGCACGAACGCCGTGCTGTCCCCCACCCGGGCGAGCCGGGCCCCGCCGGCGTCGGCGACGACCGCGACGACGATCGTCGTCGCCCCGGGGCCCTCCCCCGCCGCCCGGCCGGCGGCGGCGACGGCCTCCATGCACGCCGCCCCGGCGAGGCGGTCGCGCTCGGCCGGGTCGTGGGCGCTCCCGTCCTCGTCGGGTGCGGGCGCCGGACCGAAGACGGCGGCGGCCGCCTCGCCCGCCGCCTGCACCGCCCGCCGTGCCGCCCCACCCGAGCCGGGGACGCTGCCGACGCCGTCGGCGACGATCAGCGCCACCGCCCCGGGCAGCCGGACCCAGGCGTAGGCGTCCTCCGGGCCGTCGCCGGCGAGGCGGTGACGCACCCCGGCGACCGACGCCGCCCGCACCGCCCACACCTCGTCGTCGCCGCCGTCCGCCCGGTAGGCGGCCGCCTCGACGCCCGCCGCCGGTCGGAGGAGCGCCGGCCGGGCGGCGGCGGGCGATGGCCGGCCGAGCGCCGGGGGCTCCGGGACCGGCTCCCACGGCTCCGGGACCGGCTCCGGCGGCGACGGCGCAGCCGCAGGCCGGGCGGCGGCTGCCGGCTCGGGCTCGTGCGTCGGGGGGCCGTCGCTCAATCGAGTTGGTCGACCGGGATGGGCACCATGCTCGGCACCTCCGGCGGGACCAACTGAGCCTCCCCCGTGTACACGCTCGCCGACGAGCTGACGATCGACTGGATGAGCCCGGCGAGCAGCTCCGGGACGACCGCCGCCGGCTCGGCGCCCTCGGCGGCGATGAACGCCCGGTTGGGCTTGCGCTCGCTGACCTGGGCCAGCACGGCGCTGTCGGCGTCGCCGAAGCCGAACGCCAGGATGTTGGGGCGCCGCTTCCAGCCCGGGTCGGTCAACCGGGAATGGGCCGCCAGCCACCGCTCACGGTCGTCGGTCGGCCGCCCGTCGGAGACGAAGATGACCGCCGGCCGGTACCACCGGTCGCCGCGGGCGCGGCTGGCGTGGTAGTCGTCCTCGATGACGGCCCGGAGGTGGTCGAAGGCGGCGGCGTAGGAGGTCCGGCCCTGAGCCACCACCGGCGGCATGGACTCGATCATGCTCAGGTCGCTGAGGGGGAGGGTGGTCTCGGCACGGTCGTTGAAGGTGACGATGCCGAAGCGGATGACCTCGGCGACGGCGGGATCCTCGCCCACGGCGGCGCGCAGGAGCGGCAGCTGCCGGTTGACGCTCTCCACCGGGGCGCCGGCCATCGACGCCGACGCGTCGAGGCACAGGTAGAAGGGAAAGACGGCGTAGCGCTCCTCGACGCCGACCGGACCGACCGATTCCGTCTCCACAACGCCTCGACGCTACCGGAGGTCTCGCCGGTTGCCAAAGGCCGGCCCGTTCAGATGCCGAGCCCCACGCTCACCACCATGGCCACGATGTAGAACACCACGGCGAGGAGGGCGAAGTCGAGCACCAGGCACCCGGCGATGCGGGCCACGCCTTCACGCCGGCGCCCCGGCGTCGACACCGCGTCGAGCATGCCCCGGTGCACGGCGAGCCAGATCGCCGCCCCCTTGCGCGAGGCGGTGCCCGCCAGCTC
>DASSZM010000207.1:0-15647 GCA_035702855.1 Acidimicrobiales bacterium | reverse complement strand
CCGGTGGAGGCGGACGGCGACCACCCGGCCCAGCTCGGCGGTGAGGACGCCGGCGACGACGTCGATCACGAAGTGGTTGCCGGTGGCGATGACCTCGACGGCCACCCAGATCGGCATGACGACGCCGCCGACCAGCCGTAGCGCCCGGTTGCGTGCCTGGCGTCGGATCGCCCAGCCGGTCAGCGCCGCGTAGGCCTCGTGCAGGCTGGGGAAGGCGGCGTAGGGGTTGAACAGGACCGTCAGGGTCGGGGAGTTGAGCGCCACCCCCGCCTGCGACAGCGTGCCGGCGACGCCGATCCCGGCCAGGCGCGGCGGCGCCGTCGGCCACACGATGAACCCGACCAGGGCGGCGACGCTGCAGACCACCAGCGCCGTCCGCAGCAGCACGTAGCCCTCGGGGTGGCGGCGGTGCAGCCACAGCAGCACCGCCCCGGTCAGCAGCAGGTGCAGCGCCATGTAGGTGATGCCGAAGGTGACGGTGAGGCCGGGGACGGCCATGCTGGCGTGCTGCACCTGCCGCTCGATCGCCAGGTGCAGGCGGCGCTCGAGCCGGTAGAGGTCGTGGGCGTGGGCGACGGCGGCGCCGACGCCGCTCACCACCGCCCCCCGGCCCAGGTCGTAGGCGGCGTAGAGCACGACCAGCAGCGCCGTCTCGGCCGGCAGGGAGTGGCGCTGCGCCAACCAGCCGGTGGCGGCGGCGACGGGGTCCGGGCGGCGCCGGACCCGGCCGGCGGGTGCCGGCCAGGCGCGCGTCTCCACATCCACGGACATGCCTGCTGCTCCCGGTCGGAGGGGTGCCTGCACCCTACAGACCGCTCCGGGTGGTGATGGTTCGGCTGGTCGGGCCGGCGGCCGGCGGCTATCCTTCGAGGTCCCTGGGTCGGTGCCCGAGTGGCCAAAGGGAGCAGACTGTAAATCTGCCGGCGTACGCCTACGGCGGTTCAAATCCGTCCCGGCCCACCAACCGCCCACCGGTCGGCGCCGCGTCGCCGACCGGTCCGGCGGGATCGGGCGAATCCGTGCAGTCCCCCCGGAGTGCGCCATCGGCGCACCGGGCTCAGGAACGGGGTCGTCCCGGCCGACAATCGACGGTGGCGGGACATCCCAACGGTCACCAGCAACCCGTCCAAGGAGCACGACGATGCCAGGCGACTACCTGGTCGGGCGGCAACCGATCTTCGACACCGCCTGCGAGGTGTTGGGCTACGAGTTGCTGTTCCGCGGCGACCGGTCCCTGGTCGGTGACGGGCTGCGCATGACCGCCGACGTCCTGGTCCGGGCGACGCTGGACATCGGCCTCGGCGACGTGGTCGGCAACAAGCTGGCCTTCGTCAACGCCCCGCGGGAGTTCCTGGTGGGGCGCCAGGAGCTGCTGCTGCCCCCGGAGCAGGCGGTGGTGGAGGTCCTCGAGGACGTCATCCACGACGACGAGGTGGTCGCCGGCTGCCGCCGGCTGGTCGACGCCGGCTACACGCTCGCCCTCGACGACTACGTCTGGCAGGCCGGCGACGAGCCGCTGCTGGAGCTGGCGTCGATCGTGAAGCTCGACGTGCTGGCCATCCCGCCCGGGGACCTGGAGGCGCAGGTGGACGCCTGCTCGGCGTTCGGGGCGCGCCTGGTCGCGGAGAAGATCGAGACCTACGAGCAGCTGGCGGAGTGCCGGCGTCTCGGCTTCGAGCTGTTCCAGGGCTACGTGCTCTCCGAGCCGGAGGTGCTCAATGCCGCCTCGCTCACCCCCAACCGGGTCGCCGTCCTCGGTCTCATCAGCAAGGTCTGCGACGAGGAGAGCCCCGTCGAGGAGCTGCAGCGGCTGGTGGAGACCGACGTGAGCCTCAGCGTGCGGCTCCTGCGGGTGGCCGGCGCCGGCGCCGGGCGGGGGTTGCGCCGGCCGCTCGGCTCGGTGCGGGAGGCGGTCGTGCTGCTCGGCCGCCAGCGCTTGCGCAGCTGGCTGCTGCTCATGCTCGCCGGGGACACCGGGGAGGCGAAGCCGGCCCAGATGGAGATCCCGATGACCCGGGCGAAGGCCTGCGAGCTGGTCGTCGACGAGCTGTGCCCGGAGCTGGCGGACTCGGCGTTCACCGTCGGGCTCCTGTCGGGGCTGGACCTGCTCATCGGCGCGCCGATCGCCGACATCGTCGGTCACCTGGCCGTGGACGACCGGGTGAGCGGCGCCCTCCTGGAGCGCGGCGGGCTGCTCGGCGCCGTCCTCCAGGACGTCCTCGCCTGGGAGGTCGGCCGGCCGCCGGCGGGCCGGTCCCGCTGCGGCGCCGCGAGCGAGCTGCTGGAGCGGGCCTACATCGAGGCGCTGCGCTGGACGACCGGCTTCGGCGCGCTCGGCGTCCGGGCCGCCTGACGCGGCAGCGCCCCGCCCGGCGGTCGGCGGGGAGGGCCGCCCGTCAAGCCGGGTGGAGGCCCAGGCGCCCGGCGGCCTCCGCCAGCTCCGCCCGGGCATCGGGGTGCGCCACCCGCTCGGTGATCAGCCGGGCCTGCGCCCGCTGGCTGCGCCCGAAGATGTCGGCGCGACCGTGCTCGCTCACGATGGCGGAGTGCTGGAACGACGTGACCGGGACCGGCAGGAGCGGCACCACGTTGGACGAGTCGCTCTTGGCGTGCCACGAGCGCAGCGCGATCACGGCGTGCCCGCCCGGGGCGTGCAGGGCGCCGACGATGAAATCGGTCTGGCCGCCGAAGCCGGAGTAGATGCGCCCCCGCACCTCGCTGGCGTTGGCCTGGGCGCACAGGTCCACCTGCAGGGCCGTGTTGATCGAGGTCATCAGGCGCTGGCGGGCGATGCGCGCCGGGTCGTTGGTCGTCTCGGTGCGGGCCAGGCGGAGCCGGGGGTTGCGGTCCGCCCAGGCGTACAGCTCCGGCGACCCGAACACGAACGACGTCACGATCGGCCGCTCCCGCTCCGTGCACCCGCGCCGCTCGAGGTCGAGCACGCCGTCGCTCACCATCTCCGACCAGACCGCCAGCCCCCGCCGGTCGCCGAGGGTCCCGAGGGCGGCGTCGGGGATGGTCCCGATGCCGATCTGCAGGGTGGCGCCGTCGGTGACCATGCCCCCGAGGTGGGCGCCGATGGAGGCGGTGACCCCGTCGAGCGGGCCGGGCGGCGCCGGCGAGGGCAGATCCTCGCCGAGCTCGACGGCCAGGTCGAACAGGTCGACGTCGAGCTCCCCGTCGCCGAAGGTGTAGGGCATCGCCGGGTTGAGCTGGGCCACGATCGTCCCGCCCCGAGCCCGTGTCTGCTCCGCCGCCGCCACCAGGATGTTGACCTCGGTGCCGAGGGAGACCTTGCCGGACCGGGGCGGGGAGGTCTGCACCAGCACCACGTCGGGGGGCCGGGACCGGACGAACAGCTGGGGCACCAGCGACAGCCGCATCGGCAGGTAGTCCAGCCGCCGGCCGCCGTCGCGCATGCCGGGACCGACGAAGGGGGTCTCGAAGATGACCTCGTCGCGCCCGGGCAGCGGACCCTGGGCGTTGATCATGAACAGCCGGTAGCGGGGGACCGCACGGTCCCAGATCCCGAGCAGTGCCCGGGGGGTGGCGAAGTTGCCGCCGACGACGACCCGCGGCTCGCCTCCCCCCACGGCCGCCAGCGCCGCCTCCAGTTGCCGCTCCCCGACGACACGCACGGGGCTGTCGTAGCACAGAGGGCCGTCACACCCCGGCGTCTACTGTCGTCGGGAGGAGGTCGAACGGTGCTGGTGGTGCACAGATCCGAGCGGGCGGACCGCCTCGTGGAGTCCCTCGGGGACCTCCTCGTCGTGCCGCCCGACGATCCCTTCGAACCGGACGTGGTCGCCGTGCCGACGCGCGGGGTGGAGCGCTGGCTCACCCAGCGCCTGTCCCACCGGCTGGGCGCGGCCGACGACGGTGGGGTGTGCGCCAACCTGCGCTTCCCGTTCCCCGGGGCCCTCATCGGGGCGGCGACGGCGGCGGCGTGCGGGCTGGACCCCGACGACGACCCGTGGCGCCCGGAGCGGGCCGTCTGGGCGCTGCTCGAGGTGGCGGACGAGCGGGCCGACGACCCCGGGCTCGCCGCCCTGGTCGCCCATCTGCGGGCCACGACGCCGGCCGACGGCGGCGACGCCGGCCACCTGCGGCGCTTCTCCGCCCTCCGCCACGCCGCCGACCGCTTCGACCACTACGCCGTCCACCGCCCCGGCCTGGTCCGGGCCTGGCACGCCGGCGAGGGTGAGGGCTGGCAACCCCATCTGTGGCGCCTGCTGCGCGCCCGCCTGGGTGTCCCGAGCCCGGCCGAGCGCTTCGACGTCGCCGCCCACCGGCTGGCGGAGGACCCGGAGTTGGCGGGCCTCCCCGGTCGGCTGGCCCTGTTCGGGCTGACCCGGCTGCCGCCGAGCCACCTGGAGATCCTCCAGGCGCTCGCCGCCCACCGCGCCGTCCACCTGCTGGTCCTGCACCCCTCGGCGGCGCTGTGGGACCGGGTGGCGCCGCTCGCCGCCGGCGTGCCGGCGGGGCTGGCCCGCGTGGAGGACCCGACCGCCCGGCTGCCGGCCCACCCCCTCCTGCGTTCCTGGGGGCGCGACGCCCGTGAGCTGCAACTGGTGCTGGCGGGGCGGGGGGTCACCGACAGCACCCACCGGCCGCTCGGCGACGCCCCGCCCGCCGGCGTCCTGGCCGTGATCCAGGCCGACATCCGCGCCGACCGGCGCCCGCCGGGCGCGCCGGGACCGTCGCCGTCCGCCGCCGGCGTCGGCGTCGACGCCCGCCGCCTCGTCGATCCAGGCGACCGTTCCCTGGTGGTGCACGCCTGTCACGGCCGGACCCGTCAGGTCGAGGTCGTCCGCGACGCCGTGCTGCACCTGCTCGCCGCCGACCCGAGCCTCGAGGCGCGCGACGTGATCGTCCTCTGCCCCGACATCGAGGCGTTCGCCCCGCTGGTGCAGGCCGTCTTCGGCACCGACGAGCCCGACGGCGGGGCCGGCCGCCTCCGGGTGCGGCTCGCCGACCGGTCGTTGCGCCAGACCAACCCGCTGCTGGCGGTGGCCGCCACGCTGCTCGACCTGGCCGGGAGCCGGGCCACCGCCTCGGCCGTGCTCGACCTGGCCGCCCGCCCGGCGGTCGCCCGGCGGTTCCACTTCGACCAGGAGGACCTGGCCACCCTTGAGGAGTGGGTGGTCGGCAGCGGGATCCGTTGGGGCCTCGACGCCGCCGACCGGCACCGTTGGCGGCTGGGCACGGTGGCAGCCAACACCTGGGAGGCCGGCCTCGACCGGCTGCTGCTCGGCGTGGCCATGGACGGGCCCGGGGTGCGGTGGGGCGGGACGGTGCCCTACGAGGACGTGCCGGGCGGCGCCGTCGACCTCGCCGGCCGCTTCGCCGAGCTCGTCACCCGGCTGGGGGCCTCGCTCGACGAGTTGCGCGACCCCCAGCCGCTGGCGGCGTGGACCGAGGCGCTGACCGCCGGCAGCGAGCTGCTCGCGGTGACCGCCTCCGGCGAGGAGTGGCAGCACGAGGAGCTGCGCCGGGTGCTGGCCGACACCCGGGCGGAGGCGGCGGCCCGGGAGGCGACGACCCTCACCCTGGCGGAGGCCCGGGCGCTGCTGGCGAGCCGCCTCCAGGGGCGGCCGACCCGGGCCAACTTCCGCACCGGGGACCTCACGGTCTGCACCCTGGTGCCGATGCGCTCGGTCCCGCACCGGGTGGTGGTCCTCCTCGGCCTGGACGACGGCGCCTTCCCCCGCCATCCCGAGCCCGACGGCGACGACCTGCTCCTCCGGCGCCCCGAGGTCGGCGACCGCGACGCCCGCACCGAGGACCGCCAGCTGCTGCTCGACGCCGTCATGGCGGCCACCGACCACCTGGTCGTCACCTACGCCGGGCGCGACGAGCGCACCAACCGGGTCCGGCCGCCGGCGGTGCCGGTGGCCGAGCTGCTCGACGTGGTGGACGCCACGTTCCGGCGGGCCGACGGGCGCCCCGCCCGGGACTCGGTGGTCGTCGAGCACCCGCTGCACCCCTTCGACGAGCGCAACTTCCGCGCCGGCGGGCCGGGCGGCGCCGGCCCGTGGGGCTTCGACCCGGTGGAGCTGGCCGGCGCCGAGGCCGCCCGGCACCGCCTGCCGGCGGCGCCGTGGCTGGCGGGGCCGCTCCCACCCCTCGACGAGGGCGTCGTCGCCCTCGACGACCTGGTGCGATTCGTCGAGCACCCCGTCCGGGCCTTCCTGCGACGCCGGCTGGGGTTGTTCGTGGGCGAGCGCGCCTCCGGTCTCGACGATGCCATCCCCCTCGAGCTCGACGGCCTGCAGCGCTGGGCGGTCGGCGACCGGCTCCTCGCCACCTGCCTGGCCGGCGTCGGGTTGGAGGACGCCGTCGCCGGCGAGCGCGGCCGGGGTCAGCTGCCTCCCGGACCGCTCGCCGACGACGTGCTGCAGCGGGTCGTCCCCGAGGTCGAGGCGCTGCTCGCCACCGTCGACGCCTTGCGCCTCCCCGCCCCGGGCCGCTCCTACGACGTGCGCGTCGAGCTGCCCGGCGGCCGGTCGCTGCTCGGCACCGTGCCCGGGGTGCGCGGCGGGGTCGTGCTCGCCTGCGTGTACTCCCGCCTCTCGGCCAAGCACCGGCTGGCGGCGTGGGTGCGCTTCCTCGCCCTCACCGCCGCCCGCCCCGACCTGGCCCCTTCGGGGGTCAGCATCGGGCGGGGCGGGGGCGGCTCCCAGCCGGCGACGCTGGCGCTGCTCCCGCCGCTGGCCGCCGACCCCCTCGAGCGGGCGGCGGCGGCCACCGCCGCGCTCGCCGCCCTCGTCGAGCTGCGCGACCTCGGCATGTGCGAACCGCTGCCGCTCGCGTGCAAGACCTCGGCGGCGTGGGCGGCGGCGCGCCACCGGGGGCGGGCCGCCGACGACGCCGCCACCGCCGCCCGCCAGGAGTGGGACGGCAACGACGTCGTCCCCGGCGAGCGGGACGACCCCGAGCACCGCGAGGTGTTCGGTCCGTGGTCCCGCTTCGACAACCTCGGCGCCGGCCCGCCCGACCCCGGCGACGAGCCTGCCGCCGCCACCCGCTTCGAGGCGCTCGCCCTGCGGTTGTGGTCGCCCGTCCTCGCCCACGAGCAGCTGATGCCGGCGGCCTCGTCCGCCGCAATCGAGGCCGTCGCCGCCGGCGGTCGGCGGTGACCGCCCGGGTGGCGGCGGTCGAGGCGGGCGGCGCCGGGGCGGCGGCGTTCGACCTGTCCGGGCCGCTGCCGGACGCCGGCACGACCGTGATCGAGGCCAGCGCCGGCACCGGCAAGACCTTCACCCTCGCCGGGCTCACCGCCCGCTACCTGGCAGCCGGCGTCGACCCGTCGGCCATCCTGGCGGTGACCTTCACCCGCATGGCGACCGGTGAGCTGCGCGACCGCATCCGCCGGCGTCTGGCGCAGACCGAGGCCGCCCTCGAGGGCGCCCTCGCCCACGGCACCGAGCCCGGCGACGAGGTGGCCGCCCTGCTCGCCGCCGGCGCCCGCCCCGAGGTGGAGGCCCGGCGGCAGCGCCTCGCCGACGCGGTGGCCGCCTTCGACGGGTTGACGGTCACGACGACCCACGGCTTCTGCCAGCTGGTGCTCGCCGGGCTGGGCTCCGCCGGCGACCTCGACGTCGGCGCGACCCTCCTCGAGGACCCCGACGACCTGCTGGAGGAGGTCGTCGCCGACCTCTACCTGCGGCGGGCGGAGTGGGACCGCGCCCGGCCCCCGTTCGGCTTCGCCGCCGCCCGGGCGGCGGCGGCCGCCGCAATCGCCAACCCCGACGCCCTCCTGGTCCCGGACCCGGCCGAGGGCTACCTGCTGTCGCGCCTCGCCCACGGTGCCCGCAAGGGCCTCGCCGAGCGGCTGCAGGACGCCAACCTGCTCACCTACGACCACGTCCTCACCCGCCTGGCCGCCACCCTCGGCGACCCCGCCCGCGGTGCGGCGGCCTGCACCCGCCTGCAGGAGCGCTACCAGGTGGTCCTCGTCGACGAGTTCCAGGACACCGACCCGGTGCAGTGGGAGGTGCTGCGCCGCGCCTTCGGGACCGGCGCCACCACCCTGGTGCTCATCGGTGACCCCAAGCAGGCGATCTACGCCTTTCGCGGCGCCGACGTCCATGCCTACCTCGCCGCCCACCGCCAGGCGCGCCGGTTCACCCTCGGCGCCAACTGGCGCGCCGACCAGCCACTGCTCGACGCCACCGACGCCCTCCTCTCGCCGCTGCAGCTCGGCCACCCGGCCATCCGGTTCCGCTCCGTGGAGGCCCCCGCCGCCCACCGCCGGCCCGGCCTGCTCGACGCCCCGGTGTGCGCCCCGTTGCGGGTCCGGCTCGTCCCCGACCGCCACGCCGAGCTGCCCCGCACCCCCTCCCGGCAGCTGCTCGCCAAGGGGCCGGCCAGCGCGTGGATCGCCGACGACGTCGCCGCCGAGGCGGCCGCCCTGCTCGCCTCGCCGGCGACCGTCCCCGACGGTCCCGGCCGCCGGCCGATCCGCCCCAACGACGTCGCCGTGCTCACCCGCACCAACGCCCAGGCCGACAGCGTGCGGGCCGCCCTGCGCGCCGCCGCGGTCCCCGCCGTGCTCGCCGGGGGCAGCAACGTGTTCGCCTCCGCCGCCGCCCGGGACTGGCTCCGCCTCCTCGAGGCGCTGCAGGAGCCGGCGTCGCGCGGCCGGGCGGCCGCAGCGGCGCGCACGCCGTTCCTCGGGCTCACCGCCGCCGAGGTCGCCGCCGCCGACGAGCGGCGCTGGGAGGCGGTCCACGACCGGCTCCACCGCTGGGCGGCGGTGCTGGCCGAGCGGGGCGTCGCCGCCCTGCACCGCACGGTCACCGTCGGCGAGGGTCTCCCCGCCCGGCTGCTCGCCGTCGACGGCGGCGAGCGCACCCTCACCGACCTCGGCCACATCGGCGAGCTGCTCCACGCCGAGGCCCTCGCCGGCCAGCTCGGCGCGCCGGCGCTGCGGGCATGGCTGGAGGCGCGCGTGGACGAGGCCCGCCCGGGCAGCGGCGCCGCCCCCGACGAGCGGGCCCGGCGGTTGGACTCCGACGCCGAGGCGGTGCAGGTGCTCACCGTGCACCGGGCGAAGGGCCTGGAGTTCGGGGTGGTGCTCTGCCCGTTCCTGTGGGACGCCGGGCGGGAGGGCGGCAGCGGCCCGGTGCTGTTCCACCGCCAGGACGAAGGCGACGCCGGCCCCCGCTACCTCGACGTCGGCAACCCCGACGGCGACCGGAAGGCCGCCTATGCCCGCAGCGTCGCCCAGGCCAGGGAGGAGGCCCGCGGCGAGGACCTCCGCACCCTGTACGTGGCCGTCACCCGCGCCCGCCACCAGGTGGTGCTGTGGTGGGCCCGGGCCAGCAACGCCCACCGCTCGGCGCTCGGCCGGTTGCTCACCGCCCGCGACGAGGACGGCCGGGTCGGCCCCGGCGACCGCCAGGAGCCCGACGAGCGCCGGGTCCGCGCCGCCCTCGCCCCGCTCGAGGCCCGTGCCGCCGGGTTGCTGGTCGTCGAGACCGCCGCCGCCCATCGCCTGCCGGCGGCCGCCGGCGAGCCCCGGCCGGCCGCCACGCCGCCGCCGCCCGAGGCCTTTGCCCCCGACCTCGCCACCGCCACCTTCGACCGGACCCTCGACCGCCGCTGGCGCCGGGCGTCCTACAGCAGCATCGTCGCCGCCGCCCACGACGAGCCGGTCGGCAGCGAGCCCGAGGATCCCGGCATCGGCGACGAGCCCGCCGACGGCGCCGCCACCGCCCCGCCCGCCCCCGCCGGGGAGCCCTGCCCCCTCGCCGACATGCCCCGCGGCGCCGAGGTCGGCACCTTCGTGCACGGGCTGCTGGAGGCGGTCGACTTCCAGGCCCCCGACGTCCCCGCCGCCCTCACCGCCGCCGCCGTGCGCGCCGACCCGCCCGGCACGCTCGGCGGCGACCCCCGCCGCCTCGGCGCCGGGCTCGCCCTCGCCCTGGCCACGCCGCTCGGCCCGGCGCTGCCCGGGGTGGCGCTGCGCGACGTCGGGCGGGCCGAGCGCCTCGACGAGCTGCGCTTCGAGCTGCCGCTGGCCGGGGGCGACCGGCCCGACGGCGCGGTGGACACCGCCGAGCTCGCCGCCCTGCTGGCCGAGCACATCCCGGCGGGCGACCCGCTCGCCGGCTACCCCGAGCGGCTGGCCGACCCGTTGCTCGCCGCGTCCCTGCGCGGGTATCTGACCGGCAGCCTCGACCTGGTGTTCCGGCGGCCGGGGCCGGCCGGGGGGACGTGGTGGATCGCCGACTACAAGACCAACTGGCTCGGCGACGACGGGTCCGGCCCCGCCGCCCTGACGACCTGGCACTACCGCCCCGAGGCGCTCGCCGAGGAGATGCAGCGCCGCCACTACCCCCTGCAGGCCCTGCTCTACGCCGTCGCCCTGCACCGCTACCTGCGCTGGCGGCTGCCCGGCTACACCCCTCAACGCAACCTCGGCGGGGTGCTGTACCTGTTCCTCCGCGGGATGGTCGGGCCCACCGCCCCCGAGGTCGGCGGGGTCGCGGCGGGGGTGTTCGCCTGGTCGCCGCCGACCCGACTCGTCACCGACCTGTCGGCCCTGCTCGGCACCGGGCGCCGGCCGCGGGTGGCCACGCCGTGACCGAGCGCGACGACGCCGCCCGGGTGTGGGGCCTCGACGACCCGCCCGGGGGCCGCTTCCCCCCCGGGTGGGCGACGCTGGCCGCCTTCAACGAGGCGGGGGTGCTGGCCCCCGCCGACGTGCACGTCGCCGCCCGCCTGGCCCGCCTCGGCGGTGACGCCGACCCCGCCGTCGCCCTCGCCGCCGCCCTGGCCGTCCGGGCCCCGCGGGTCGGGCACGTCTCGGTCGACCTCGCCCGGGTCCGGGAGGTGGCCGCCAGCGACCTCGACGACGACGTCGACCTCACGGCCCTGCCCTGGCCCGAGCCGGCGCCGTGGCTGGCGGCCGTCGCCGCCAGCGCCCTGGTGGCCACCGGCGAACCCGACGGTCCCGCACCCGACGGTCCCGCACCCGACGGCGGCGGGCTCGGCGAGGGGGCGCGCCCCCTGCGGCTCATCGGCACGTCGCTGTACCTCGACCGCTACTGGCGCGACGAGCGCGCCGTCGCCGCCGAGCTCACGGCGAGAGCCGGCGAGCCCCCCGACCTCGGCGCCGGGGGCGCCGACAGCGGGGGCGCCGGGGGCGCCGACAGCGGCGAGACGCTGCTCCCCGACGACCCCGACCAGCGCCGGGCCGTCCTGCAGGCCCGCGACCGGCGGCTCACCGTGCTCGTCGGCGGCCCCGGCACCGGCAAGACCACGACGGTCGCCCGGCTGCTGGCGCTCCTTCACCACGAGGCGCTCGCCGCCGGCCGCCGGCCGCCCCTCGTCGCCCTGGCCGCGCCGACGGGCAAGGCGGCGGCCCGCCTGGAGGAGGCGGTCCGGGCCGAGGCCGGGCGGCTCCCGGCTTCGCCGGCGGTGCGCGACCAGCTCCTCACCACCCCCGGGCTCACCCTCCACCGCCTCCTCGGCGCCCGGCCCGGCTCCAGCCGCTTCCGTCACCACTGCGGGCACCGCCTGCCGCACGACACCGTCGTGGTCGACGAGGCCTCGATGGTGTCGCTCGGGCTCATGGCCCGCCTCCTGGAAGCCGTCCGGCCCGACGCCCGGTTGGTGCTCGTCGGCGACCCCGACCAGCTCGTCTCGGTGGAGGCCGGCGCCGTCCTCGCCGACGTCGCCGGTCCCGCCGCCGCCCCGGGCTCGCCGGCGTCGGGTGTCGTCGGGCCGTCGGGTTCCGCCGGGCCGTTGGACGGGGGGATGCCCCCGGTCGCAGGGGCGGTCGCCCTGCTGCGCACCAACCACCGGTCGGCCGGCCCCCTCGCCGCCCTGGCGGCGGCGGTGCGCGCCGGGGACGCCGACGAGGTGGTGGCCCTGCTCGCCACCGGCGACGAGGCCCTCACCTGGCTGCCCGCCGAGCCGACCACCGCCGGCGAGGCGGCGCTCGGGCCCCTGCGCCGGGCCACCCTCGCCTGGGCGGAGCCGATGGTCCGCCGGGCCCGCTCCGGCGACGCTCCCGCCGCCTGCGCCGCCCTGGCCGCCGGCCGGGTGCTCTGCGCCCACCGGCGGGGCCCGGCGGGGGCGGCCGCCTGGAACGACCGCCTCGAGGGCTGGGTGCTGGACGCCGCCCCGGAGGCCGCCGCCGAGGGCCCGTGGTACGCGGGGCGGCCGGTGCTCATGACGGCCAACGACTACAGCCTGCGGGTCTTCAACGGCGACGCCGGCGTGGTCGTCGCCGTCGGATCCCCCGGAGACCGGGCCACCCCCGGCGACGGCGCTGGCGCCGGCGAGGGAACCAGGCGGGAGCGGGTCGTTGCCTTCGACGGGCGGGGCGAGGGCGTCCGCCCGGGGCGGTTGGCGGCCGTCGAGACCGTCTACGCCATGACGGTGCACAAGAGCCAGGGCTCCGAGTTCGATTCGGTGGCCCTCGTGCTGCCACCGCCGTCCTCCCGGCTGCTGACCCGCGAGCTGCTGTACACCGCAGTCACCCGCGCCCGCCGGCACCTGCTGGTCGTCGGCGAGGAGGAGGCGCTCCGCTCGGCGGTCGAGCGGCGGATCGCGCGCGCCTCCGGGCTCGGGGCCCGGCTGTGGGCCCCGGTGGCGGGCAAGCCGGCAGCCGGCACCTGAGCCCGGGCGCGGCCCAGCCCGGCGCGGCTCGTCGTCGCCCAGCCCGGCCCGGCGCGGCCCGGCCCGGCGCCCGTGCAATACGCTCCGGCGGTGGGGAGCGACCGGGGCGCCGACGGTGGTCAGCGGCCGGCGGACGGGGAGGGTGCGACCGACCTCGACGCCTGGCAGGCCTTCGGCGCCAGCGCCGCCGCCGCCCGCGATCGGCTGGCCCTCGCCCTCTCCGTCGGTGGGCTGGGCCTGTGGACCTGGGACCGGGCGACCCGGCGCATCGCCTGGGACGCCCGCCTGCTCGCCGCCTTCGGTCGGTCGCTGGCGACCGCCCCGGCCACCGTCGAGGCGTGGCTCGAGCTGGTCCACCCCGACGACCGCGCCGACGTCGCAACCATGCTGGTCGAGGCGGCCAGCGGGCCCGAGCCCGCCCGGATGGAGTTCCGGCTCATGCGTGCCGACGGCCAGGTGCGCTGGCTCGAGTGCTCGGGCCGGGCCCTGTTCGAGCAGGGCGATCTCATCGGCGCCATCGGCGTCATGGCCGACGTCACCGAGCGCCACGAGACCGAGGCCCGGACCCAGAACCTGCTGCGGTTGGTGCAGCTCAACGCCGACCTGTCGATGACGCTGTCAGCCAGCCTCGACCCCGACGTGATCCTCCAGCGGCTGGCCGATCGGCTCGTCCCCGACCTCGCCGATGTCTGCGTCGTGGACCTCCGGGACGGCCTCGGGAGCCGGTCGCAGGTCGCCGTGGCGGCCCGTCGACCGGAGCTGCGCCGGCTGATGGAGGAGGCCGAGCGCCGGCTGCCCCGCCGCCACAACCCCGCCTCGGCGCTTGCCCGCACCCTCGCCAGCGGTGTCCCGACACTCGTGGCCGACAGCGCCGGCGGCTACATCAGCGGCGTCGTCCCCGACGCCGCCGTCGCCGCGCTGTACCAGCAGCTCGGGATGCGATCCCTGCTGGTCGCGCCTCTCGTCGCCCGCGGCGAGGTGCTCGGCGCCATCAGCCTGGTGCGCACCGTCCCGCCCGGCGGCGGTGCGCACGACCGTGCGCCCTACGGCCCCGACGACGTCGACGTCGCCATGGAGATCGGGCGCCGGGCGGGTCTCGCCGTCGACAACGCCCGCCTCTACGCCGGCGAGCGGGCCATCGCCGAGGCCCTGCAGCGGGCGCTGCTGCCGGCGATCGAGGCGCCACCCGGCGTCGCGGTCGCCGCCCGCTACCTCCCGGCGTCGGCCAGCGTCGGCGGTGACTGGTACGACCTGTTCGAGCTGCCCGACGGCGGGACCAGCATCACGATCGGCGACGTCGTCGGCCACGACCTGCGGGCGGCGGCGAGCATGGGCCAGCTGCGCAGCGTCATCCGCTCCTACGCCTCCGAGGGCGCCGCCCCCGACGTCGTCCTCGACCGCGCCGACCGCCTCGTGCAGAGCTTCTCCATGGCGCAGCTGGCCACGGCGTTCTCGGCGCGCCTGGTCGGCGGCGGGACGCAGCCGTGGCGCCTGGCGTACGCCAACGCGGGACATCCCCCGCCCCTGGTGTGCCGGCCCGACGGAGCGGTGTCGCTGCTCGAGGGCGCCACCGGCGCCCCGATCGGCGCACCGCACCGCGGCCGGCGGCCCAGCGCGACCGTCGCCCTGCCGCCCGGCTCGACGCTCGTCTGCTACACCGACGGCCTCGTCGAACGGCGGGAGCGGGACCTCGACATCGGGTTGCGGCGCATGACCGACCTCGTCCGGGCCGGGGCGTGGCGGGCGGGTGGCGACCGGACCGCGGGCAGGCTCGAAGCCCTCTGCGACCTGCTCATCGACGAGCTCGTCGAGCCGGACCGCAGCGACGACGTGGCGCTGCTGGCGCTGACCGTGGCCTAGCTCCCTCCCCTCGGGTCGGGCCTGCTCCACCACCGACGGTGGCCCGTCCCGGGTGGATGTCGGCCGGGAGCCGACCGAACGTGGCGTGACGCCCACTCCTCGGGGCGGGCGCGCCGGGGTCATCGTTCCTGTGAGGAGGGACGTACCGATTTTCGGTACACGGGTCCTCACAGTTCGACGGCGGGCCCCTCGTTCCGGACGCTCGGGGTGGCCGGTGCCGGGCCGAAGACGATCAACGGGGCGGAGCCGTGCCCGCGGCGGCCGCCATCGCCGCCATCGCCAGCGCCGCCAGCGCCGCCGCCGTCGGCGCGCGCCGTGGTCGCCCGGAGGGCGGCGGCGACGGCTGCCGCATCGGGCGGGGCCGTGCCGAGCGCGTCCAGGAGTGGACCAGTGGCGGTGCCCGATGCGGGGAGCCCCACGAAGGCCACGACCTCACCGGGCCGGAGCCGGTGGGCGCCGCTGCCGGGGCGCCGGCCGGCGGGGATGTCCGCCGCCGCCGCCGGCGCTGCGGCGACGGTGACGGACGGGTGGAGGGGCCCGGCGCCGGCAGCGTCGCGACGGAACGGGCCGAGCAAGTCGTCGCCGGCCCACCGCAGGATCGGCCGGTCGCCCCCGGTCTGCAACATCCCGAACGTCACCCGGCAGGGGCACCCGCCGGTCGCCCCTGCCGACCCGGCGATCGCGACCGGGTGGCTCGGCACGAGGTCGACCAGCAGCCGGCGGGTGAGCTCCGCCCGGTCCCGGGCGAGGCGCGTCCGCTCGAGGGCCTGCGCCGCCTGCCCGGCGAGGGTCAGCACGAGGCGCCGCTCCTCCTCGTCGAACAGCTTCGGCGCGGCGAAGCTGAGCCGGAGGGCGCCGAGCCGCATCCCCTCCAGTTCGAGGGGCACGGCGCAGAGCGAGGCGGTGCCCTCCTCCCAGCCGGCGAGGTGGGGGAAGCGGCGGTCACGGTCCTCGACGGACTCGAGCCAGACGTGCTCGCCGGTGCGCAGAGCGGTGGCGGCCGGCAGCTCCGCGTCGGGGGACTCGTCGGTGAGCCGGCGTACGAGGTCGTCGTCGTAGCCGACCGTGCCCGGCACGGCCAGGCGGCGCTCGCCGGCGGCCAGGAGGATGCCCCCGCCGCTGGCGCCGAGGGCGGCGACGCCCTCCCGCAGCAC
>DASSZM010000182.1:0-5269 GCA_035702855.1 Acidimicrobiales bacterium | reverse complement strand
GGGTGCGGCGGCGCCGGCGCACGGGCCGCAGCGGGAGGCCGCCGGTGCGCCGCGCCGCCCGGAGGGTGGCCCGCACGTCGAGCTCGTCCCCGCGCCCCGCCGGGGTGCGCCGGCGGCTCGGGCGGGGCGGGGTGGCGAAGGCGAGGCGCGCCGGGTGCGCCCGGAGGGCGTGAAGCTCGTCCTCGCCGAGGGCGGCGAAGTCCTGGTGGCGCAACCGCTCGGCCGGGCTGGCCGCGGCGAGCAACACCGGCCGCACGCCCTCCCCGCCGCCGTCGCCGCCGCCCGGGACCGCCGGCGGCGGTTCGCCGCTGCCCGGCGACGAGGAGCCCGCCGGCGGGCCGGCCGCGGGCCGCGGGCGGCGGGCCGGCGTGGAGGGGGGCGGCTGCTGACCCCGCCACTCGGCCGGGTCAACGAGGCCCGCGAAGACCTGGGCGAAGATCCGGTCGAAGGCGTCGAGCTGACCGGCGTCGGCCACCAGCGTCACGCGGGCCAGCCAGTACAGCTCCGAGCGGCGCCCCGGTGGCGCCAGGCTCATGGCGGCAGCCAGGCGGGCGGCCTGCTCGGCGGTGACCGGCACGCCGGCGGCGCGCAACGCCAGCGCGAAACGGGCGGTGACCTCGGCGAGGTCGGTGCTCACCGGCCGGCGATCCAGGCGGCTCCCCGCTCGGCGGCCACCTCGACGTCCTCCCGGTACTTGAGCACCGATCCGGCGGTCGCCAGCAGGGCGGCCTCGTCGAGGTCCTCGACGCCGAGCAGCTCGAGGGCGTGCGCCCAGTCGATCGCCTCCGCCACACCCGGGGGCTTCTGCAGGTCGAGGGCCCGCAGCCGGCCGACGGCCGCCGCCACCTGGCCGGCGACGCTCGCCCGGGCGCCGGGGACCCGCCGCCGGACGATCTCGACGGTCCGGGCGAGGTCGGGGTAGTCGAGCCAGTGGTACAGGCAGCGTCGCTTGAGGGCGTCGTGCAGGTCGCGGGTCCGGTTGGAGGTGAGGACCACGATCGGCGGGTGGGTGGCCCGGATGGTGCCGAACTCGGGGATGGTGACGGCCGCCTCGGCCAGCAGCTCGAACAGGAAGGCCTCGAACTCGTCGTCGGCCCGGTCGATCTCGTCGACCAGCAGCACCGCCGGGCGCGGTCCCGGGTGCTCGACCGCCCGCAGCAGCGGCCGGGCGATCAGGTAGTCGCGGGTGAACAGGTCGTGGGCGCCGGGCGCCGAGCCGCCCACCTCCGCCAGGCGGATCTCCAGCAGCTGGCGGGGGAAGTTCCACTCGTACAGCGCCTCGGTGGCGTCGATGCCCTCGTAGCACTGCAAGCGCACGAGCGGCGTGTCGAGCACGGCGGCGAGTGCCTTGGCGGCCTCGGTCTTGCCGACGCCGGCCTCGCCCTCCAGCAGGATCGGTTGTGGCAGGCGCAGCGCGCAGAACAAGGCGGTGGCCATGCCGGCGTCGGCCAGGTAGCCGGCGGCGTCGAGGTGGGCCCGCAGCGCCTCGGGCGACGGGACCAGGCCGGCGAGGTCCTCCACCCGCTCAGGCGCCGTAGGCCGACGGGTCGGCGACGAAGGCGTCCCGGCAGCCCCGCCCGCAGAACCACACGGTCCGGCCGGCGTGCTCGGCCACCGGTGTGGACGGCTCGGGGAACACCGTCATGCCGCAGACGGGGTCGACCGCCCGCTCCACCACCGGGGCGGGCGCCGCGGGGACGGGTGCAGGGGTCCGGGTCGCCCTTTCCCCGACGATCTCGGCGAGGATCGACAGGGCGACCTCCTCGGCGGTGCCGGCGGCGAGGTCGAGGCCGGCCGGGGTGTGCACCCTCGCCCGGAGCTCCTCGGGGACCCGCAGGCCGGCGACGACGGCCGCCCCCCGCCGCCGGCTGGCGACCAGGCCCACGTAGGCGACGCCCCGCTCGAGGGCGGCGGTGAGGGCCTCCTCCTCCCCCCGCCCGTGCGAGGCCACGACCACGGCGACGGCGTCGGGCGGCAGCCCGCCGTCCCACTCCTGCACCGCCCAGCGCAGGCCGGCCCCGAGGGCGGCGAGGGCACGGGCGATCGGCGTGCGGCCCACCACGACCACCAGCGGCGGGGGGACGGCCGGTTCGAGGAAGATCTCGATGGTCCCGCCCGACAGGCAGGCGTTGTGGACCACCCGCCTGCCCGGCTGGTCGGGCTCCGGCTCGGGGGTCACCCGCAGCACGACCGGCCCGGCGCCGCTCGCCAGCAGGTCGGCGGCGACCTCCCGCACCGTCGACTCGGCGCACACCCCGCCGACGAAGCCCTCGATGGCCCCGTCGGCCCGGATGATCGCCTCGTCGCCCGGCTTGGCCGACGTCGGCGCCTCGGCCAGCGTCACCCGGGCGTGGACGAACGGCACCCGCCCCGCCCGCAGCTCGAGCGAGCGCCCGGAGAGGTCCTGGCGCAGCACGGCTACTCGATCGCCAGGTCGGTGCGCAGCGGCCGGCCCTGCAACGCCCGCCACACGGCGGCGGGTGTGAAGGGCATGTCGGCGGCGCGGATCTGCAGGGCGTCCAGCACGGCGTTGACCACCGCCGCCGGGGAGCCGACCGTCGCCGACTCGCCGACCCCCTTGGCCCCGATGGGGTGGTGGGGCGACGGGGTCACCGTCTGGCCCAGCTCCCAGCTCGGGCACTCCATGGACGTGGGCAGCAGGTAGTCCATGAACGACCCCCCGAGGTTGTTGCCGTCCCCGTCGAAGGCGATCACCTCCATGAGCGCCATCCCGAGCCCGTCGGCCAGCCCGCCGTGGACCTGGCCCTCGACGACCATCGGGTTGATCCGCGGCCCGCAGTCGTCGACGGCGACGAAGCGGCGGACCTTGACCTCCCCGGTGTCGGGGTCGACGTCGACGACGCAGATGTAGGCGCCGAAGGGATAGGTGAGGTTGGGCGGGTTGTAGACCACCGAGGCGTCGAGGTGGCCCTCCACCCCCTCGGGCAGCTCCAGGCTGCCGTGGGCGGCGAAGGCGATCTCCTGGATCGTCCTGCCCTGCTCCGGGTCGCCCTTCACCCGCCAGCGCCCGTGCTCCCACTCCAGGTCGTCCGGGGAGCACTCGAGGGAGGTGGCGGCGATCACCCGGGCCTTGTCCCGGACCCGCTGGGCGGCGACGGCGGCGGCCGCCCCCGACACGGGCGTCGAGCGGCTCCCGTAGGTGCCGAGCCCGAAGGGGGTGTTGTCGGTGTCGCCGTGGAGGACCTCGATGTCCTCGGGCGGGATGCCGAGCACGTGGCTCACGATCTGGGCGAAGGTCGTCTCGTGCCCCTGCCCCTGGGTCTGCACCGACAGGCGCAGCTGCGCCTTGCCCGTCGGGTGGAGCCGGAGCTCGCAGCCGTCGGCCATGCCGAGTCCGAGGATGTCCATGTGCTTGCGGGGCCCGGCGCCCACCCCCTCGGTGAAGAAGGAGATGCCGATCCCCATCAGCGGTTTGCCTGCCGGGTCGGCCCGGCGGGCGGCCTGCTCGGCGCGCAGCTCCTCGTAGCCGGCGATGCGCATCGACTCCTCGAGCGCCCGCGGGTAGTCGCCCGAGTCGTACTCCCACCCGGTCGGCGTCGTGTAGGGGAACCGCTCGGGGCGCAGGAGGTTCTTCATGCGCAGCTCGGCGGGGTCCATCTGCAGCTCGAAGGCGAGGCAGTCGACCATCCGCTCCACCAGGTACACCGCCTCGGTGATCCGGAACGAGCAGGCGTAGGCCACGCCACCGGGGGCCTTGTTGGTGTACACCGCGGTCACCTTGCAGTGCGCCGCCGGGTAGTCGTAGGAGCCGGTGAAGATGTGGAAGAACCCGGCCGGGTACTTGGTGGGCTGGGCCACCCCGTTGAAGGCCCCGTGGTCGGCGAGGACGTCCACCCGCAGCCCGAGGATCCTGCCGTCGCGGGTGGCGGCGATCGAACCCTTCATGTGGTAGTCCCGGGCGAAGGACGTCGACATCAGGTTCTCGGAGCGATCCTCGACCCACTTGACCGGTGCGCCGGTCACGATCGAACCGACGATGGCGCAGACGTAGCCCGGGTAGATCCCGACCTTGTTGCCGAACCCGCCGCCGATGTCGGGGGAGATCACCTGGATCTTGTGCTCGGGCAGCCCGGCGACGATGGCGTAGAGGGTGCGGTGGGCGTGGGGCGCCTGGGTCGTCGTCCAGATGGTGAGCTTCCCGGTGACCTTGTCCATGTGGGCGACGGCGCCGCAGGTCTCCATCGGGGCGGGGTGCACCCGCGGGTAGAGCATGTCCTCGGTGACCACGACGTCCGCCTCGGCGAAGACCTCGTCGCAGGCGGCGGCGTCACCGGCCTCCCAGTCGTAGATCTTGTTGTCGGTGCGCCCCTCCATCTCGTCGCGCACCAGCGCGGCGTCGGGGTCGAGGGCGCGGCGGGCGTCGACCACCGCCGGCAGCGGCTCGTAGTCGACCTCGATCAGCTCGAGGGCGTCGCGGGCCGCGTACTCGTCGTCGGCGATGACGAACGCCACCTCCTGGCCCTGGAAGCGCACCTTGTCGGTCGCCAGCACCGACTGCACGTCGCCCGACAGCGTCGGCATCCAGGCGAGGTCGAGCGACTCGAGGGTCTTGCCGGTGATCACCGCCTTGACCCTGGGGTGCGCCTCGGCGGCGCTGGTGTCGATGGCGTTGATCCGGGCGTGGGCGTACGAGCTGCGCAGCACCGCACCGTGGAGCATCCCCGGCAGGTTGACGTCGTCGACGTAGTGGCCCTGACCGCGCAGGAAGCGGGCGTCCTCCTTGCGCAGCATCCGGCCGAAGCCGATGGGGTTGCCCGCCGCGCTCACCGGCACGGGTTCGGGGCTCCCGCCGGCGGTCGGCACCTCGGTGGTGGTCACGCCGTCACCTCCTGCTCGGGGGCGGCGCCGGCGGCGGCGTGGGCGGCCGCCCACCGGGTGGCCCGGACGATGTTCTCGTAGCCGGTGCAGCGGCAGAGGTTGCCGCTGATCGCCTCGCGGATGGTGGCCTCGTCGGGGTCGGGGTCGTGGTCGAGCAGCCACCGCGCGGTCAGCATCATCCCGGGCGTGCAGAAGCCGCACTGCAGGCCGTGCTCCTCGTGGAACGCCTGCTGGACGGGGTGGAGCTGACCGCCCTCGGCGAGACCCTCGACCGTCGTGATCTCGGCGCCGTTCGCCTGGACGGCGAGCATCGTGCAGGACTTGACGGGCGTCCCGTCCACGAGCACGGCGCACGCGCCGCAACTCGTCGTGTCGCAGCCGACGTGCGTCCCCGTGAGCCCGAGCGTCTGCCGCAGGAAGTGCGCGAGCA
>DASSZM010000244.1:0-6487 GCA_035702855.1 Acidimicrobiales bacterium | reverse complement strand
CGCGCAGCGCGGCGACGGCCGACCGTGGCCCGGTGGAGGCCGTCCTCGTCGACGAGCCGGCCGAGGTCGACGCCGCGACCCTCGAGCGGCGCAAGGGCAGGGAGCGCAAGGGGCGCCCGGTCGGCCGCTACCTGATGGTGGTGCACGTGGGCCCTACCGCCACCCAGATCGCCGTGCTCGAGGGCCGCGCCCTCATCGAGCACTACGTGTCCCGTCCCACCGACGACGCCACCCAGATCGACGGCAACATCTACCTCGGTCGGGTGCAGAACGTCCTGCCCGGCATGGAGGCGGCGTTCGTCGACATCGGCACCCCGAAGAACGCCGTGCTGTACCGCGGTGACGTGCGCTACGACCGCGACGACCTCGAGGCGCCGTCGGCTGACGGGGGCGCCAAGCCCACCCGCGGCCGGCTGCCCGGCCCGGCCCGCGACGCCCGGATCGAGCAGCTGCTCAAGCCCCGCCAGACGATCCTCTGCCAGGTCACCAAGAACCCGATCGGGGCGAAGGGCGCCCGCCTGGCGCAGGAGGTGTCCCTCCCGGGGCGGTTCGTCGTGCTGATCCCCAACAGCGAGACGTACGGCATCTCCAAGCGCCTCCCCGACGAGGAGCGCAAGCGCCTCCGGCGTATCCTCGACGAGGTCCGCCCCCCCGGTCACGGGCTGATCGTGCGCACCGCCGCCGAGGGGTCGACCGCCGAGGAGCTGCAGCGGGACGTCGCCCGCCTGCTCTCGCAGTGGGAGCGGATCGAGGAGAAGGCCCGAACCTCGCGGGCACCCGCCCTGCTCTACCGGGAGCCGAGCATGGCCGTGCGCGTCATCCGCGAGGAGTTCAACAAGGACTACCGCGGCGTGGTCATCGACGACCGGGAGCTGTACGAGGAGGTGCGCGACTACGTCGCCAGCATCAGCCCCGAGCTCGCCGACCGGGTCGAGTACGCCGGGGACGGTGACGACCCCCTGCCGGTCTTCGAGCGCCACCACATCCACGAGCAGATCCACAAGGCGCTCGACCGCAAGGTCTGGCTCCCGTCCGGGGGGTCGCTCATCATCGAGCGCACCGAGGCGCTCACCGTGATCGACGTCAACACGGGGCGCAACGTCGGCACGTCGAACCTCGAGGAGACGGTCTTCCGCAACAACCTCGAGGCCGCCGAGGAGGTGGCCCGCCAGCTGCGCCTCCGGGACATCGGCGGCATCATCGTCATCGACTTCATCGACATGGAGATCGCCGCCAACCGGGCCCAGGTCGTGAAGACCTTCCGCGAGGCGCTGGCCCGGGACAAGACCCGCACCCAGGTCTTCGACATCTCGGAGCTCGGCCTCGTCGAGATGACCCGCAAGCGGGTCTCCGAAGGGCTGGTGGAGTCGATGTCGGAGACCTGCCCGTCGTGCGGGGGGCGGGGCTTCCTGCTCGACGAGAGCCTGCTGCAGGCCTGAGGCGACCGGTCTGATAAGCTCTCCTCTTCGTGTACGCAGTGATCAAGACCGGTGGCAAGCAGGAGCGGGTCGAGGAGGGTCAGACCCTCGCCGTCGAGCTGCTCGGCGCCGAGACCGGCGCCGACGTGCGCTTCACGCCGATCCTCGTCGTGGACGGCGAGACCGTCCTCTCCAAGCCCGACGAGCTCGGCCAGGCGTCGGTGTCGGCACGGGTCGTCGGGACCGCCAACGGCCCGAAGATCCGCGGCCTGAAGTACAAGCCGAAGGCCCGGGCCCGCACCCACTGGGGTCACCGCCAGCACTACACCACGATCGAGATCACCGGCATCAGCCGGTAGAGGCGAGGACCAGGCGCGATGTCCAAGACCAAAGGTGGCGGCTCCACCCGCAACGGGCGCGACTCGGCCGCCCAGCGCCTCGGCGTGAAGGTGTTCGACGGCACGGCGGTGACCGCCGGCTCCATCATCGTCCGCCAGCGCGGCACCCACTTCCACCCCGGTGAGAACGTCGGGCGCGGCGGGGACGACACCCTGTTCGCCCTGACGGACGGCAAGGTGAAGTTCGGCGCCCGCAAGGGCCGCCGGCTCGTCGACGTCCTCACCGAGCAGGCCTGATCCCGGGCGGGCGATGCCCGCATTCGTCGACGAAGCGCAGGTCCACGTCAAAGGCGGCGACGGCGGTGCCGGCGCGGTCTCGTTCCGGCGTGAGGCCCACGTCGCCAAGGGCGGCCCCGACGGTGGCGACGGCGGGAGCGGCGGCGACGTGTGGCTGGTCGCCGACCGCAACGTGGCGTCGCTCTACGGCTTCCGGGACCACCCCCACCGCCGGGCCGGCAACGGCACCCACGGCTCCGGCAAGGGTCGCCACGGCCGCGGCGGCGCCGACCTGGAGGTCCCGGTGCCGGAGGGGACCGTCGTGCGCGACCGGGACGGCGCCGTGCTGGCCGACCTCGCCGCCGAGGGTGACCGCTGGCTGGCCGCCCAGGGCGGCCAGGGTGGGCGCGGCAACGCCCGGTTCCTCTCCAACCGGCGGCGGGCGCCGGCGTTCGCCGAGCAGGCCGAGCTGGGGGAGGAGCGCTGGCTCGACCTCGAGCTGAAGCTCATGGCCGACGTGGCCCTCGTCGGGTTCCCCAACGCCGGCAAGAGCACCCTGATCTCGCGGATCTCGGCCGCCAAGCCGAAGATCGCCGACTACCCGTTCACCACCCTGGAGCCGCATCTCGGGGTAGTCCGCTTCGACGACCAGGAGTACGTCGTCGCCGACATCCCGGGCCTCATCGAGGGCGCCAGCGAGGGGCGGGGCCTCGGTCACCAGTTCCTCCGCCACATCGAGCGGGCCCGGGTCCTCGTGGTGCTGTGCGACCTCAGCGCCGCCGACGGCCGGCCGCCCGGCGAGCAGCACGACGTGCTGCTGCGGGAGCTGCGCGGCCACCGCCCCGACCTGCTCGACCGGCCGCGCCTGGTCGTGGGCTCCAAGCTCGACGCCGCCCCGAGCCCGCTCTCCCCCGGGGAGGCGGAGCTGTGCATCTCCGCCGTCACCGGCGAGGGCATCGACGCCCTGGTGCGCCGGCTGGCCACGATGGTCGCCGACGCCCGGGCCTCGCAGCCCCGCCCCGTCCGCAGCGTCGTGCACCGACCGGTCCCGCCCGGGGTGGCGGTCGAGCGCGACACCGACGGGGCCTGGGTGGTGCGCGGTCGCCCGGCGCTGCGGGCGGTGGCGCTGTCGGACCTGACCGACGTGCAGGCGCTCGAGTACGCCCAGGCCAAGCTGCGGGGGCTCGGCGTCGACCGGGCGCTCGCCCGGGCCGGCGCCCGCGACGGGGACCGGGTGCGCATCGGCGACTTCGAGTTCGACTACCAGCCCGACGAGTGATGACGCCGGTCGCACCCCGCCTCGTGGTGGTCAAGGTCGGTACCTCCTCGCTGACCGACGCGCGCGGCGCGATCGAGCCCGGCGCCGTGGCCAAGCTGGCGGCGGAGGTCGCCGGGTTGCGGACCGACGGCACCCGGGTCGTCGTGGTCACCAGCGGGGCCATCGCCGCCGGCCTGCCCCGCCTCGGCCTGGCCGATCGCCGGCCGAGCGACGTCGCCGTCCTGCAGGCTGTCTCCGCCGTCGGCCAGGGGCACCTGGTGCTCGAGTGGTACCGGGCGCTCGACGCCGTCGGACTGGTGGGCGGCCAGGTGCTGCTCGCCCCCCACGACTTCATGGACCGGTCCCAGTACCTGCACGCCCGCCAGACCCTGCGGCTGCTCCTCGAGCTCGGGGTGGTGCCGGTCGTCAACGAGAACGACGCCATCGCCGACGACGAGATCCGCTTCGGGGACAACGACCGGCTGGCCGCCCTCGTCGCCCACCTCGTCGCCGCCGACCTCCTCGTCCTGCTCACCGACGCCCCGGGGTTGCTCACCGCCGACCCCCGCTTCGACAGCGAGGCATCGCTCATCGAGGAGGTGGCGGAGGTCGACCACGAGCTGGAGGCCCGGGCGGGCGGCGCCGGGAGCGACCGGGGCAGCGGTGGCATGGCCTCGAAGCTGGCTGCCGCCAAGATCGCGGCGTGGTCGGGTGTCCGGGCCGTGATCGCCGACGCCGGTCGGCCCGGCGTCCTCGCCGACGCCGTCGCCGACGTGGCCGGTGTGGGGACGGTGGTGCGGCCGCGAGCGCGCCGGCTGGCGGCCCGGAAGCTGTGGATCGCCTTCGCGGTCGCCGCCCGGGGGACCGTCGTCGTCGACGAGGGAGCGCGCCGGGCGCTCACCACCCGCGGCGTGTCGCTCCTGCCCGCCGGGGTCGTGACCGTGCACGGCAGCTTCGTCGCCGACGACCCCGTCGCCCTCGCCGGGCCGGACGGCAAGGTCTTCGCCAAGGGCCTGGCGCGCCACGACGCCGGCCGGCTGCGGGCCCTGGCCGGGCGGCGCTCCTCGGAGCTGCCCGCCGAGGTGCCCCCCGAGGTCGTCCACCGCGACGATCTCGTCCTGCTGCCCTGATGGGGTAGAACCTCGGGGTCACCCCGCACGTCAGGAGGCCGCTGGTGCAGCTCGGCATGGTCGGATTGGGTCGGATGGGAGCCAACATGGTGCGGCGCCTCACCCGCGCCGGGCACACCTGCGTCGTCTACGACGTCAACCCCGACGCGGTGAAGAGCCTCGAGGCGGAGGGTGCCACCGGCGCCGCCTCCCTGGAGGACTTCGCGGCGAAACTCGACACCCCCCGCGCGGCCTGGGTGATGGTCCCGGCCGCCTTCACCGGCGAGACCATCGACCGGCTGGCCGCCGTGTTCGAGGCGGGCGACATCATCATCGACGGGGGCAACTCCTACTACCAGGACGACATCCGGCGGGCGGCGGCGCTGCGGGAGCGGGGCCTGCACTTCGTCGACTGCGGGACCAGCGGGGGCGTGTTCGGGCTGGAGCGCGGCTACTGCCTGATGATCGGCGGCGAGGTCGACACCGTGCGCCACCTCGACCCCATCTTCAAGTCGATCGCCCCGGGCTTCGACGCCGCCCCCCGTACGCCCGACCGCCAGGGCGAGCCGTCGACGGCGGAGCAGGGGTACCTGCACTGCGGGCCCAACGGCGCCGGGCACTTCGTCAAGATGGTCCACAACGGCATCGAGTACGGGATCATGGCCGCCTACGCCGAGGGGCTCAACGTCCTGCACAAGGCCAACATCGGCGCCGAGCACGCGGGTGGCGGCGACGCCGAGACCGCCCCACTCGATCACCCGGAGTACTACCGCTACGACCTCGACACCGCCGAGGTCGCCGAGGTGTGGCGGCGGGGCAGCGTGATCTCCTCGTGGCTGCTCGACCTGACGGCCCACGCCCTGCGCCAGGATCCGACCCTCGGCGGCTTCGCCGGGCGGGTGTCGGACTCGGGGGAGGGCCGCTGGACGATCCACGCGGCGGTGGACGTCGGGGCGCCGGCGCACGTGCTCACCGCCGCCCTCTACGAGCGCTTCAGCAGCCGCGGCGAAGCGGACTTCGCCGACAAGCTCCTCTCCGCCATGCGCAAGGAGTTCGGCGGCCACGACGAGAAGCCGGGCGGCTGAGGAGGGGGGCCCGGCGCCACGGGGTGGCCCGCCCGGGCCACCCCCGCCGGATCAGGTCTCCTCGGCGTCCTCGATGGGCTGGGCGGCGTCGGGGGCCCCGGGGTTGCCCTCGGGCAGCTCGCCGGAGGCGCCCGGCTCGAGCGTCGCCCCGGCTCCGGCCTCCCCGCCGCCGGACTCCAGCTGCATCTGGGCCCGGATCTGGTCGAGCTTGGACTGGGCCTGGACGCCGATCACGGCCTGCTGGACCTCGAGCATCCGGGACTCGACGGTGGCGTTGCCCAGCTCGGAGGTGCCCACCGCCTTGGCGTAGCGGGACTCGATCTTCTCGCGCACCTGGTCGAGCGAGGGCACGTCGCCGCCCACCGTCTGGCTGAGCTGGGAGGTGGCGGCGTTGAGCTGCTCCTGCATCCTCGCCTGCTCCAGCTGGTTGAGGAGGTTGTTGCGCTCGGCGAGCTGCTGCTGGAGCCGGGTCGAGTTCTGCTGGACGGCGGCCTTGGCCTGGTCGGAGGCCTGGGCGGTCTGCAGGCTGATCTGCTTCAGGTCCTGGACCCGCTGCTCGATGGCGACGAGCTGGTTGGCGAACCCCTCGGCCGCCTGGTTGTACTGCGCCGCCTTGGCGGCGTCGCCGCTGGCCTGCGCCTGCTGGGCGAGCACGAGCGCCTGGCGGGTCGACTGGTTGGTCTTCGCCAGGTCGTCCATCGCCCGGTTGAGCTGCAACTCCGTCTGCTTCTGGCGGGCGATCACGTTGGCGGCCTGCTCGACGAGCATCCGGTGCTGCTCCTGGGCCTCCTGGATCGCCTGCTCCAGTTGGATCTTCGGGTCGGCGCGCTCCTCGAGCTTGTTGTTGATCTTCGCGCTCTGGTACTTCCACTGACGCTTCAGACCCTTCCACATGCGGACAATGCTAGGGGCCGGGAGCGGGCGAGGGGCGTAGAGTGCGCCGGTGGCACCACCTGCGCTCGACGAGCTGGGCGCCCGGGCCGTCGAGGCGTCCCGGTGCGTC
>DASSZM010000214.1:0-15424 GCA_035702855.1 Acidimicrobiales bacterium | reverse complement strand
CGAAGCGGCGGTAGCAGACCATGTCGATCACGACGTCCTTGTGGAACGCCTGGCGGAAGGCGAACGCCAGCCGCCCCACCCGCACGCACGCCTCGGGGTCGTCGCCGTTGACGTGGAAGACCGGGGCCTGGACCATCTTCGCCACGTCGGTGGCGTACACCGACGAGCGGGCCGACTCCGGGTCGGTGGTGAAGCCCAGCTGGTTGTTGATCACCAGGTGGACGGTGCCGCCCGTCTCGTAGGCGGGGAGGGCCGACATGTTGAGCGTCTCGGCCACCACGCCCTGGCCGGCGAAGGCGGCGTCGCCGTGGATGAGCAGCGGCAGGATCGGGTGGTCGGCACCGGGGTCGGCGGCGCTCGCCTGGTCCTGGTAGGCGCGGGCCATCCCCTCGACGACCGGGTCGACGGCCTCGAGGTGGGAGGGGTTGGACGACAGCACGACGTCGAGCGGCTTGCCGGAGCGGCCGGCGAACTTGCCGACGAAGCCCTTGTGGTACTTGACGTCCCCCGAGCCCTGGACGGTGCCGGGGTCGATGTTGCCCTCGAACTCCTCGAACAGGTCCCCGTAGGACTTGCCGACGATGTTGATGAGCACGTTGAGCCGCCCGCGGTGGGCCATGCCGATGACCGCCCGGGTCTGGCCGGCGACGGCGGCGTCGTCGAGGATGGCGTCGATCAGCGGGATGGCCGCCTCGCCGCCCTCGAGGCCGAAGCGCTTCTGGCCGATGTACTTGGTGTTGAGGAACTGCTCGAGTGCCTCGGCGGCGTTGAGCCGGCCGAGGATCCAGCGGTGCTCGTCGGGGGTCAGGGTCTGGGCGACGCCCTCGACGTGCTGCTGGATCCAGCGCTTCTGCGACGGCTCCATGATGTGGCCGTACTCGACGCCGATGGTGCGGCAGTAGGCGTCACGCAGCAGCGCCAGCAGGTCCGACAGCTTGAGCCGGTCGTAGCCGGCGAGCCCGTTGACGATGAACTGGCGGTCGAGGTCCCACACGGTCAGCCCGTAGGTGGCCATGTCGAGCTCGGCCGGCACGACCGGCTCCTTCCAGTCCAGCGGGTCGAGGTGGGCGATGAGGTGCCCCCGCACCCGGTACATGTTGATGAGGGTGTCGACCTCGATCTGCTTGTGGACGTGGGCCAGGTTGGCGTCGGCGCCGTCGAGGGCGTTGCGGTCGTGGCCGGAGCGGGCGGGCTCCACCGGCAGGCCCAGGGCGTGGAACACCCGGTCGTAGAAGTCGTCCTCGCCGGCCAGCAGCTGGTGCACCTTCTGGAGGAACAGGCCGGACTCGGCGCCCTGGATGATGCGGTGGTCGTAGGTGGAGGTGATGGCCACCACCTTGGAGACACCGAGCTCGGCGAGCACCCGCTCGTCGGCGGCCTGCCACTCCGCCGGGTAGGCGATGGCACCGACGCCGATGATGGCGCCCTGGCCGGGCATCAGCCGGGGCACGGACTGGACGGTGCCGATCGTGCCGGGGTTGGTGATGGTGACGGTCGCCCCGGCGAAGTCGTCGGCGCCGATCTTGTTGGTGCGGACCTTTCGGACGAGGTCCTCGTAGGCCAGCCAGAAGCCGCGGAAGTCGAGGGTGTCGGCGTCGCGGATGACCGGGACCAGGAGGGTGCGCGAACCGTCGGACTTCTCGACGTCGACCGCCAGGCCGAGGCCGAGGTGCTCGTGGCGCACGACGCTGGCGGGGGCCTTCGGGTCGGCGCCGTCGGGGGGCACGAAGGTCGAGTTGAGGGCGGGGACCGCCTTCAACGCCTCGACGACGGCGTAGGCGATGAGGTGGGTGAAGCTCACCTTGCCGGCGGTGCCGGTCCGGGACAGCTCCTCGTTGAGCAGGCGGCGGTTGACCTCGAGCAGGCGGGCGGGCACCACCCGGAAGCTGGTGGCGGTGGGGACCTCGAGGCTGGCCTCCATGTTGGCGACCACCCGGGCGGCGGCGCCGCGCAGCGGCGTGCCGACCGGTGCTGGGGCCGGGCCCCCGGCGCCGGCGGTGGTGCCGCCGGCGGTGGTGCCGCCGGCGGTGGCGCCGCCGGCCGGGCCGGCCGCCCGGGCCGGGGCGGCACCGGCGGCCGGTGCGTCCGCTCCTCCCGGGGGGGCGGCGCCGCCGGCGGGTGCGGCGGGCGTCGGCACCGACGGTGCCACGGCGCTCGCGGCACCCGCCGCCGGCAGCGCCGGCGCCGGGGCCCCGGCCGCCTCGGCCGGGAGGCTGAGGGACGGCCGGGCCAGGTTGACGCCGCCGGGACGGTAGCCCTCGAAGAACTCACGCCAGCTGGGGCTGACCGACTCGGGGTCCCGGCGGTACTGCTCGTACATGTCGTCGACGAGCCACGCGTTGGGGCCGAACAGTTCGCGGTTGGGGGGGTCCTCTGGCACGTTGCCAGCGTAGGGCGGAGCCGTCTGCGATCGGACCCATACCGGGCGCGCCAGACTGGGGGGATGCCCGCCCAGTACATCTTCACCATGCGCGACCTCCGGCGGTTCTACCCGCCCGACCGTGAGGTGCTCCGGGGCATCAACCTGTCCTTCTATCCCGGCGCCAAGATCGGGGTCATCGGCTCCAACGGATCGGGCAAGTCGTCGCTGCTCGAGATCATGGCGGGCGTCGACGACGGCTTCAGCGGCGAGGCCCGCCTGACGCCCGGGTTCAGCGTCGGCTACCTGCCGCAGGAGCCGCAGCTCGACCCGGCCAAGGACGTGGCCGGCAACGTCGCCGACGGCGTGGCCGCCACCAAGGGCCTCCTCGACCGGTTCAACGAGGTGTGCGCGGCGATGGGCGAGCCGGACGCCGACTTCGACGCCCTGCTCGCCGAGCAGGCGGAGCTGCAGGACAAGATCGACGCCGCCGGCGCCTGGGACCTGGACCGCACCCTGGAGATCGCCATGGACGCCCTGCGGCTGCCGCCCGGCGACGCCGAGGTGGCGACCCTCTCGGGCGGGGAGCGCCGGCGGGTGGCGCTGTGCCGGCTGCTTTTGTCGAGCCCGGACCTGCTGCTGCTCGACGAGCCCACCAACCACCTCGACGCCGAGTCGGTGGCGTGGCTCGAGCGGGCCCTGCAGGAGTACGCCGGCACGGTGGTGGCGGTCACCCACGACCGGTACTTCCTGGACAACGTGGCCGGGTGGATCCTGGAGCTCGATCGCGGCTCCGGGATCCCCTGGGAGGGCAACTACTCGTCGTGGCTGGAGCAGAAGCAGGCCCGCCTGGCCGCCGAGGAGAAGGCGGACCGCTCCCGCCAGCGGACCCTCGAGCGGGAGCTGGAGTGGATCCGGATGTCCCCCAAGGCCCGGCAGAGCAAGGGGAAGGCCCGCATCACCGCCTACAACCAGCTGGTGGCCGACGCCGAGGCGGCCGAGCGGCGCGCCGACAAGCTGGAGATCACCATCCCGCCCGGGCCGCGTCTCGGGGACCGGGTGGTGGACGCCGAGCACGTCACCAAGGGCTTCGGGGACCGGCTGCTGATCGACGACCTGTCGTTCCTGCTCCCCCCGGGCGGGATCGTCGGGGTGATCGGTCCGAACGGGGCGGGAAAGACCACGCTGTTCCGCATGATCGTCGGCCAGGAGTCACCGGACGCCGGTGCGCTGCAGGTCGGGTCGACCGTGTCGCTGGCCTACGTCGACCAGTCCCGTGACGCCCTCGCCGCCGACAAGACCGTCTACGACGAGATCACCGGCGGGGTTGACCACCTCGTCGTCGGCGGCCGCGAGCTCCACGGCCGGGCCTACGTCGCCAGCTTCGGCTTCAAGGGCAGCGACCAGCAGAAGCTGGTGGGGGTCCTCTCGGGCGGTGAGCGCAACCGGGTCCAGCTCGCCAAGGTCCTGCTCGCCGGGGGCAACACGCTCCTGCTCGACGAGCCCACCAACGACCTCGACGTGGACACCCTGCGCGCCCTCGAGGACGCCCTCGAGGGTTTCCCCGGGTGCGCGGTGGTCATCAGCCACGACCGGTGGTTCCTCGACCGGGTCGCCACCCACGTCCTCGCCTTCGAGGGCGAAAGCCAGGTGGTGTGGTTCGAGGGCAACTTCAGCGACTACGAGGTCGACCGCCACAAGCGCCTCGGCCGCGACGCCGACCAGCCGCACCGCATCCGCTACAAGCCGCTGGTCCGGGGGTGAGCCCCCTCCCGGGCCCGGTGCCGGTCAGCTCAAGTCGGCGGGCGCGGCGCCGATAGGACCGGCGTGAGCACGGCGACTGCCCCCATCACCAAGCCGATCGCTCCGGTCAGCCGGGCGGTGCTGCGTCCCGTCGACCCGGGCAACGACGCCTCCTGCGCCCACTGCGGCGAGCCGGTCAAGTTCGCGGCGCGCCACCAGCGCCGCCAGGTGATCGCAAACGTCTACGTCAACGGCCGCTGGAACCGCGTGGAGCACTTCCACGAGGACTGCTACGACGCGGCCGGCGCCCCCTACGGGGGCATCACCGAATCGAGCGAGCCGCTCCCGCGCCGCCGGGCTGGGTGACGAGCACCCCCTGGCGGCGGTCGGCGAGGCGGACGGCGACGAGGCCGGCGACGAACACGGCGACCAGACCGAGGTAGACCGCCAGCCGCCCCGTGCCGAGCGCCTGGGAGCTGGAGAGCACGAAGAGGATCTTGCGGATGACGGCCACCAGGCCGACCACGAGAAACGGCTCCGCCACCAGCTCGTGCGCCCGCAGCGACAGCACCACCGTGTGGACGATCTCGACGAGGATCAGCACCAGCAGCACCTTGTCGACGAGATCGGTGGCGGCGACGACGACGCTGACGTGGCCGAGGTCGAGGAAGAACCGGGCGACGCCGTCCACGAGGATGGCGGCGGCGAGCAGGACCAGCACGACGCCGACGGCGGCGGAGAAGATGTCCTGGGCGTGCTCCATCCAGGTCGTCACGCTGTCCTCCAGCCGCTGAAGCGAGCGCGACACCACACCTCTCCCGTCGAAAGCCGGCACCCATCCTAGAGGGCAGGCTCGCTACCGTCGGTGACCGTGTCGCAACCGCGTTCGTCGCTGCACGTCGTGGAGTCCGCCTCCCCGACCGACTCCGGGCGGGCCCCGGTGCGCCTCCTCGTCCACGGGTCGATGGACCGGGCGGGCAGCTTCGGGCGCCTCGCCGCCGCCCTCGGCCACCGGGCCGTGGTCACCTACGACCGGCGCGGCTACGCCGGCTCGGCTCGCCGCGAGCCGTCGGAGGACTTCGGCGCCCAGGTCGACGACCTCCTGGAGGTGGTCGACGGCCGGCGGGTCGTCGCCCTCGGGCACAGCTTCGGCGGCTGCGTGGTGCTGGCGGCCGCTGCCGCCCACCCGGAGCTGTTCGTCGCCGCCGTGGTGTGGGAACCGCCGATGCCGTGGCTGCCCTACTGGCCCTCCCACGCCCCCGGCGGGCTGGCCGCCGCCAGCCGGTCGTCGCCCGAGGACGCCGGCGAGGCGTTCATGGTGGCGGCCGTCGGCGAGCGGGTGTGGCGCCGGCTGCCGGCGGCGACGCGCGCCCAGCGCCGGGCGGAGGGCCCGGCGCTGGTGGCCGAGATGCGGGCGCTGCGCTCGGGGGGCGCCCTGTGGGACCCGGCGTCGGTGCGGATGCCGGTGATCGTCGGCACCGGGAGCCGGAGCCGGCCGCACCACGCCCGCGCCGCCGCCGAGCTGGCGGACGCGCTGCCCGCCGGGGTCCTGCGGGTCGTGCCCGACGCCGCCCACGGCGCCCACCTCACCCACCCCCTCGTCCTCGCCGCCCTGCTCACCGAGGCGCAGGCGTTGGGTACAACCCCGCCGGCTGCGGCAGAGTCGCGCGGCGGGCCGAGCGAGGAGGACGACGCATGAAGGTGGCGGTGACGGGCAGCCATGGGCTGATCGGGAGGCGCCTCCTCGGGGAGCTGCGCAGCGCCGGCTACGACGTGGTCCGGCTGGTGCGCGGCGCCGAGGGCGACGCCGCCGCACGCTGGGACCCCGAGGCCGGGACCGTCGACGTGGCCCGCCTGGCGGGCGTGGAGGCGGTCATCCACCTCGCCGGGGTCGGGATCGGCGACCGGCGCTGGAACCCGGACCACAAGCGGGCCGTGCTCGACAGCCGCGTCAAGGGCACCACCCTGATCGCCCGGACGGTGGCGGAGATGGAACCCCGGCCGCGGGTGCTGCTCAGCGCCTCGGCGATCGGCTTCTACGGTGACCGGGACGACGAGCTGCTCGCCGAGACGAGCCCGTCGGGGGCGGGTTTCCTCGCCGAGGTGTGCCGGCAGTGGGAGGCGGCGACGGCGCCGGCGGAGGCCGCCGGCGTGCGCACCGTGCACCTGCGCACCGGCATCGTCCAGTCCCGCGACGGCGGCGCCCTCGCCACGCAGCTGCCGATGTTCAGGCTCGGTCTCGGCGCCCGCCTCGGCCGCGGCCGGCAGTGGGTCAGCTGGGTGTCGCTCGACGACGAGATCCGGGCGATCCGCCATGTCCTCGAGGACGAGCGGGTCGACGGCCCGGTCAACCTGGTGGGGCCGGCGCCGGTGACCAACGCCGAGTACACCTCGACCCTCGCCCGGGTCCTCGGCCGCCCGGCGGTCCTCGTGGCCCCCCGCCCGGCCGTCGAGCTGGCCCTCGGCCGGGAGATGGCCGCCGAGCTGCTGTTCGTGAGCCAGCGGGTCGAGCCGGCCGTGCTCACCCGGACCGGGTTCAGCTGGCGGTACCCCACCCTGGAGGACGCCCTTCGGGCGGAGGTGCACGCCCGGTGACCACAGGGGTGCACGTCGTGCTCGTGCACCACGACCAGCCGGACCGCTGCGCCCGCAGCGTCGACGCCTTCCGCGCCCAGGCGGAGGTGCGGGACGTGACGGTCGTCGACAGCGGCAGCACCCCGGCCGCCCGGGGGCGCCTGCGGGAGCTGCAACCCGGCCTGGTCCTGCTCGACGCCGGCGCCAACGTCGGCTTCGGCGCGGGCGCCAACGTGGGCGTACGGCGCTGGCTCGAGTCGGGCGCCGGCGAGTTCGTGGCCGTCGCCCCGCACGACGCCGTGCCGGCCGCCGGGTGCGTGGCCCGGCTCCTGGCCGCCGCCGGCGCCCACCCCGAGGCGGGGATGGTGTGCGCCGAGTTCGGCGGCGACATCGGCCTGCTGCCGGTCGTGGACAAGGTGATGGGTGGCTACTACCAGCCGGCGGCGCGCGGCGAGGGGTGGCAGGAGGTCGACTACCCGCACGGCACCCTCCTGCTGGCCCGGCGGGCGATGCTCGCCGACGTCGGCCTGTTCGACGAGCGGTACTTCGCCTACTGCGAGGAGGTCGACCTGGCGTTGCGGGCCCGCGCCGCCGGCTGGACGGTCGGGCTGGTCTGGGGGGCGGTGGTCGCCAACGGCCGGCTCCCGGCGCGGCCGGTCGCCGACTACCTGCAGCTGCGCAACACCCTGCTGCTCGTGGCGGACCACTTCGGGCCGCGGGAGGTGCGGGCCCGGGTGATCCTCGCCGGCCTGGCGTGGCTCGGCGCCGCCCGGCGGGACCCGGGGCGCGCCCTCGCCAGGGGGTCCATCGCCCGCCGCGCCGTCCGGGACTTCCGCGCCGCCCGCTTCGGCCCACCCCCGCCGGAGCTGACTGTGGGTTAGCGGCGGGGGCCGCCTAGGTTTGGGCCCGTGACCCCTGTCGACCTCGCCGTCGTCGGGGCGGGGCCCGCCGGCGCGGCGGCGGCCATCACCGCCGCCCGGGCCGGGCTGCGGGTCCACGTGCTGGACCGGGCGGTGTTCCCCCGGGACAAGACCTGCGGCGACGGCCTCACCACCGGGGCCCTCCGGCGCCTCGAGCGCCTCGGGCTGGACCCGTGGCGGCTGCCGTCGTGGCAGCCGGTGCGCACGGCCCGGGTGCGGATCCCCGACGGCCGGGTGGCCTCGCTGGACCTCCCCGACCCCGACCGGGTGCGGGCGGCGACGGTCCGCCGGCTGGAGCTCGACGCCGCGCTGGTGCGCCTGACCCGGGCGGCCGGCGCCGAGGTGGAGGAGGGCCGGACCGTCACCGGCGCCGCCACCGTCGGCGGCGGCGGGGTGGAGCTGACCCTCCAGGACGGCGCGACCCTGCAGGCCCGCTACGTCGTGGCCGCCGACGGCATGTGGTCCCCGCTGCGCAAGGCGCTCGGCCTCGCCGACGCCGGCTACCTGGGCGAGTGGCAGGCGGTCCGGCAGTACCACCGGGGGGTGGGCCCGGCGGCCCGTGACTTCTGGGTCTGGTTCGAGGACGACCTGCGCCCGGGGTACGCCTGGTCGTTCCCGCTGCCGGAGGGGCGGGCCAACGTCGGCTTCGGGGTGCGGCGGGTGCCGGGCGAACCGACCGGCAACCTGCGCGAGCGGTGGGCCGAGGTGCTGCAGCGCCCACCGGTGGCGTCGGTGCTCGGCCCCGGCGCCGAGCCGGAGGAACCGGTGCGCGCCTGGCCGATCCCGGCCCGCATCGGCGAGACCGCCCTGGCCGGCCTCGGCGGGCGGGTGCTGTTCGTCGGCGACGCCGCCCGGGCGGCGGACTGCATGACCGGCGAGGGCATCGCCCAGGCGCTGGAGACCGGCGAGCTGGCGGCCCGCACGGCGCTGGCGTGGGGGCCGTCGGCGCCCGCCCGGGCGGCGCGGGAGTACCGGGCGGTGATCCGCCGGGGGATGGCGGTCGACGACCGGGTGTCGGCGCTGTTCTCGCGGGTGCTCGCCAGTGAGCGCGGCTCGCGGGGCTGGTTCGACATCGCCAACGCCACCGTGCGCAGCCGGCGGGTGTTCGCCCGCTGGATGTTCGAGGACTTCCCCCGCGCCGGGCTGGTGACGCCGTGGCGTTGGCGGCGGGGCTGGCTGGCCCCGCCCGCCCCCTTCCCGGTCCCGGCCGGCTGAGGACGCCCCGAGCGGCTGGCCCCGCCCGGCGAGCGGCGGCTACGGTCCGCGCCATGGCAGACCTGGGCTTCGACGGCAAGGTGGCGATCGTGACGGGCGCCGGCGGCGGGCTGGGCAGGGAGCACGCCCTCCTCCTCGCCGCGCGCGGCGCCCGGGTGGTGGTCAACGACCTGGGCGGCTCCGTCCACGGCGACGGCGCCGACCGCGGCCCGGCGGAGGCCGTGGCCGCGCAGATCCGCGACCTCGGCGGCGAGGCGGTCGCCGAGGGCGGCAGCGTGGCCACCCCCGAGGGCGGTCAGGCCATCGTCGACGCCGCCCTCGAGGCCTTCGGGCGGGTCGACATCGTGGTCAACAACGCCGGCATCCTGCGGGACAAGGCCTTCCACAACCTCACGCCCGACCTGCTCGACCCGGTCATCGACGTGCACCTGCGCGGCGCCTTCCACGTCACCCGCCCGGCGTGGATCGCCATGCGCGAGCAGGGCTACGGCCGGGTGGTCAACACCTCCTCCAACTCCGGCATCCTCGGCAACTTCGGCCAGAGCAACTACGGCGCCGCCAAGATGGGCCTGGTCGGCTTCACCCGGGTGCTGGCCGCCGAGGGCGCCAAGTACAACATCAAGGTCAACGCCATCGCCCCGCTGGCCCGCACCCGCATGACCGAGGAGCTGCTCGGCGCCGCTGCCGAGAAGCTGGAGCCGGCGCTGGTGTCGCCGGTCGTCGCCTACCTGGCGCACGAGGACGTCCCGGTCACCGGGGAGGTCTACAGCGTCGGCGGCGGCCGGGTGGCCCGGTTCTTCATCGGGATGACCCACGGCTACACCAACCCATCGCTCACCGTCGAGGACGTCCGCGACCACTTCGGCGAGATCCGCGACGAGTCGGGCTACACCGTCCCCGCCGGCCCGGCGGACGAGTTCAAGGCCCTGGTCGAGGCGCTGGGCTGACCGGCCCCCGCCGGCTCAGCGGGCGGTCGGGCGGGCCAGGGGGCAGCGGGCCCGGACCTTCCACTGCCGGTCGGCGGCGACCATCACCCACAGCTCCCCGGCGCGGCAGCGGACCGGGAGCTTGGCGCTCAGCTTCTTCTCGACCCGCTCGAGGGCCTCGGGGTCGCCGGTGGTGTGCCCGACGGTCAGGTGGGGCACCACGTCGGCGAACGCACCCTCCCACGGGGGCGTCCCGAACCGCTCGGCGAGCCGCAGGGTCAACGCCCGGAACGGCTCGTCGGGCTCGGGCACCAGCCACAGCACCCGCCGGCCGAACCACGCCATCTCGGTCAGGGCGAAGTCCCACGAGGCGGTGGTGGCGGCGACCTCCGCCAGGTCGTCGAGGTCGGCGGGGCGGATGGCGTCGGGCGGCAGCCACGGGACGATCAGGGTGATGTGGGCCGGGACCCCGGCGGCGGCCACCGGGTCGTGGCGGGCGCGCCACGCCGACACGATCGGCTCCGCCTGGGGGACCGGGACCAGCACCGCCGACCCCGCCCGCCCGCTGCTGGTGCCGGGGGCCGCCGGCCGGTCGTCACCCACGGGCGGCGAAGACCTCCTCCAGCAGCGCCGGCACGGCCACGTCGAGCTGGGCGTAGGTGCACTCCTGCGGGAGCCGGTCCGGGCGCCACCGCCGGAAGCGGGCGGTATGGCGCAGCCGCTCACCCTGCAGGTGCTCGTAGGCGGCCTCCACGACCAGCTCGGGCCGCAGCAACTCGAAGCGCAGGTCGCGCTCGGCGTTCCACCGGCTGCCCGCCGTGCGCGCGCCGCCGGCGGCGTGGCCCGCCCAGCCGCCCCAGGGGTGGTCGCCGTCGGTGCGGTACGGCGCCAGCTCGCCGACCAGGCGGCGACGCTCGTCGGCGGGGAAGGAGCCGATCACCCCCACGTGGCGCAGCTCGCCGGAGCCGTCGTGGAGCCCGAGCAGCAGCGAGCCGACGGCGCCGCCGGTCTCCCCCTTGTACCAGCGGAAGCCGCCGACGACGAACTCGGCGGTGCGCTCGTGCTTGACCTTGACCATCACCCGCTGGTCCTCGAGGTAGGGCTGGGTCGGTCGCTTGGCGACGACCCCGTCGAGGCCGGCGCCCTCGAAGCGGGTGAACCACTCGGCGGCCACCGCCCGGTCGCGGGTCAGGGGCGTGAGGTGCACGCCGGCGGTGGTGGCGGTGAGCAGGCCCTCGAGGGCGGTGCGCCGCTCGTCGAAGGGGGCGGGGCGCAGGTCGTCGTCGCCGAGGCCGAGCAGGTCGAAGGCGACCACGGCGGCCGGGGTGCGCGCCGCCAGCGTCGCCACCCGGCTCGCGGCCGGGTGGATCCGCTGGGAGAGGGCGTCGAAGTCCAGCCCGTGCGGGCCGGCGACGACGATCTCCCCGTCGAGCACGCAGCGCTCGGGGAGCCGCTCGCGCACCGCCGCCACCACCTCCGGGAAGTAGCGGGTGAGCGGACGCTCGTTGCGGCTGCCGAGCTCGACCTCGTCGCCGTCGCGGAAGACGATGCAGCGGAACCCGTCCCACTTCGGCTCGTACCGCCAGTCGCCCTCGGGCAGCTCGCGCGCCAGCTTGGCGAGCATCGGGGAGACGGGCGGCATGACCGGCAGGCGCATCGCCAGCCGACGCTATCGCCGGGACGGGACGCTCAGCGCGGCCGGCCCCCCGGCGAGCGGGGCCCGGCGTTCATCTTGGCGGCCACCGCCGCCGCCAGCGGGCTCGACTCGACCTCCTCGAGCGGCACCGGCAGGGCGATGCTCCAGTTGGGCCACTGGTCGACCGTGCCGGGCATGTTGGGGCGCTCGGGGACCACCGCCACGTCGTCGAGGGTGACGGTCAGCACCCGGCAGGGGGACTCGGCCAGCAGGCCGTAGGCCGTCCGCACCACCTCTGCGGGCTCGGCGTCCGCGTCGAGGCCGCCCCAACCGGCCAGACGGTCGACGATCTCGCGTGACCCCTCCTCGTTGGGGTCGAGGCCCAGGCGGCGCTGGGCCTCCAGGTCGGCGCCGGTCCACAGGCCGGCGACGGTCGGCAGGTCGTGGGTGGTGACGGCGCCGAGGGCGTCGGGCCCCCACGCCGACGGCCGCTCCGGCTCGAACCACAGCAGCCGGTAGGACAGCACCCGCCGCTCCGCCAGCTCGGCGCGCACGGCGTCCTCGACGGTGCCGAGGTCCTCGCCCACCACGAACGCCCCCGCCCGGTGGGCCTCGAGGGCGAGGATGTTGAGCAGGTCCCAGTAGGGGTAGCGCACGTA
Source organism: Acidimicrobiales bacterium (assembly GCA_035702855.1). Taxonomy (GTDB): domain Bacteria; phylum Actinomycetota; class Acidimicrobiia; order Acidimicrobiales; family Palsa-688; genus JAKAQB01. The sequence goes on along the minus strand of DASSZM010000214.1, from coordinate 3,392 downwards.
GGTGCCGGCGGCGGGCTCGGCGCCCTCGGGGATCCAGTACAGGCGGAACAGCCCCATCACGTGGTCGACCCGCAGCCCGCTGGTATGGCGGAGGGCGGCGCGGACCGTCTGCACGAACGGCTCGTACCCGGCCGCCCGCAGCTGCCAGGGGTCCCACGGCGGCAGGCCCCAGTCCTGCCCCAGGCGGTTGAAGTCGTCGGGGGGCGCCCCCACGCGCATGCCGGTGGCGAAGGTCTCCTGCCACACCCAGGGGTCCGCCCCGCCGGCGTCGACGCCGACGGCGACGTCGGAGATCAGCTCGGCGGGGGCGGTGGCCGCCAGCTGGCGGTCGAGCTGCCACTGCAGCCAGGCGTGGTAGCGCACCCGGCGGTGCCCCTCGCCACCGGCGGCGAAGGCCCGCACCGCCGGGGCGTCGGGGTGGCGCAGCTCGGCGGGCCACGCCTGCCAGGGCAGGCCGTGGCGCTCGGCGAGGGCGTTGAAGGTGGCGAAGCCGACGAGGGCGTCGCCCCGCTCGGCGAGGTAGGCGTCCAGGCCGGCGGCCACCTCGGGCGAGCCCGAGGTGGCGGCGAACAGCCGCTCGAGCGCCTCGGACTTGAGCGCCCACACCCGGTCCCGGTCGATCCGGCGCTCGGCGTTGAGGGCCCGGCCGGCGGCGGCCAGCCGGTCGAGGCCGTCGAGACGGTCGGCCCCGGGGATGTCCTCGACCCGCAGGTACAGCGGGTTGGCGAAGCAGCGGCTCGAGGGGAAGTAGGGGCTCGGCTGGGGGTGGGGGCCGGGGGGCCCGGCGTGGAGGGGGTTGAGCAGGGTCAGCTCGGCGCCGAAGCGCCGCCCCCACTCGGTCAGCGTGCGCAGGTCGGCGAGGTCGCCCATCCCCCAGCTGGCCCGCGACCGGGCGGCGTACAGCTGCGCCGCCCACCCCCAGCGCGAGCCGTGCGCCTCGGGGCAGCGGCCGGGGCTGACGATCAGGCGGCGTTCGGGGCCGTCGTCGGGTGCCAGCCGGTGGTAGCCGAGGGGCACGTCGGGGGGCAGGACGCCGTTGGCCAGCCGCAGCTCGCCCCCGTCCTCCAGGTGGACGACCCCGCTCGGCAGGGCCGGTAGCGGGTGGTCGAGGCGGACGGTCACCAGCAGCGACGGGTCCTCGTCGGGGTGGGGGCGGCCCGGCTCGAGGGCGCCCATGGCGCCGAGCACGGCCTGCACGGTGGCGTCGGGCGCCTCCCGCCACCGGCCGGCGGTGTCGTGGTAGCCCGGTTCCACCGCCCAGGCGCGGGGGTCAACCACGCCCGCCTCCGACACCTCGGCAACGCCCGTCACTACGATCGACCACCGTGCTCGCAGGCATCTGGCCCGCCTACCCGGGGTCCCCGTGAGCGAAACGGTGCCGCCGACGGCCGTGCGCCTCGGTGGTGCCGTCGTGCGCGCCGGGTGCTGCTCCTGGGCCGACCGCAGCCTGGTGCGCGACGGCGGCTTCTACCCGAGGAAGACCATGACCGCCCGGGAGCGGCTGGCGTTCTACGCCGAGCAGTTCCCCCTCGCCGAGGTGGCGACGACGTTCCGCTTCCCGCCGACGCCCGAGCTGTGCGCCCAGTGGGTCGAGCGCACCCCGCCGGGCTTCGTGCTCGACGTGCGGGCGTGGTCGCTGCTCACCGGCTGCCCGACGCTGCCCGACTCGCTGTGGCCGGACCTGCAGGGCGCCGTCCACCCCGACCGGCGGGACCGGCGCCGGCTCTACCCCCAGCACCTCCCGGCGGACGCCCTGGAGGAGTGCTGGGCCCGGTTCCGCCACGCCCTCCAGCCGCTGGTCGACGCCGGCCGCCTCGGCGCCGTGCTGCTGCGCTACCCCGGCTGGTTCGGCCCCCGCCCCGACACGTGGGCGGAGCTGGCCGCCCTGCCGGCGCGCCTGGCGGGGGTGCGGGTGGCGGTCGAGCTGCCGGAGGAGCGGTGGTTCGGCGGGGACACCACCGACGACACCCTGGAGTGGCTCGAGGCGCGCGGCATCGGGCTGGTCTGCGTCGACGGCCCGCCCCGCCCCGAGCTCCCGCCCGGCCCGTCGGTGGTGGCGGCGACGTCGGAGGTGGCGGTGGTCCGCTTCCGGGGCCGCCGCCAGGTGGAGGGCGAGTCGTGGACCTGGCCGTACCGCTACGACCGCCGGGAGCTGGCCGGGTGGGTGCCGGCGGTCCACGACCTGGCCGCCTCCGGCTCCGAGGTGCACCTGCTGCTCGACAACTGCCACCGCGGCGACGCCGTGGACAACGCCCGCACCCTGCAGGACCTGCTGCGCCGCCGGGCCGAGGTGGCCTGACACCGACCGGCGCCTCAGCGGACCGACGCGTGCACCGCCGAGGCGTGGTGGCAGACCATCGCCCAGTCGCCGTCGGCGCCGCGCACGAAGACGTTGAGGGCGGCGATGGTCACCCCGCCCTGGTCGCCGAGAAGGTTCTCGTCCAGCGACAGCCAGGCCACGTCCCCGGCCACGCTGGCGTGCTCGCGGGTGAGGAGGAACTGCATCTGCAGCGGCTGCTGGAACAGGGTGAAATACGACGCCTGCACCTGGCTCCAGCCGCGCAGCGTCGACCACCCGGGGTGCGTGCAGAGCACCCGCTCCGAGCGCTCCCACACCCCGGACATGGCGTCGAGGTCGGCCGCCTCGAACGCCTCGTAGTAGCGGCGGTTGGCGTCGGCCACGCCGTCTGCGTCCACGCCCCGAACCGTACCCGCCGCCGCCACTAGCTTCGCCCGGGTGGACGAGACGTGGCGGCCCGGGCCGCGGGTGACCGGTGACGACGGCGTCGAGCTCGCCGTGTGGGACCTCGGCGGCGACGGCCCGCCGCTGGTGCTCCTGCACGGCACCGGCTTCCACGCCCGGGTGTGGGAACCGGTCGCCGGGCCGTTGCGCGCCGCCCACCACGTGTGGGCCCTCGACCAGCGGGGGCACGGGGCGTCGGGCCACGCCGCCGACCGGCTCTACACCGACTGGGACCACCTGGCACGCGACCTGCACGCCGTGGCCGACGTGCTCGCCCCCGCCGGTGGGTTGCTCGGGGCGGGCCACTCGCTCGGGGGGGCGGTGCTGCTGCGAGCCGAGCAGCTGCGACCCGGCACCTGCGCCGCCCTCTACTGCTACGAGCCGGTGGTGATCCCGGCGGCGGTGGGGAGCGACGCCCCGCCGGCGCTGAGCGTCCTCGCCCGCCAGCGGCGGGCGGTGTTCCCGTCCCGGCGGGCCGCCCGGGACAACTACGCCGGCAAGCCCCCCTTCGCCGCCATGGACGGACGGGTGCTCGACGCCTACGTCGCCCACGGCTTCGTCGAGCGCGCCGACGGCACGATCGAGCTGGCCTGCCCGCCGGCGGAGGAGGCGTCGTTCTACGAGGGGGCCCTCCACTCGGGCATCTGGG
>DASSZM010000135.1:0-7795 GCA_035702855.1 Acidimicrobiales bacterium | reverse complement strand
GTCGCCGGCGGGTGAGACCCGATCGAGACCCGACGAGGAACGCGTTGCCCGTGGACAAGAACCCGACCCTCGGCTGGCGCCAGCGGGCCGCCTGCCGCGGCGTCGACCCGGACATCTTCTACCCGGTCACCGACGAGGAGGCCGAGGACGCCCGGTCGATCTGCCTCGGCTGCGGGGTGCGCGAAGCCTGCCTCGAGTGGGCCCTCGGCAACCGGGAGCGCGACGGGGTCTGGGGCGGGGCGACCGAGCGGGAGCGCCGGCGGATGATCCGCCAGCGCCGGCGCTCGGCCTGAGCCGGTCGCGGCCGGCCCGCTCCGTGGGGCACCCGTCGGGAGCACCGACGCTCGAGGATCTCGGCGGCTGGCCGGGTGTGCTCGGTCGCCTGGCGCGGCGTGAGGACCTGAGCGCCGTCGAGGCGGGCGTGGCGCTCGCCGTCATCCTGGCGGGCGAGGCGACGGACGCCCAGATCGCCGGGTTCGTGTTCGGCCTGCGCTGCAAGGGCGAGACCGTCGAGGAGATGCGGGGCCTCGTGCAGGCGATGCTCGCGGCGGCGGAGCCGGTGGAGCTGCCCGAGGAGCTGCGGGCCCGGTTGGTCGACACCTGCGGCACGGGCGGGGACCGCAGCGGGACCATCAACGTGTCCACGATCGCGGCCCTCGTCGTCGCCGGCGCCGGCGTCCCCGTCTGCAAGCACGGCGGTCGGGCGGCGAGCTCGCACGCCGGTTCCGCCGACGTCCTGGAGGCCCTCGGCGTCGCCATCGGGCTCGGGCCCACCGGGGTGGCGCGCTGCATCGAGGAGGCGGGGATGGGCTTCTGCTTCGCTCCCCGCTACCACGCCGCCATGCGCCACGCCATCCCCGTCCGCGCCCAGCTCGGCGTGCCGACGGCGTTCAACTTCGTCGGGCCGCTCGCCAACCCCGCCCGGGTCCGCCGCCAGGTCGTCGGCGTCGGCGACCCCCGGATGGCGCCGACCATGGCCGGCGTGCTGGCGGGCAACGGTGCCACCCACCTCGCCGTCGTCCACGGCGCCGACGGCCTCGACGAGCTGTCGACCACCGGCGTGTCGACGCTGCGGACCCTGGAGGGCGAGCAGGCCGTCGACCCGCAGGCCCTCGGCTTCGCGCCGGCGACGCTCGCTCAGCTGCGCGGCGGGGACGCCGCCGCCAACGCCGCCGCCGCCCGGCGCATCCTCGCCGGCGAGGCGGGGCCCCAGCGCGACGTGGTCGTGCTCAACGCCGCCGCCGGGTTGGTGGTCGGCGGCGCCGCCGGCGACCTCGCCGAGGGAGTGGCGCTGGCCGCAGCGACGATCGACTCCGGGGCGGCGGGCCGGGCCCTCGAGCGACTGGTCGCCGTCTCCCGGGCGGAGGCGGCCGCCGGCCACTGAGCCGGGTCGGCGAGCGGGTCGCCAGGCGGCGCGGCGGGCCGCGGCCGGCGGGTGCCCCCACTGGCCGGCCGCGGCCGGGCGCTCACTTCGTGAAGTACCAGTCCTGCGGGGTCCAGACGTACTGGGTCTGGTCGAGCATCGAGTTGGCCGTGCCGCTCACGCCGTTCTTGACGGCGATGATCAGGTCGGGGTTGGGCTCGAACAGGCCGGGCAGGTTCTCGGTGAGGTAGTTGGCCTCGTTGGCGACCGCCTTGGGGTTGCTGCCGTACACCGAGGCGTTGATCAACTGGTCCGCTTCCTTGCTGCTGTAGAAGCCCTGGTTGTAGGGGCCCTTGGTGTTGAAGATGGAGTTGGTCGTCGGGTACAGGTAGTTGGTGTAGCCGCCGTAGTTGACCACGGCCCACTTGTTGATCGTGGAGGTGGAGGCGGGGTCGTCCTCCTGCTGGATCGCCTGGTTGAACGATTGCTCCTTGAGCGCCACGTTGATGCCGAGCGCCTTCGCCGACGAGGCGAAGGCGATGCTCTCCTGCTGGAGCGACGGCGTGCCGCTGGCGTAGTCCCAGTTGAAGGCCAGCTTGGTGCCCGCCGGGATCTGCCCGTTGGGGGCGCACTTGCTGGCGTCCTGGCAGGTGGTCTGACCGTTGGGCACCACCTTCCACCCGTGGCTCACGAGGAGCGCCTTGGCCTTCGAGGGGTCGTAGGGGTACGGCGTGTGGGTGGCGCTCCGCGGCGCGTACGGGCTCGGGGGCGACGCCGGGATCGGGCCGTAGTCGACCGCCCCGGCACCCTTCAGGATCCCGCGGACGTAACCGGGCTGGTTCACGAGGTAGGCGAGCGCCTGGCGCACGTAGAGCTGCCCGATGATGTGGTTGAAGTCACCGGTCTTGTCGGCGAAGTTGAAGAAGGCGGCGTTGAAGCCGAAGCTCGGCAGCCCGAAGACGGAGTACTTGCCCTTCAGTTGCCCGACGCTCGGGAGGTCGCTCGGGTCGATGGAGCCCATGTCCAGGCTGCCGGACAGCATGCTGTCCATCTCCGCCTGGGTGCCGGTGTAGACGACGGCCTTCAGGGCGGAATAGCGCACCTTCTGCGGACCGGAGTAGTGGGGGTTGGGCACCATGGTGTAGCCGCCGGTCGTGGCGTTGAAGGCGTTCCAGTACATGGGGCCGTCGGCGATCCGCCACAGCGGGTTGGTGCCGAAGGTCGACACGTCCGAGGCCTGCTTGTTGAGGTACTTGTAGATCGCCACCGCGTTGGCCGACTTGGTGTAGTCGAGCTGGGGGCCGCCCGCCTTGTCGACCGCCCACTGCGGGGGATAGGCGTAGAGCAGGGTCAGCTGGTTGTCGGTGAAGAAGCCGGGGTTGAAGGCCTTCGTCAGGTGGAGGGTGAGGACCTGCCCGCTGGCGGTGGCGCTGGCGACGTTGTCGGGGAAGAACCCGGGGGTGTAGCCGCCGAAGTTGTCGGTGCTGACCTTGATGGCGGCCTTGAGGATGTCGATGAACTCGACGACGTTCTGGGCCGTGACCGTCGAGCCGTTGGACCACTTCCAGGGCTTGATGTGGATGGTGACGGTCTTGTCGCCGTTGGTGTAGGTGGGCGCGTCGGCGAGGCTCAGCGACGGGTCGAGGGCCAGCTTGGCGCCGACCGGGGACCAGTAGAGCGGCTGGTTGGCCAGATCGATGAAGTCGTCGACGGTGTAGACGGTGTCCTGGGCCGAGGGGATGATCGGCATGGCGTAGGTCGGCGTCGAGCCCTTGAGGATGCCGATCGTGATCGTCCCGCCGGACTTCGGCGAGCCCACGGGCGGCAGGGAGCCGTAGAGCCCCGGGACGGCCGAGGCCGTGTGGGCGGAGCCACCGGAGGCCGTCGAGCCGGCGCCGCCGGAGCCGGAACCGGAACCGCCCGAGTGGGTGGCGCTGCCGCCGCCCGATCCACAGGCCCCGAGGGCCAGGGCGCAGGCGGCCGCCACCGCCGCAGCCGGGAGCCCCCGACGCCGCCGGGGTCCGCTGGATCGCCTCCCCGCCGGCGACGGCCGACCGGGTGCGCCGGCGGGCGGGGTGGTGCTGCTCGAATTCCTCATGTCGCGTATCCCCCCAAGGGATGGGTCACGGGCGGCGGGCCGGTGTGGACCGCTTCGCTGGCCAACGATTGCGCATGGCGAGGCGCCGTACGAGACGAGCGGGGACGCCGGGCGGGTCACCTCGGTGTGGTCCGGGCATGCGGTCCCGCGGCGTGGCCGGTCGGCCGCTCGCCGGCCGCGCCCGGACGTGCGGATCGCCCGCCCGCCGCTCGGATCGTCCCGGGCCCTCGCCGGTCCGGTCAGCCGGGCTGGTCGACGGGGGACGCGTACGGGCGCAGCTCGCCGAGCGCCGCCTCGTAGGCGTCGAGTAGTTGCTCGGCGCGCGGGCCGGCCGGCCGGTGCGCCTGGTCGAGCCGGCCCCGCAGCTGCCCGATGCGGACGGCCGCCCGTTCGATGGCGTCCACCTCCGCCGCTACTGCCGGCAGGTGCAGCCGACGCCACGGGCCGCGCCGGCGGTCGAGCTCCACGAGGCGTCCGTCGGCGGCCAGCGCCCGGTCGACCAGCTCGCGGGTGGCCGCCTCGAGCACGCCGGCGGTGTCCCGGTCCCGGCGGCGCCGCCGCAGCGGGCGGAGCGGCGGGAACCGGCGCAGCGGGGCGCGGGTGGCGATCCCTCCGCCGGCGCCTCCGTCGGCCACGAGCAGCGCGCAGGCCCGGCGGAGCCGCCGGTGGAGCACAGCGGTGCGGCGCGGGCTCCACCGCCACGTGAGCGGCGCCGGTGTGCGGTGGCCGGGCAGGAGCCGGTTGGCCCGACGGGCACGGTGCAGCACGGCACCAACGGTAAGGGACGGCACGAGCAGCGCGGTGCCGGTCAACGCCACCGCCTCCTCCAGGAGGGCCGCGTGCATGCCGCGATGGTCACGGGGATCGGTGAGCTGGCCCGGGGTCGCGGCAACGGGATCGGGGGCCGTCACCGGCGGGGCGTCGCCGGTGGGCGGTCCCCGGCGGGGCGCTCAGGAGGCGCGGCCGACCGCCGGCTCCGCCACCCGGGTGACGGGCCAGGCGAGGCCGGCGTCGGCGCGCAGCACGCGCAACCGGGGTGCCCGGCGTTCGATCCAGCGAAGCACGCACAGCACCTCGTCGACCTCCTCCCGCCGCAGGGGGCCCTCGGGACCATCGCGCCCGTCGGGGCTCTCGGGCGCCTCAGGCCCGGGCGCGGGGCCGGCGGCGGCGAGCCCGGCGGTCGTCGCCGCCATCGAGAGCGGGAGCGGCTCGTCCCCGTGCCGGGGACCCCACGCACCCGTGAGGCGGCCGTGCAGGAGGCGGGCTCCGCCCTCGCCGGGGACCTCGACGACGACCTCGCCGGCACGCCGCAGGGCGTCGGCACGCCGCTGGCGGTCGAGCACGCGGGCGAGCGCCGCCAGCCGGTCACGGGTGGCGGCCGCATCCTCGAAGCGTTCGGCGGCGGCGAGCGCCCGCATGCGCTGCTCGAGCGGCTCGAGGAGCGTCGCCGGCTCGTCGGTCAGGCCACGCACGACCACGCCGACCAGCCGGGCGTAGTCCTCCTCGTCGACGCCCCCGGCGCACGGGCAGGACGCCACCCCGAGCTGTGCGGGCGTGCACGGGCCGCCGGGGCGGGGCCGGCGCGGCACCGGGCCCCGGCAGCGGCGCAGGCCGACGACCGACTCGATGGCCTCGGCGACGAGCTGGGCGCTGCGGGCCGAGGCGATGGGGCCGAGGTACAGGCTGCCGTCGGCGGGTGTCGCCCGCACCACCGCCAGGCGTGGGAAGCGCTCGGCGAGGGTCAGCTTGAGGTAGACGTAGCGCCGCCAGTGCCTCGCCTCCTTGTTGTAGCGGGGATCGAGCTGGTGGATGAGGCGGATCTCGAGCACCCGCGCCTCGAGCTCGTGGCTGCAGACCACGTGGTCGATCGAGGCGAGCTCCCGCAGCAGCGGTCCCAGCTTGCGGCGGTCGTCGCCGGAGCTCGCCGCTCCGAAGTAGGAGCGCACCCGGCGCCGGAGGTCGGTGGCCTTGCCCACGTACAGCACCCGGCCGGCGCCGTCCCGGAACAGGTAGACGCCCGGGGCGCGCGGCAGGTCGGCGGTGAGCCCGAGCTTGCCGAGCTGCGCATGGCCCCGGGCGGTGGGGAGGGCGAGCAGGTCGTCCAGGCCCGTGACGCCCAGACCGGCGGCCCGTTCGAGCAGGGCGTGCAGGAGGTCGGCGGTCGCCAGCGCGTCGTCCAGCGCCCGGTGGGAGGGTCGGTGGTCGAGGCGGAGCCGGCTGGCCAGGGTGCCGAGCTTGCAGTCGGGTACCTCCTCCCGGACCAGGCGCCGTGCCAGGGCGCAGGTGTCGACGACGGGGGCGCCGAGTCGGGGACGCCCGCTGCGGCCGAGGGCGGCGTCGAGGAAGCGGATGTCGAAGCCGACGTTGTGCCCGACGACGACGGCGTCGCCGACGAACTCGAGCAGCGCCGGCAGCACCTCCTCGATGGGCGGGGCCGGGCGCACCATCGCCTCGGTGATGCCCGTCAGGTAGGTGATCGCCGGGGGGATGCCCCGTCCCGGGTTGACGAGGGTGCCGAACGTGCCGAGGCACTCGCCGCCGCGCAGCTTCACCGCGCCCACCTCGGTGATGGCGTCGGCGGCCGGAGACCCGCCGGTCGTCTCCAGGTCCAGCACCACGAACGTGACGTCGATGAGCGGTCGGCCGAGGTCGTCGAAGGAGCGCTGCACCGACGGGACTGTAGGCGAACAGGTGTTCCCCTCACGGGGAGCTCCGGCGGGCGCCGGTCGTCGGCGTGCCCCACCGGCCGGGGGCCCGGGCGGCCGGCCGGGGCTGACTGTCGCACCCCCTCGTCAAGCTGTGCGCCATGACCCTCACGATCGATTGTGCCGAGTGCGAGATGCAGGACACCCCGGCCTGTGCCGACTGTGTCGTGTCCTTCATCTGCGGGCGCGAGCCCGACGACGCCCTGGTGATCGACGCCGCCGAGGAGCGGGCCGTCCGGCTCCTCGGCCGGGCCGGGCTCGTGCCGCGCCTGCGGCACCGGCAGCGGGTGGACTGCGCCTGAGGCGGGGGAGACTGACCGCCCGCCGCCCGGCGCGGCCCTCCCCGGGGATCCGCGTGCCGGATCGGGGTGGCTGCTACGTTGCGAGTCGAGGGCCCGAGGAGCGGGCCGCCCGGAAGTCCGCGGGGGTCGTCGTTGCTCCAGCTCCATGTCGTCGGTGTTGATCCGCAGTCCCGTGCTCTTCTCCTGTCGGACCGCACCGACGGGCGGGGCGGGCGGTTCTGGGTGCACGTCGACGCCGACTTGTTGATCCAGCTCGAGCGGGCGCAGGCCGAGCTTCCCGTACCTGCCGGGTCGCCCCGGGCGGGTGCGGCGCGGGGCGGTGCAGGTCAGAGGCGGGCAGGCAGTGGCAAGCGCACGCCCCGGGAACCCGGCGCCCGCTCGGGCTCGTCCCGCCAGGCGGACGCGACCGCCGCAGGCCGACCCGGCACCGGTGCGGACCGCCCGGCGGGCGCGCCGGGGCCCGAACGTGAGGCGTCGGGCCCTCCCGCCACCAGTCCGGCCCTGCCGCGACCGCTGCCGCCGGATCCCGCCGTCTTCGAAGCCGTCGCCACCGCCGGTGGGCTCCGGAGCGCCCTGACGCCGCGCGAGATCCAGGCTCGCCTGCGCCAGGGGAGGACGGTGACCGAGGTCGCCGCCGAGGCCGGCGTCGGGATCGACTGGATCGACCGCTTCGCCGCGCCGATCCTGGCCGAACAGCGCGCCGCCGTGGACCGGGCCGGCGCTTTGCGCTTCGCCACCGCCCGCAAGGGCGAGTCCGCCCTCCCGCTCGCCGACGCCGTCCAGCGCAACCTCCTGCGCCGGGGGATCCGCGTCACGGCGGATGAGATCGCCGAGCACTGGTCGGCCTGGCACACCGGCGGCAGCGAGTGGGTCGTCCGTCTCGAGTACGCCGGCCAGCAGAAGAGCGTGAAGGCCGAGTGGTTGGTGGACTTCGCCGAACGGACCCTGTCGGCTCGCAGCCCGCTGGCCGCGCAGCTCGCCTTCGTGGAGGACGTCTCCGACGAGGCCCAGCCTGCGGGCACCGAGGTGGCGGCATCGACTCCCGCCGCCTCGCCGCCCGAGACGGGAGCCACGGCCGACGACGCCACCGACGGCCCCGGCAAGACCGAAAGCGACGGCGGCACCGACGGCCATGCCGAGGCGGGTGAGTCCGCCGAGCCCCCCGCCGGGCCCGTCGCCGACGCAGCGGGCGACGCGGCACCCGAAGGGCCCGACGCCGAGGCAGCGGGCCCTGAGGCGCCGGAGGCCCCCGAGACGCCGGAGGCCCCCGAGACGCCGGAGCCACCGGACGCCGGAGGGCCCCCGCCCGGGCCCGATGCTGCGCACG
>DASSZM010000118.1:0-6464 GCA_035702855.1 Acidimicrobiales bacterium | reverse complement strand
CGGGACCGCAAGAAGCTGGCCCAGGAGGAACGGGGCCTCGGGCTCTGCAACATCACCAAGTGCTGCACCGAGGTCTGCCCCGAGGGCATCAAGATCACCGACAACGGGATCATCCCCATGAAGGAGCGGGTCGTCGACGTGAAGTACGACCCCGTGCGCTTCCTACGGCGGCGGCGCCGGGCGTGACGGCCAGTCCTCGGGCCGGCCGTGGCGGGCGGCCCGCCAGTTGCGGGCCGCCTCGGCGTCGTCCTCCTCGGACGGCGGGCGGGCCCGGTCGTCGAGGTACTCGCACGGGCCCCACTCGTCCTCCGGGCGTGCGTCGGCGCGCTCGGGACGGGAGCGCCGGCGGCTCCGCTTCCCCCACATGGCGCGAGTCTCGACCCGGTGACGGGGCGAGTCAAGGGCCGGTCGGCCCTGGTCGACCCCTAGCGATCGTCACCATCTACGCTGGGGGGTGCGATGACTGACGCTCACGACACCATCGACGAAGTCGCCCCGTTCCTGGCGACGTGGCGCGCCGAGCTCTCCGGGCAGGCGTCCGTGGCCGCCGGGGAGGTCCAGGACCACCTGCTCGACCTGTGGTCGCAGCTCCCCGAGGGCGACCGCCGGGCGAAGGTCGAGGCCTGGCTCACCGAGACGCTCTCCCGCCACCTGTACCCGGTCGAGGAGCTCGAGGAGCGTCTCGGCGCCCTGTGAGCAGCCCGGGCACCCCGGGTAGCTTCTCCGCCGTGCCCGACAATCCCAAGCAGAACGTCACCTTCCCGAGCAACGGCGGCGAGGCTCACGGCTACCTGGCCGTGCCCGCCGGCGGACGCGGGCCGGGGGTCATCGTCATCCAGGAGTGGTGGGGTCTCACCGACCACATCGCCGATCTGACCGACCGCTTCGCCCGCGAGGGCTTCGTGGCCCTCGCTCCCGACCTCTACGGCGGGCGGACCACCCACGACGCCGACGAGGCCGGCCGGCTGATGCAGGAGCTCCCGGTCGAGAAGGCGAGCCAGGACCTGCGTGGCGCCGTCGACTACCTGCTCGGCCACGAGGCGGTGACCGGCGACAAGCTCGGCGCCGTCGGGTTCTGCATGGGCGGCGGCTTCGTGCTGTCCCTCGCCGCCCAGGCCGGCGACAAGCTCGCCGCCGCCGTCCCCTTCTACGGCGTCCTGCAGACCGAGCCGGACTGGTCCGGCGTGACCGCCAGGGTGCAGGGCCACTACGGCGAGAAGGACGACTTCGTCCCGATGGACGCCGTCAACGCCCAGTTCCAGGCGATCGCCGCCGCCACCGGCACGCAGCCCGAGCTCCACTTCTACCCGGCGGGTCATGCCTTCCTCAACGACCACAACCTGCTCGGGACCTACGACGCCGAGCAGGCGCGCATCGCCTGGGACCGGGCGGTCGCCTTCCTGCACGCCCAGCTGGGCTAGCAGGCCGCCCAGCGGGTCACACGGCCCGGCAGCTCCAGCGCCCGTCGGAGCGGTCCAGCGCCAGGCGCAGGCCGAAGGTCGCCGAGAGCGTCTCCGCCCGGAGCGCCTCGGCGATCGGGCCGGCGGCGACGACCTCCCCGGCCCGCAGGAGCAGGGCGTGGTCGAAGCCGCCGGGGATCTCCTCGACGTGGTGGGTCACGAGGACGATCGGCGGGGCGGCGGGATCGCCGGCCAGGGACGCCAGGCGGGCCACGAGCCTCTCGCGCCCGCCGAGGTCGAGGCCCGCCGCCGGCTCGTCGAGCAGGAGCAGGTCGGGCTCGGCCATGAGGGTCCGCGCCAGCAGCACCTGCTGGCGCTCGCCCTCGGAGAGCACCCCGAAGGGCCGCTCCGCGGTGTGGCCGAAGCCGGCGGCCTCCAGCAGCGCCCGGGCGCGTGCCCGGTCCCGGTCGTCGTAGCGGTGCCACCACGGCTCCAGGGCGCCGTGAGCGGCGCTCATCACCACCTCGGTTCCGGTCAGGCCCGGCTGGAGCATCTTGGCCACCGAGGCGCTGACGAGTCCGACGCGCGGGCGGAGCGCCCGCACGTCGGTGCGGCCGAGCCGCTCGCCGAGCACTTCGACGGTGCCCCGGGTCGGGTGGAGGTAGCCCGAGGCCAGCTCGAGCAGGGTGGTCTTGCCCGATCCGTTGGGCCCGAGGACCGCCCAGCGTTCACCGGCCTCGACGGTGAAGGCGACCTGCTGCAGGATCGGTGTGGACACCCGGTCCAGGTCGACGGCGTCGAAGCGCAGCGCGGCCGGGGCGGAGGGCATGGGACCAGCAACCTATCCCGTTCGCCTTTCGCCCTGCCTTCCTGCGAGCATGGGGGATGGCCGGTCTGCTCGCGCTCCTCGCTGCCCGTCTCCAGCCCGCCTTCGACGGCGTCGCCCCTGGAGCGGACCCGGTGCTGCGACCCTCCTCCCAGGCCGGGGTGGACTTCCAGGCCAACGGCGCGCTGCCCCTCGCCAAGCGCCTCGGGCGCCCGGCCGCGGAGGTGGCGGCCGAGATCGTCGCGGGCGCCGATCTCGGGGACGTCTGCGCCAAGGTCGAGGCCAGCACCAAGGGGTTCATCAACCTGACCCTCGCCGACGAGTGGCTGGCGGGCACCCTCGCCGCCGTGGCCGCCGACCCCCGCCTCGGCCGGAGCACCGCCGGTCGGCCGCTGACCGTGGTCGTCGACTACTCGGCGCCGAACGTCGCCAAGGAGATGCACGCCGGCCACGTCCGGACCACGATCATCGGCGACGCCCTCTGCCGCCTCCTCGGCGACGCCGGTCACCGGGTGATCCGGGAGAACCACGTCGGCGACTGGGGCACCCAGTTCGGCATGCTGATCGAGTACCTGGTCGACGCCGGCGAGGCCGGCGGCGAGGAGCTGTCGGTCGGGGACCTGGACGGCTTCTACCGCCAGGCGAGGGCGGCCTTCGACGGCTCGGAGGAGTTCCGCGAGCGGAGCCGCCGGCGGGTGGTCGCCCTCCAGTCGGGCGACCCGGAGACGATGCGGCTCTGGCACCAACTCGTCGACCAGAGCATGGCGTACTTCGCCGCCGTCTACCGGCGCCTCGGGGTGCTGCTGCAGCCGGAGGACGTGGTGGGGGAGAGCTTCTACAACGACCTGCTGCCCGGCGTCGTCGCCGACCTCGAGGCCAAGGGCCTGCTGGTCGAGAGCGAGGGCGCGCGCTGCGTGTTCCCGGCCGGGTTCACCAACCGCGAGGGCGACCCGCTGCCGCTCATCGTGCAGAAGTCCGACGGCGGCTACAACTACGCCACCACCGACCTGGCCGCCCTCCGGGACCGCTTCGGGCGGCTCGGCGCCGACCGGGCCCTGTACGTCGTCGGGGCGCCGCAGGCCCTCCACTTCGAGATGGTCTTCGCCGTCGGCCGGGCCGCCGGGTGGGTCCCGGCGGGCAAGGAGCCGGTCCACGTGGCGTTCGGGAGCATGCTCGGCACCGATCGCAAGATGTTCCGGACCCGGGCGGGTGACACCGTGAAGCTGGCCGAGCTGGTGGACGAGGCGGTCCAGCGGGCCGCCGCCGCCGTCGCCGCCAAGAACCCGGAGCTGCCCGCCGACGAGGCGCGCCTGGTGGCCGAGGACGTCGGCATCGGCGCCCTCAAGTACGCCGACCTGTCGACCGACCGTACCCGCGACTACGTGTTCGACTGGGACCGGATGCTCGCCTTCGAGGGCAACACCGCCCCCTACCTCCAGTACGCCCACGCCCGGATCCGCTCGATCTTCCGGCGCGCCGGGCGCGACGCCGACGGCGTGCTGGCGTCGGCGGGGGCGATGGCGGCCGGCGGGGCGCTCGGCCTCGCCGAGCCGGAGGAGCGGGCGCTGGCCGTCGCCGTGCTCGGCTTCGACACGGCGGTGGCGGCCACCCTGGAGGGCTACAGCCCCCACAAGCTGTGCAGCTACCTGTTCGACCTGGCCGGCACCTTCACCGCCTTCTACGAGCGCTGCCCCGTGCTCCGGGTCGACGACCCGGCCCTGCGGGAGAGCCGGCTGCTGCTGTCGGCCTGCGCCGCCGCCGTGCTCGAGTCCGGCCTGGTCCTGCTCGGCATCGCCGCCCCCTCGCGCATGTGACCGGGGCCGGCGACGACCCACGGACCCTGACCGTCCAGTAGAGGTCGAGGGTGATGGTCGGTGGGCCGTCGCCCGGTCCTCAGCGGGCCAGGGCCCCCATCGGATCCCAGGCCGGCAGCACGATCGGGGGTTGGTCGAGCGCCGCCTGCAGCTCGGGCGGGAGCAGGTCGCGCCGGGCGGCGATCTCGAAGACGTACTCGTCGAACCACGAGTCGTTCATCGTGTAGAAGCCGTCCTTGCCGCGGTCCTTCCCCCAGCTGTTCTCGACCCGCCACCTGCGGGGGGTGCCGTCGACGACGTCGACGCCGGTGAAGAGCATGGCGTGGGTCATCTGCGACTCGTGCAGCAGCAGGCGGTCGGCCTTGTCCAGCGTGAAGGCGGTGTCGTACACGGCGCCGAAGTCGTGGAGCCGGGCGTCCCAGATGCCGTACTCGTCGCTCATCATCTTCGCCACGTCGCAGCCGAACCAGACCGGCTCGCCGCCCTGGATGGTCCGTGCCGCCAGCTCCTTGAGCAGCGGGACCTCGACGTTGAGGTAGGTGACGGGCGGGGCGCCGAGCACGTTGCCGAGGTACTCGACGGTGAAGGTCCGGCCGATCGGGCTCGACGGTCGGGGGTCGTGCACCAGGCAGACGTAGTCGGCCAGGGGCAGCTCGACGTAGCGCGCCGCGAACTCCTGTGGGGTGAGGACGCCGTCGCGGTGGAACACCCGGTCCTTGTCGGTCCACTGCCAGTCGAACTGCTCCGGCGGGGTGCCGAGGTGGATGCACAGCACGCGGTGGACGACCCGCAGGATCTCGGCCTTCTCGGCGCGTGCCACCCCGGCGTCGCCGCCGGCCATCGCCGCCCGGAGGGTCTTGGCGCCCTGGCGCAGCAGGCGGCGCAGGACCTGGTTCATCTCCCGGGTGTCGGCGCAGCTCTTGGTCTCGGGCATGAACGGCTTGGGGACCAGGCCGTGCTTGCGCACCAGGGCGACGAACATGTTCCACTGGCCACCGTCCTCGGCGGGCGTGTCGAGCAGCCGGGCGACGGTGCGCTCGTCGAGGTCCCGGTCGGCGGTCTCGATGATCGCCTCGAGGAAGTAGTTGGCCCGCTCGAGCTTGTCCCAGAACATCATCCAGTTCTGGGAGAACTCGAACTCCTTCAGGTTCATCGCCTGCATGGCGCCCACCCGCAGGAGGTTGAGGCCGGCGAACAGCCAGCAGCGTCCGCTGTGCTGCTGGTTGGTCACCTTCCAGTCGTCGAGCAGCGTCGAGATGGTGTGGTCGGTGGTGTTGACGACCTCCCGGTCCAGGGCGACGTCGGCGAGGGCGACCCGCGTCACGGCGTTCTGCGTCAGCCGGTAGGTCGGGTTGGCCGAGAAGTCCTTGCGCATCGCCTCCAGTGCGGCGGCGTCGAGCGTCGTGTCCATCGCTGTCCTCCCTCGTGCGTCGTGGTCGCCCCACCCCGCCGCCGGGCCGCGGCCCGCCGCGGCGGGAGGTCGGCAGGGGCAATCTACGCGCCGGTCGCCGGCAGGGCCTGCAGGGCGGCGAGCAGGGCCGCGCCGTCAGGTGATCCCAGACCGGTGCAGGGGTCCCACCCGGGCCCGGCGCTCCACGCGCCGTTGGAGCCGACGGTGATGTCGTGCACGATGTCGGGCGCCGCCCCGCTCGGCAGGCCGAGGGCGTACAGGTGGGGGTTGACGAAGCCGAGGTCCCGGCCGAGGCCCTGGTTGAGCCGGGCGACCAGCGCCGCCCACAGGGGAGCGACGGCGCTGGTGCCGCCGATCGCCTCCGTCAGGCCGTCGACGCGGATCTCGTAGCCGGTCCGGGGGTCGGCGTCACCGGCGACGTCGGGGACGCCGCGGCCGCCGGTGGGCTGATAGCGGCCGCCGCTGCCGGGGACGGGCGGGACGCCCGCCGACGCCTGCCAGGCCGGCGGGCCGAACACGGCGCTGACGCCGCCGCCGGTCGCCCCGCCGCCCGACGCCAGGTCGTCCCAGACGACCTCGGAGCGGATGGCCCCCCCGGCGAGCTCGAGGGTCGTGCCGCCGCAGCCGAGCGCATGGGGGGCGGAGGCCGGGAAGTCGACGTGGGGTCGGCCGTCGCCGACGCCGTCGCCCGAGCCGCTGTCGCCGGCGGCGACCGTGACGGTCACCCCGAGGGTGGCGGCCGTGGCGAAGGTGTCCTCCATCTGGGTCATGGCCTGGGGCGTCCAGCCGACCTCGGCGCTGCCCCAACTGATGGAGACGACCGACGGGTGGTTGGTGGTGTCGTGCACGGCGGTGGAGACGGCGTCGAGGAAGCCCTGGTCGGTGTTGGGGGCGAAGTAGACGGCGATACGGGCGCCGGGGGCCACCGAGCCGACAACCTCGAGGTCAAGCATCACCTCGCCGTCGGGCCCCGATGCTGCGCCCGGTGAGTTGGCGCCGCCGTCGACCCCTAT
>DASSZM010000114.1:0-16484 GCA_035702855.1 Acidimicrobiales bacterium | reverse complement strand
GGTAGAGCCGGTCGGGGCTGGTCAGGTCGATCACCGGGGCGGCGACGCCCTCCTCGGCGAGCAGGGCGGCGGCGGCGAGCACCTCGGGGAGCACGGCGCCCGAACCGACGAGGCGCACCACCGGGGCGTCGGGGGGCAGGTCGGGCGCGGCCTCGGCCAGCCGGTAGCCGCCGGCGAGCACCCCGGCGCGCAGGCGCTCCTCGCCGAGCCGGGCCAGGGCCGCCTCGAAGGGGGCCTGCTCGATCGGGCGGGTCGTGAGGCGCAGGTACAGCGAGTCGCCGTCGGGGGCGGTGAGGCGGTCCAGGCCGTCGCAGAGCAGCCAGTCGAGGGCCCGGGCGTAGGCCGGCTCGGCGAAGGTGACGCCGGGCAGCTCGATGCCGATGGAGGCGGTGATGCCGGACTGGTGGGCGCCGCCCTCGGGGGCGAGCGTGGCGCCCGACGGGGTGCCGACGACCACGAACCGGCTGGCGTTGTAGGCGCCGTAGACCAGCGAGTCCAGGCCCCGGCACACGAAGGGGTCGTAGACGGTGCCGATCGGCAGCAGGACCTCGCCGTGGTGCTCGTGGGCCAGGCCGAGCTGGGCGAGCAGGCCGAAGAGGTTCATCTCCGAGATCCCGAGCTCGATGTGCTGGCCGGCGGGGGTCTGCCGCCAGCGCAGGAGCTGGCTCTCCCCGAACCAGTCGGTGGCCTCCTCGGCCCGGAACACGCCGACCTTGTTGATCCACCCGCCGAGGTTGGTCGACACCGAGACGTCGGGGGAAAGGGTGACCACCCGACGGGCGAGCTCCTCGTGGCGTGCGAGCGAGGTGAGCAGCCGGCCGAAGGCCTCCTGGGTGGAGACCTTCGCCGCGGGCCGTCCCCCCACCGCCGGCGGCACCGGGAGGCGGGGCCGGGCGGGCACGGGCCGGTTGTTGAGCCGCTCGCCGACGATCCGGCACCACCGGCCCGGCCCCGACGCCGGGTCGAAGCGGTCCCACTCGGTGGCGGTGGTCAGGCCGTTGCGGGCCCGCAGCTCGTCGATCTGCGCCGGGGTCAGCAGGGCGGAGTGGTTGAGCGGCTCGCCGGCGATCGGCAGCCCCCAACCCTTCATGGTGTAGGCGAACACCACGCTCGGCCGGTCCGCCTCGGCGTCGCAGGCGGCCCAGGTGTCGGCGAGCACGGCGTGGTCGTGGCCGCCGAGGTCGGTGACCAGGTCCCACAGCTCGGCGTCCTCGACGTCGCCGACGGCGGCCTTCACCGCCGGGTCGGCCCCGGCGAGCAGCCGGGTGCGGACCTCGCCGCGGGGGGCGGCGACGATGCTCTGGTACTCCTCGTTGCTCATCTCGTCCAGCCGGCGGCGCAGGGCTTCGCCGCCCTCGGCCGCGAAGCGCGCCTCGATCCGCCGGCCCCACTTCGCCTCGGTGACATGCCACCCCGACGCTGCGAACAACGCCTCCAGCCGGCGCACCTTCAGCTCCGGGATCACCCGGTCGAGGCTCTGGCGGTTGAGGTCGACGACCCACAGGACGTTGCCGAGGCCCTGCAGCGCCGGGTCGGCGATCGCCTCCCACACGTTGCCCTCGTCCAGCTCGGCGTCGCCGATCAGGGCGATGAAGCGCCCCGCGGTCCCCAGCTCGAACCGCCCCTGCAGGTACCGGCGGGTCGCCGCCGCGAACAGCGGCGCCACCGCCCCGTGGCCCACCGAGCCGGTCGAGAAGTCGGCCACGTCGGGGTCCTTGGTACGGCTCGGGTAGGCCTGCAGCCCGCCGAACGCCCGCAGCCGGGTCAGCCACGACGCGTCGATCTCGCCGGTCAGGTACTTGATGGCGTGGTACACGGGCGAGGCGTGCGGCTTGACCGCCACCTTGTCCTCCCGGCCCAGCAGGTCGAACCACAGCGAGGTCATGATCCCGACCATCGACGCGCTCGACGCCTGGTGGCCGCCCACCTTGATGCCCCCCGCGTCCGCCCGGTCGTGGTTGGCGGCGTCCACGATCCGCATCGCCAGCCAGTGCACCCGGGCGGCGATGGCGTCGAGGTCCTCGGCGCTCGCCGCTGGCTCCCCGGTCCGGTTCGCGTCCACCACTCGATCTCCCGTCCGACTCGGCTCCGGCGCCGCCATGCTATGGGGATCTCCCGCCGAGCTGGAGGCGTGCGGGTAGCGTCGTCGGGAAAGGTTCGTGGGAGGGCACTCCCGGCCGCCCGCACCATCGTCCGTGACCGACGTCGACCGCTTCGCCCTCATCCTCCTCGCGAGTGCCGGCGCCGGGCTGCTCATCATCGCCTCGAGCCGGCTGACCGCGCGCATCCGGGTGCCGTTGCCGGCGATCGTGCTGGTCGGCTCGGCGGCGGTCGCCGCCCTGGTCCCCTCGCTGCGCGCGCCGAGCCGGCCCATCGACGTGGACATCGTCACCGTCGCCCTCATCGCCATCCTGTTCGACGGCGGGATGAGCATCGGCTGGCGGGCGTTCCGCTCGGCGGTCGTGCCGATCGCCCTGGCCGGCATCGTCGGCACGTTCGCCACGGCCATCGCCGCCGCCGGGGTCGTCCGGGTGGTGGTGGGCGCCGGCTGGTACGCCGCCCTGCTGCTCGCCACCGCCGTGGCGCCGACGGACCCGACGGTCGTGTTCTCCGTCCTCGGCAACCGGCGGGTGGGGGGGCGCAGCGGCACCATCATCCAGGGTGAGTCGGGCGCCAACGACCCGGCGGGGATCGCCCTTATGGCGAGCCTCCTCGCCGCCGGGGGCATCTCCGGGGCGGGGGTCGCCCACGTCGCCGTCGAGTTCGTGGTGCAGATGGCGGTCGGCCTCGCCGTCGGCGTCGTCGGGGGCCGCCTGCTGCTGGTCTTCATGCGGCGGGTGCCGTTGCCGGGCGGCGGTCTCTATCCGCTGCGGACCCTGGCGTCCGCCTTCCTCCTGTACGGGGCGGCGACGGTGGCGCACGGTTCCGGCTTCCTCGCCGTGTTCATCGCCGGCATCACCATCGGCGACGCCCGCGCCCCGTTCAAGCGGGAGATCGAGCGCTTCCACGACGCCCTCTCCAGCCTGGGGGAGATCGTCGCCTTCATCGCCCTCGGGCTCACCGTCGATTTCGGGACCGAGGCCCGCACCGACGTGTGGGTGCCCGGGGTCGTCATCGGTCTGGCGCTGATGGTGCTGATCCGGCCCCTGCTGGTGGGGCTGAGCCTGGCACCGGTGCGCCTCCGCCGCAACGAGCGGGCGTTCGTCCTCTTTGCCGGACTCAAGGGGGCGGTGCCGATCCTGCTCGCCGGCTACCTCCTCACCGCCCACGTCCCGGCGGCGCGCCGGCTGTACGGGATCGTCGTGGTGGTCGTGTTGTTCTCGGTCGTCGTGCAGGGCGGCCTGGTCGGCACCTTCGCCCGGCTGGTGCACCTGCCGATGGAGGTCGTGCCGCCCGAGCCGTGGGCGCTGGGCGTCCGCCTGCGGGACCGGCCGAGCGGCGTCTACCGCCTGCAGGTGGGGGAGGACGCCCCGGTGGCCGGCCACACCGTCGCCGAGCTGCCGGGGTTGCCCGAAGGGGCGTGGATCACCCTGCTGGTGCGCGACGGGCGCCTGCTGGCGGTGCGGGGGAGCACCCGCCTCGAGCCGGGCGACGACGTGACCGTGCTGGCCGCCGCCGACGAGGGCGAGCAACTCTCGGCGGCCTTCGGCCAGGACGGGGGCTGACGGCCGGCCCGGAGGCCCCCCGGTCAGCCGTCCCGGTCGCGGTCGTCGTGGGCCGCGTCGGGCCGTTCGGGGTCGCCGTGGTCGCCGGGCCCGTCGCCGGCGGCCCCGGGCGGGGGGGCGCCGGACCCGTCGTCGGCCAGCTCCTCGTCGGCGCCGGCGGCATCCCAGCCGAGCGCCCAGTCCTGCTCCGGCACCTCACCGGCGGCGGCGGCGAACGCGCGCAGGGCGGAGGCGAGGGGGACCCTCCCCTCGTCGGGCATCTCCGCGAGGATCCGGGTGATCTCCTCCCGCCGCCGGTCGGTGACGGCGGCCACGATGTCCCGACCCGACCGGGTCAGGTACACCCGCAGCGTGCGGCGGTCCTCCTTGGTGCGGGCCCGCCCGACCAGGCGCTTGCGCACGAGCCGCTCGATCATCCGGCTCGCCGTCGAGGGCGTCACGTCCAGGCTCGCCGCCAGGTCGGCGGCGCGCTGCGGTCCCCGGGAGGCCAGGACCACCAGCGCCCGGTACTGCGGCAGCGTGATGTCCTCGCCCATCCCCGCCAGGCTGCGTGCCGCCACCGCCACCAGCGCCCGGCTGGCGGCGACGAAGGCGTCGACCAGCTCGATGTCGGAGCCGGGCGGACGCGGACGGGTGCCGTTGCCGGCCTCCGCGACGCCGGTTGCGTCATCGTTCACCGTGTCCATCCTGGCATACGTCGCCGACCGCCCCGGGGAGGGTTTGAAGAAAGCTGCCGCGTGCAATGACGTCTACCAGCATGCATCCCCGTACGGTCGACCAACCCCGCATCGACGGGTTCGCCCCCATCGCCGACTACGCCGTCCTGGGTGACGGCCGCACCGTCGCCCTCGTGGCCCGCGACGGGCGGGTCGACTGGTGGCCCGTCCCCACCATCGACGCCCCGCCGGTGTGCGCCGCCATCCTCGACCCCCCGCGGGGCGGCCACGTCCTGGTCGCCCCGGAGGGGGACTCCTCCGTCGAGCGCCGCTACGTCGAGGACACCAACGTCCTCGAGACCACGTACCGGACGGGGTCGGGGACGGTGCGGGTCACGGCCTCGCTCAACGTCGGCTCGGCCGGTCGGCTCCCCTGGAGCGAGCTCGCCTTCCGGGTCGAGGGCCTCTCCGGGTCGGTCCCCATGCGCTGGGAGGTCACCCCCGGCGACCGCTTCGGCACCGCCAGCCCCTGGGCCACCGTCGAGCGTGGCCGGCCGGTGCTACGGGTCGGGGACCAGTCCCTGGCGGTCATCGCCGAGGGCGTCGGCGAGGCCGAGGTGGGCACCCACGGTGTCTGCGGCCGCTGGACGGCGGAGCCGTCACCGGCCGGCGACCGGGAGGGCGCCCCGGCCCGCATGCTGCTCGGGGTCGTCGTGACCGACGCCGAGCCGCTCTACCTGCCCTCGCCGGCCTACGTCGACCACCGCATCGACCGCACCGTGGAGTCCTGGCACCGCTGGACCGGACTGCTCGCGGACGCCGGCCGCTGGAACCCGAGCGTGCGCCGCTCGGCGCTCGCCCTCAAGACCCTGCTGGCCGAGGAGACCGGTGCCATCGCCGCGGCCGCCACCAGCTCGCTGCCCGAGGGCATCGGCGGCCCGAAGAACTGGGACTACCGCTACGCCTGGGTGCGGGACTCCTCCTTCACCCTCGACGCCTTCATCCGCCTCGACCTGCACGAGGAGGTCCAGGGGGCGGTCTCGTGGCTGCTGGACGCCATCCGCCGCAACGACCTGCAGATCTTCTACGCCCTCGACGGCGGGACGCCGAGCGGCGAGGCGGAGATCGACGCGCCGGGCTACCGGGACAGCCGCCCGGTGCGCTCGGGCAACGGCGCCGCCGACCAGTCCCAGCTCGGGGTCTTCGGCGACCTGTTCGACACCATGCACCGGTACTGCCGGGAGGGTCACGTCCTCGACCCCGAGACCGGCCGGGTGCTCGCCGGGCTCGCCGACCGCTGCTGCGACCGGTGGCGCGCCAAGGACTCGGGCATCTGGGAGTTGCACGACCTGCAGCACTACACGATCTCCAAGATGGGTTGCTGGGTCGCGCTGGACCGGGCGGTCAGCCTGGCCGACGACGGCCAGATCGAGGACCGCCACCGGGACCGGTGGGCCGCGGAGGCCGCCGAGGTGCACGCCTGGGTCGACGAGCACTGCTGGTCGGAGGCCAAGGGCTCCTACACCTTCTACGCCGGCACCGACGCCCTGGACGCGGCGACGCTCCTCGCCGCCCGGACCGGTTTCGACCGGGGCAAGCGGCTGGCGGGGACCGTCGACGCCGTGCGCGCCGAGCTCGGCCGTGGGCCGCTCGTCTACCGCTACTCGGGGGCGGCCGCCGAGGAAGGCGCCTTCGTGGCATGCAGCTTCTGGCTCGTCGACGCGCTCACCGACCTCGATCGCCTCGACGAGGCCGAGGAGCTCCTCGAGCAGCTCCTCGGCGTGGCCAGCGACGTCGGGCTGTACTCGGAGCAGATCGACCCCGGCACCGGCGACTTCCTCGGCAACACCCCCCAGGGTCTGTCCCACCTCGCGCTCATCAACGCCGCCCACGGGCTGCACCGGGCCCGCAACGGTCGGAAGCGGGAGGACGCGTGAGCCGGCCGTCGGGTCGGGCCGGGCGGGTCTTCGGCGGGGCCCGTCTGGGGTGGGGGCTCACCTTGTTGACCGCACCCGACCGGTGCATCGAGCTCGCCGGGGGCCCCGACGACGCCGGCGTCGACGCCCGCCGCATCGCCCGGGTGCTCGGCGCTCGCCACGTCCTGCAGGCCGGTGTCGAGCTGGCCGCCTGGCCCCGCTGGCGGCGGCTCGGTGCGACCGCCGACCTGCTGCACGCCGCCAGCGGCGTCGGGCTGGCGGCGGTCGATCCCCGGTGGCGGCGGGTGGCGCTGATCGACGCCGCCCTGGCGACCAGCTGGGCGGTGGTCGGCATCGCCCTCGGCTGAGGGCGATGCCTCGGGGGGCGGCAGGCAGGGTTCCCGAACTGTTTCCCCGCGATTCAGGCCGCGGTCGGCTCCCGTCCAAACGGCCTTCCTACGTTCTCGTCCCGACGGCATCAATGGACGAGGAGCGTGGATGAGCAAGCGGAAATCGGCTCTCGCGGCCGGCGTGGTCGGGCTCTCCCTGACCCTGGCGGCGTGCGGCACGAGCACCAGCAATGCGACCAGCGGCGGCTCGACGAGCGGCGGCCCCAGTGCCTCGGCGACCGGGTCGGGTTCGAGCAGCGGCGGCTCCGCCAGCGACGCCGCCAAGGCGACGTCGCTGGCGGCCTTCGGCGGCATGAGCGGCCTGGTGAAGGCCGCCAAGAAGGAGGGGACGCTCAACGTCATCACCCTCCCCAAGGACTGGGCCAACTACGGGACGATCATGCGGGACTTCACCAAGAAGTACGGCATCAAGATCGTCGACGCCAACCCGGATGGCTCCAGCCAGGACGAGATCAACGCCATGGAGCAGCTGAAGGGCCAGTCGCGGGCACCGGACGTGCTCGACATGGGCACCTCCTTCGCGGTCGAGGCCGCCCAGAAGGGACTCCTCGCCCCCTACGAGGTGTCGACCTGGAATGACATCCCCCCCGCCGCCAAGGCGCCCAACGGGGCCTGGTACGACGACTACGGCGGGTACATGGCGATCGGCTACGACCCGAGCAAGGTCAAGGTGGCCCCCACGTCGTTCAAGTCGCTGCTCGACCCGGCGTACAAGAACATGGTCGCCATCAACGGGAATCCCACCCAGGCGGGCGCGGCCTTCGCCGCCGTCTACGCGGCGGCGCTGGCCAACGGCGGCTCCTACGGCAACATCGAACCGGGCGTCCGGTACTTCAAGCGGTTGAAGCAGGTCGGCAACTTCGTCCCGGTCACGGCCGGGCCGTCGACGGTGCAGAGCGGCCAGACGCCGATCGTCGTGTGGTGGGACTACCTGCAGGCCTCGGAGATCAAGTCCGAGGTCAAGGACTGGAAGATCGTGATCCCGACCGACGGGCACTACGCCACCTACTACAGCCAGGCGATCAGCGCCACCGCCCCGCACCCGGCCGCCGCCCGGCTGTGGGAGGAGTACCTGTACTCCACGGTCGGTCAGAACCTGTGGCTGGCGGGATCCGCCCGCCCGATAGAGCTGCCGACGCTGGTCGCCGATGGCGCCGTCGACAAGGCGGCGCTCGACGCCCTGCCGCCCGCCCCGTCGGGCGCGGTGACGTTCCCCAGTCAGGCGCAGCTGACCCAGGCGGAGAACGTGGTCAACCAGCAGTGGTCGACCGTCCTCTCCGGCTGATCCGGTGGCCCTGACGACCGAGCCCGGGCCGGCCGGCCCGGGCCCGGCGCCCGCTCCCGCTGCACCGCTCCGGGGTGGCCGCGACGCGCGCCGCCCCGGGCGCCGGGGCCTGCTGCTCCGCTGGCCGGTGCTCGGGCTGGCGCCCTTCGCCATCTACGCCCTCGTCTTCCTCGCCTGGCCCCTCGCCGACGTGGTCGTCGGCGCCTTCGAGAGCGGCAACCCGGGCGGCGGCCTCACCCTCGCCAACCTGCATGCCGCGTTCAGCGGCGTCTACCGACAGGGATTCGTGACGAGCATCGAGCTGGCCGCGATCACCGCCGTGGTGCCCGGCGTGGTCGGCCTGCTCGTCGCCTACGCCGTCGAGACCAGCCCGCACGGCTCCCTGCGCCGGGTGGTGACGACGGCGTCGGGGGTGTTCGCCAACTTCGGCGGTGTCCCGCTCGCCTTCCTCTTCATCGCCTCGATCGGCAGCACGGGCATGGTGACCCGGTGGCTGGCGGCGATCGGGCTCGACCCCTACGACCACGGCTTCACCCTCTACTCCTTCACCGGCGTCGCCATCGTGTACCTGTACTTCCAGATCCCGCTCATGGTGCTGGTGGTCACGCCGGCGCTGCAGGCCCTGCGCCCGCAGTGGCGAGAGGCGTCGGAGAGCCTCGGCGCCGGCTCTTGGGCCTACTGGCGGCGTGTCGGGGCGCCGATCCTCGCCCCGTCGGTGCTCGGGGCCATGCTGCTCCTGTTCGGCTTCGGCCTGTCGGCCTACGCCACGGCCGAGGCGCTCACGAGCGGCAGCATCGCCCTGACGTCGATCCAGATCGGCTCGTT
The DNA here is from genome assembly GCA_035702855.1 of Acidimicrobiales bacterium. Lineage (GTDB taxonomy): Bacteria > Actinomycetota > Acidimicrobiia > Acidimicrobiales > Palsa-688 > JAKAQB01. The sequence goes on along the minus strand of DASSZM010000114.1, from coordinate 7,727 downwards.
CCTCAACGGCAACGTCATCGCCGGCCAGGCCAACGTCGGCAAGGCCCTCGGCTTGGGGATGGTCCTCGTCGCCAGCCTCTCCATGGTCGTCTACGTGCTCCTGCAGCGGAGGGTGTCGAAGTGGTCGCAGTAGACGCCTCCGTCTACGGCGGAGAGGGGATGCGAAAGGCGTCCCCGGCGGTGGCCTCGCGCCCCCGGCGGGCCGGCGGCCTGTGGCGCCCGGTCCTGCTGCTCGCGGTCGGCGCCTATTTCGTGCTGCCCTTCGTGGCGGCGTTGCGTTACGCCCTGCAGTCCGACACCGGGACGTTCAGCTTCTCGGCCTTCACCGGGATCACTGCGCAGCAGGGGTTCGGGCCTGCCATCGGCCTGTCGCTCCGCCTGCTGGTGCTCACGGTCGCCCTGACGCTCGGGCTCATGGTGCCGACGGCGGTCTACGTCCACCTGCGGCTGCCCCGCCTGAGGCGGATCCTCGACGGCATCACGATCCTCCCGATCGTGGTGCCACCGATCGTGCTCGTCATCGGGGTGCTCGACGTGGCGCCGACGTTCGCCAAGGCCAGCCCGTACCTCCTGGGCTTCGAGTACGTGGTGCTGGCCATGCCGTTCGCCTACCGCTCACTGGCCGCCGGCCTCGCCGCCATCGACGTGAAGACGCTCTTCGAGGCGTCCCGCAGCCTCGGCGGCGGCCCGCTCCAGACGCTGCGCCGGGTGCTCGTCCCCAACCTGAGGGCGGCGCTGCTGTCGGCGACCGTGCTCACCGTCGCATTGGTGCTCGGCGAGTTCACGATGGCCAGCCTCGACCAGTACCAGACATTCCCCGTGTGGATCGTGGCCTTCGACCAGAACAACTCCCACGTGTCGACGGCGGTGTCGTTCTTGGCGCTGTTCGCCACCTGGGCGCTGCTCATGGTGATCAGCCTGCTCGACCGCCGCGGCCGCACCCCACCTGCCGGAGGAGAGTAGATGCCGGACGTGTCCTTCGGGGCGACCGTCGAGCTGCGCGACCTGCAGCGCAGCTTCGGCTCGACGCGCGCCCTCGACCACCTGTCGCTGACCCTGGAGCCGGGCGAGCTCGTCGCCCTGCTCGGCCCGTCGGGCTGCGGCAAGACGACGGCGTTGCGGGTGCTCGCCGGCTTCGAGCGGCTCGACGGCGGGACCGTGAGCGTCGACGGCACCGAGATCAGCGGCGTGCCGGCGCAGAAGCGCGGCATGGGCATGGTCTTCCAGAGCTACAGCCTGTTCCCCAACATGCACGCCCTGGACAACGTCGCCTACGGCCTGCGCATGCGGCGGACCGCCCCGGCGGAGCGGCGCCGCAGGGCGATGGCCCTCCTCGACATGGTGGGCCTGGCCGACCGGGCGAAGCAGTACCCCCACCAGCTGTCGGGTGGGCAGCAACAGCGGGTCGCTCTGGCGAGGGCCCTGGCGATCGAGCCGCGCGTGCTGCTGCTCGACGAGCCCCTCTCCGCGCTCGACGCCCAGGTCCGGCTCCAGCTGCGCGAGCAGATCCGGGGCCTCCAGCAGCGCCTCGGCACCACCACCCTCTTCGTCACCCACGACCAGGAGGAGGCGCTGTCGATCGCCGACCGGGTGTGCGTCATGCGAGACGGGCGGATCGAGCAGGTCGACGCGCCGGCGGTGCTCTACAAGCGCCCGGCGACGCCTTTCGTCGCGGAGTTCGTCGGCACCATGAACCGCCTGCCCGCTCGGACCGCCGGCGCCGCCGTGGAGGTCCTCGGGCGGCGCGTCGCCGGTGGGAGCGCCGACGGCCGGTTCCCCGACGGGGCGGCCGTCGAGGTCCTGGTCCGACCCGAGGGGCTCACGCTCCGCCGCGACGAGGGCGGCCGCGGGATCCTGACCGCCCGGACCTTCCTCGGCTCGGTCACCCGGCTCACCGTGCTGCTCGACGGCGAGCCGGCGGCTTCGGTCAAGGTCGACGCCCCGAGCGACGAGGCGGCCGCCCTCGAGCTCGGCTCGCCGGTCACGGTCGAGCTGGTGGACGAGGTGGTGATGGTCGTCGAGCCCCGGCCGGGCGGTGTCGCCGGGTCGGTCCCCGCCGGCGCGACCATCGGGAGGTGAGCGCCGGCGAGCACCGGGACGGGGCGGCTGCCGCCGGGGCGGGTGGTGCGACCGGCGACGGTGCGACCGGCGCGGTCGCCGACGAGCTGGTCGCCCCCCTCCGCTCCGCCGGCGGGCTCGCCTACCTCGGTGAGCCGATCACCCAGCTCGAGCACGCCTGCCAGGCCGCCCAGCGGGCGGTGGGCGGCGGCGCCTCGGCCGAGCTGGTCACCGCCGCCCTGCTCCACGACGTGGGATGGCTGCTGGGCGGCGCCGGCACCGGGCACGGGGGTGACGTCGAGGCGTTCGCCGGCGACAACCATGCCGCCCGGGGGGCGGCCTGGCTCGCCCGGGTCCTCCCGCCAGCGGTCGCCGACCCCGTGCGCCTCCACGTCGAGGCCAAGCGCTACCTCGTCGCCACGTCCCCCGCCTACCGGGCCCGGCTGTCGCCGGCGTCGGTCGACACCCTCGCCCGGCAGGGCGGCCCGCACACGCCGGCCGAGGCGGCCGCCTTCGAGGCCGAGCCCTGGGCGGAGGCGGCTCTGGCCCTCCGGCGGTGGGACGACGAGGCCAAGGTGCCCGGCCTCGCCGTGCCGGGACTGGCGGAGTGGCGGAGGGTCGTCGTCGAGGTCGCGCGGGCTGCCGGGCGGCCGGCGGACGCCCGGGGCTGACGGCCCCGCTCTCGTCGCCCCGTCCTGCCCCCACCCCCACACCCCGTCCTGTCCCGCACGGCCCCGCCCTCGGGCGGCGCCGCAAGCCGGCTTCTGGGGGTCCCACCGCCAACTGGGGGTCCGAACCCGGACTGGGGGTCGCACGGTACCCCGCGGCCGCACGGACCCACCCCCAAACCCGATGCCGACCCCCAGTACGGCGGATCACCCCCACTTCGGTGGGGGAGGTGAGGCGGGTGTGGGCAGCGGGGCCGATGTGGACAGTGAGCACGGCGGCTCGAGGAGCCGGGGCGCGCGCCACCCGTCGCGACCTCGCCCGCCCCGGCCCGCCACCCGTCGCCGCCCCTGCCGCGAGCTCCGCCCGCGAGCTCCGCCCGCCAGCCCCGGCCGCCAGCCCCGGCCCCGCCGCCCGCTATCCCTCCAGCAGCGCCGGCACCTCCACCACGCTCCCCACCACGTGGGTGGCGCCGGCGGCGTGCAGCGTCGCCGCGTCGTGGGTGCCGGTGAGCACCCCCACCCGCCAGCCGGCGCCGGCGCGCCGGGCACTCTCCATGTCCGAGGCGGTGTCGCCGACGGCGCAGACGGCGGCGACGTCGTCGGCGCCGGTGCGCAGCACGGCGGCCAGCACGAGGTCCGGGTACGGCCGTCCCCGTCCCGCCTCCGCCGGGCAGAGGAGGGCGTCGACCGCCGCGCGCCACCCGAGGCGGGCGACGAGGCGGTCGCGGGTGGACGCCGAGAAGCCGGTGAGGAGGGCGACCTTGCGGCCGGCGCGCCGGAGGGCGGCGATGGTGTCCTCGGCGCCGGGGACGGGGGTGACCTCCCCGGCCTCGATGTGCTCGTCGTAGGCGGCCTCGAAGGCGGCGTTGGCGGCCTGCGCGCGGGCCTCGTCACCGAAGAGCGCCCGCCACACCACGATCTTCGACTCGCCCATCGTCGCCCGGACGTACGCCTCCATCCGGGACCGTTCGGCCCGGTCGCGCACCCCGAGGGCGTCGAGGGCGGTGGCGAAGCTGGCGAGGACGGCGCCGTCGTCGGTGACGGTGGTGCCCGCCATGTCGAGGCAGACCAGTTGCACGCCCGCCCCCAGCGGGCGAACGGGTTCGGGAGGGGGAGTCGGGGCGCTCACGTGAAGGTCTCCTGGGCGATGGCAGGGGCGAGGGTCATGCCGCGCCCGCCGGGACCGGTGACGACCGTGAGCCCCGGCTCGGGCTGCGCCCGGGCGTAGAGCCGGCCGTCGGTGCACTGGCTGTAGACGCCGGTCCAGCGGCGGGCGACCGGCGGGAGCGGCCGGCCGAGGAGCGCCGCCGCCCGGGCGAGGAGGTGGTCCTCGGGCCCGATGTCGTAGTCGAAGTCGAGGGGCTCGTCGTGGCGGTGGGTGTCGCCGATGGTGAGCCCGCCGCCCCCGCCGCCCCCGCCGCCCCCGCCGCCCCCGACCCCGCCGCCACCGACCCCGCCGCGCTGCACGAGCAGCAACTGCGCCGCCCACGTCGCCGCCACCGGCGCCTGCGGCGGGAGCCGGTCGCGGGGCGCCCCGGCGAAGGCCGGGTAGTAGCGCAGCGAGTCGATGTCGGCCAGCGCCGGCCCGAGGTCGAACCCCGCCGGAGAGGTCTGCAACATCTGCAGCCGCACCCGGCGCACGGGGAGCGGGGCGAGCAGCTCGGCGGCGACGCCGGTGTGGTCGGCGCCGGGGCAGAGCACCACCCGGTCGGCGCCGTGCCAGGTGCCGGTGTGGTCGCGTACGCCGCCGGCCGAGGCGGCCACGACGTGGCGGCCCGGCACCCACCGGTAGCGGTCGGACCGGGCCAGGCGGCCCTGCAGCGCCTCCGGTACGAGGCGCGGCTCGACGACGGCGTCCCGCTCGCACCACAGGGCGGCGGTGACCGACGGGCCGAGCGCCGGGCAGCGCCGGCGGGCGTCGGCGCCCTCGAGCAACGCGAAGCCCCGGTCAGCGGCGTCGGGGAGGGAGGCGGCCAGCTCCAGGGCGGCCTGCGCCCCGGGGCCGTCCTCCCCGGTGGCGACGGTCAGGGACCCCGCCGGCCGGAACCCGGCGCCAGGGACGTGCTCGGCGACCGCCTCCCACGCCTCCCGGGCGCGCAGGGCCAGGGCCAGCTCGGCGCCCGGGGCGCGGCCGCTCACCCAGATGAGCCCGAAGTTGCGCACGGTCGCTCCCCGCGCCCCGGCCTCCCTCTCGACATGGACGACCTCGAAGCCGCGGCGGACGGCTTCCCACGCGTGGAACGTGCCGAGCACCCCGCCGCCGACGACCACGACCCGCTCGGGGCTCACGCCGGCTGGGCCTCCTGGGCGGACGGGGAGGGGACGGGGGCGCCGGCGCAGACGAGGATGACATTGCGGTCCTCGGGTCGGCCCCGCCCGGCGACGGTGCCGTCGGGCCCGACCCGCTGCCAGTCGTTGGCGGCGAGCAGGCGGGACCAGCCGGCGAGCGTCTCGACCGAGCCCAGGTCCCCGGCGTCGGGCCGCAGCGCCCCGGTGTGGTCGACGACGGTGGCGGCGAGGACGAGCTGGCCGGCGCCGTCGACGGCGAGCTCGAGGACCCGTGCCTGCTGGGGCCAGTCGACGTGGGAGGCGGTGGTGACCTCCCACCAGCCGCCGTCGAGCGCCGGGTGGCGGGGGTGGGGGAGCACCCCGTGGGCGTGGGTGTGCCCGTTGACCCAGGCGACCAGCGCCGGGTACCGGGCGAGCACGGCGGCGAGCTCGTCGGCGAGGACGCGACGTGCGCCGGCCGGGGACCAGTCGTTGATGAGGCAGCGCAGCGGGTGGTGGCTGAACAGCACCACCGGGCGTGCCGGGCCCGGCCGGTGCCGCAGCCGGCCGTCGGCGTCGACCCAGTGGTCGCTCGCCGCCTCGAGCTCGGCTTCCAGCCAGGCGAGCTGGTCGGCGCCGATCGAGCCCTGCCAGCCGCCCTCGTGGTCGACGGTGTCGAGCACCAGCGCCCGCACGGGGCCGGCGTCGAAGCCGTACCAGGGGGTGGCGGTGGCGGGCAGGGCGCTGCGGCCGTCGTGGGCGGCCAGCCAGCCGGCGAGCTCGAGCGGCGCCCGGCCGGCGTCGGGGGTGACCGCCCGGAACGGGGCACCGGCGAAGGCGGGGACGAGGGCGAGGTCCCGCAGCTCGCTGCCGCCGAGCAGCTCGACGAGGTCGGCGGGGGCGAGCCGGTCGGGGAGGCGGACGGACTTGCGGCCGCTGCGGGCGAGGCGGGCGAGGAACCGGTTGACCGTGACCGTCCCGGCCAGGAGCCGGTCGTGGTTGCCGTGCACCGGGTACCAGGGAAAGCCCACGCCCGAGGCGGCGAACGGGAGGCGTGCGGCGTCGAGCAGCCCGGGCACGAGTGGGAAGCCGTGACGGGAGCGGGGCCGGTCCTCCTCGGCGCCGGTCGGGGTGCCGTCGGGGTGCCAGTAGCGCGGGTCGTAGTGGTCGGTGGTCCCCACGCCCTCCCAGCGGCCCCGGTCGCCGGAGTCGGGGAGGACCTCGGAGCCGCCGTGGAGGAGGCGGATGGCGGCTTCCACCTCGTTGGCCTGGGCGTTGTCGGCGGCGTCGCCGGTGGAGACGGTGAAGCCGATCGGGCCGCCGGCGACCGGGCCGGTGTCGATGCGCCGCAGGGCCCGGGCCATCGCCTCGACGACCTGGGTCGTCAGCGACTCCTGGGTGCGGTAGGTCCCGATGGGGCCGAGCGCCGCCCGCACGGGGGAGTCGTCGTCGCCGAAGCGGTCCAGCCACTCGGCCCGCAGCGTCGACTGGGCGTCGGTGACGTGCAGGTCGGAGACCTGGAGGAAGGCGACGAGCGGGCGGAGGGCGGGCGAGGGGGCCGTCCCGCCGAGGTCGGCGCGGACCTGGTGGGGCTCGCCGGCGGCCTGCTCGAGGGGTCGCCACCCCCGGCGGTCGGGCGGGGCGGGCAGGAGCGTCGGCCAGGGGGCGTCGGGCACCGGGCAACGGTAGACCGGGGCGGGTGAGCGGAGCGTGGCCGGCGGCTGCCCGGGCGGTGAAGCTCCGGTGACGGGCGGGTCCCGCCCGCCCCGCCGGCCCGGACGCCCCCGCCCGCCCCGCCGGCCCGCCCGCCCCGCCGGCCCGGTGGCCCCGCCGCCCGGGACAGGCCGGGACAGGCCGGGACAGACCCCGGACGATCGGGACCCCGGAACGCGGCAGTCGCCGGGCCCGAGGGCCCGGCGACCGGCGTGGTGCCCCTCGGGGCGACCGGGTGTGGATACGGCGGCGGTGGCCGGGTGGGTCGCGGCCCGGGGGTCAGACCCCGCAGGCGACGCTGCTGACCGGCCAGGCTCCCCAGCCCTGCATCTGCTGGACGCGCTGGGCGACGGCGGTCTGCTCGGCGGCCGAGGCGGCGGCCGGGTTGCCGGTGCCACCGGCGGCCTGCCAGGTACCGAGGGTGAACTGGTACATCCCGTAGTAGCCGTTGCCCGTGTCGGTGGCGGGGTTGCCGCCCGACTCGTGCTGGGCGATGCAGGCCCAGACGCCCGACGGGGAGTAGTCCTGGGCGGGGGTGGCCAGGACGGGCTGCGACGGCGTGGCGGCGGGCGCCTCGCTCGGCGTGCTGGAGCGAGGCGCGTCGCTCTCGGTGGTGCTGGTGACGTGGTGCTCGACGGCGGCGGTCACCGTCGTCGGGTGCCAGTGGACCGGCGGGATCCGCAGGACCGTGCCGGCGTACAGGGTGCCCCACAGCTTGGCGTGGTTGAACGCCGCCAGGTCCTGCATGGTGACCCCGTACCGCTGGCTGATCGCCCAGTAGGTGTCATCTCGGCGTACCTGGTAGGTCCTCACATGGTGGACCGCCTTCGGCGGGGTGGCGGCCATGGCCGGGGCGGCGGTCATGGAAACGGCAGCAGTCGTAACGGCCACCGAGATGAGGGCGCGCTTCAACAGTCGCTTCCTTTCTCTCGTCGGTCGTGCGCTTCGCACGGGTAGCCAACGGCGACCGCACCGCGGCTCTCGCGGCACAGATGACGGGTTCGCTCGTCGGGCAGCGCC
>DASSZM010000089.1:0-2805 GCA_035702855.1 Acidimicrobiales bacterium | reverse complement strand
CGGGGGGCTGGGGGGCTGGCGGCCGGGGGGGCTGGCGGCCGGGGGGGCTGGCGGCCGGCGGGCGGCGGGTTGCCGGCTGGGGGGTTGCCGGCGGTGGCGGGTGGGCTGCCGGCCGGGCGGCCGGGGGGTTGCCGGTGGCGGGTGGCGGCCGGGCGCGGCGTTTGCACGTCGCGTGGTCGCTCGGGCGCCTCGAGCGGCGAACGGTGCCGGGTGCGGACGGACTTGGGGGTCGGCGACGGACTTGGGGGATCCAGCTCGCCCTTCGCCGCACCGCGATGACCCCCAAGTCGGCGGCCGACCCCCAAGTCGCCCGATTACCCCCAGTCGCGGCGCCTCGCTGGTCGTCCAGGCTTCCCCGGCAACACCGCCGGCGGCGGCAACCCCACCGGCGGCAACCCCACCGGCAGCGACACCGCCGCGCGCAGCGACACCGCCCGCGGCGGCAAGACCGTCCGACGGCGCCCGCCGGGCCGCCGGCGCCCGTCGGTCAGGCGCCGGCCAGCCCGTCGAGCAGAGCTCGGCGCCAGCCGGCGAGGGCGGTGCTGCCCTCCGGGGTCTTGCCGAAGCGGACGACCACGAGGTCGAGGGCGGGGCACACCGTGACGGTCTGGCCCTCGTAGCCGCTCGCCCAGAAGGTGCCGAGCTCGTCGCGGTCGGTCCACCAGTGGGCGCCGAACCAGACCCCGTCCTCGTCGGCGGAACGGGGTCGGCGGCCGTGGTCGACCCATCCCGCCGGCAGCAGGCGACGGTCCTCCCACACGCCGTCGCGCAGGTACAGCTCCCCGAAGCGCAGCCAGTCGCGGGCGTTGGCGTGCAGGTACGACGAGGCGATCCAGGTGCCGGCCGGGTCCAGACGCGCCCGGGCCGTCATCATCCCCAGCGGGGCGAACACCGCCCCCTCGAGCCAGGCGAGATAGGCGTCCGACCGGCCGACGACGTCAGCCACCACCCCGGAGAGGATGTTGCTGGTCCCGCTCGAGTACGAGAACCGGGTGCCGGGGCCGGCGGCCAGTGGCCGGTCGGCGGCGAACGCCGCCACGTCGGCGGCGCCGGCGGCGTCCTCCCCACCGAACAGCATGGTGATCACGTCCGAGCGGGAGGCAGCGAGGTCGTAGTCCTCCACCCAATCGAGGCCGTCGCGCATGGTCAGCAGGTCTTCCAGCGTGATCGCCGACCGGGCATCGCCGGCAGCGGCCCAGGCCGGCACCGGAGCCGGCGCTCCCGGGTCGAGCCGTCCCTCCCCTACCAGGATCCCGACGGCGGCGTGGAGCACCGACTTGGCGACCGACCACGACAGCAGCCCGGTCCCCGGACCGACCGGCTCGGCCTGTCGGTCCCAGTGCTCGAGGGCACCCGCGTAGCGCTCGAGGACCAGCGATCCACGGTGGGCGACGGCGACGGCGTAGGTCTGCCCGAACCGCTCCGGCTGGGCGACCATCTCCTCCACCCGACCGGCCAGGTCCCATGCCGGCGGGGGATCGGCGACCGGCCACGTCGAGGTGGGCCAGGGCACGCCGGCGGGGTGCGCGGGGAGCGGGACGGCAGCATCGACGGTCACGGCCCCCGAGCGTGCCACGCCGACGGGCCACCGAGTGCCGCCACGCCGACGGGCCGACGGCCCGACGGCCGCCGACGGGCCACGAACGCCGAACTGTGAGGACTCGGGTACCGAAATTCGGGCTGTTCGTCCGCACAGTTGGCGCTCGCCGGCCGGCCGGCGGTGCCCCGGCGCCGAGACCCGCCGGGCACCCCGGCGCCGCCCCTCCGACCTCGACTTCACAGGAACCCCACAGGAACCCCACACGTTCGGCACCGACCACCCACGCCGGCACCGTTGGCTCGATCCGTGCTCCTCATCCTGCCCGCCGTCCTCGCCCTGCTCCTGGGCGCCGGCGCCGCCGCACGGCGGCCCTGCTGCGCCCCCACCGCTGGACGATCGCGGCGGCGGTGGCGGCCGACGTGGCGGTGACCGCCCTCGGGCTGGGGGCGCCCTGGCCGGTCATGGCGGTGATCGACAAGGCGACCTCCGGCACGGTGACCGCCCCCTTCGGCGTCGCCGGCGCCGGCTCGGTCGTGCCCGTGGCGGTGGGAGCGGGGGTGGCGCTGGTGGCCATGATCGCGGTGTTCGAGTACCTCTCGGCCGTCCTGGCCGAGACGGCCGGCACCGGCGTCGGCCTGACGCTGCGGGCGGCCGCCTTCACCAAGCTCCTCCGGCTGCCGGGCGCCGCCTACCCGACCGGCGACCTGGTGACCCGGCTCACCGGTGACGTCGTCCGGGTCCAGGATGCCGCGGTCGACCGCTGGCGGGTCGTGGTCGCCAACGCCTTCGCCCTCGTCGGCATGGTCTCCGTCCTGGCCGCGCTGGGCCCGCTGCTGGCGGCGGTGACGGCGGAGGCGGCGCTCGCCGCCGGGTTGCTGCGGCTCCGCCGCCCACCGCCAGGAGACCACCAGCACGGCGGCGATCGCCGGCGCGCTGCGCCGGGCGTACCGGGAGGACCGACGCTGGACCCCCGCCGACCTGGCGCCCTCCGTCGCCCTGGCGCGGGCCCGGGCATCGGGTCCGCGCCGGTCCGCCTCGACCACGTCGCCGCCGACACGGCCGAACGCCTCGGCTACCTCTTCGAACGCCAGGGCGTCGCCTCGGCGCCGACCTGCACCCGGTGACCGTCTCCGGCGACACCGACCGGCTCGGGCGGGTGACCGCCAACCTCCTCGCCAACGCCGCCCCGCTACACCCCTCCCGACGGCGAGGGCGACACCCGGGACAACTGACCCACCCACCTCCCACTCCGGCGCACGGGCCGG
>DASSZM010000086.1:0-13729 GCA_035702855.1 Acidimicrobiales bacterium | reverse complement strand
GCGGGCGCCGACCGGACCCAGGCCGCCCTCGTCGCCATCGACGAGGCGCTCAGCGCGCTCGGGGCGGTCGTGCGGAGGATGGACTTCCCGTACCGCCTGGCCGGCCGGCGGGCGCCCGACCGCCTCCCGGTGCTGGTGGCGGCCGTGGCCGCCGAGGCGGCCGGGCTCGGGCGGTCCAGCGACCGGTTGCTCCTCGGCGGCCGGTCGATGGGCGGGCGGGTGTGCTCGGTGGCGGTGGCCGAGGGCGCCGACCTCGGACCGGCGCCGGTTGCCGGTCTGGCGCTCGTGAGTTACCCGCTGCACCCCCCGGGCCGCCCCGACCGGAGGCGCGATGCGCACCTGCCGGACCTGCACGTGCCCTGCCTGTTCGTCTCCGGGACGCGGGACGCCTTCGGGAGCGTCGAGGAGCTCGAGGCGGCCACGGCGCTCATCCCGGCGCCCGTCAGGCACCACTGGATCCCGGGCGGGGACCACGGCCTGCGACGCCGGGACGCCGAGGTGGCGGAGGTGGTGGCCCGCTGGGCTGCGGAGCCGGCCCCGGGCGGGCCTGGCCTTCCGCCGGGACGGGCAGGTCACCGGGGTTGAGCTCCTCCAGCGACCGCCCCGCCGTCTCCGGGTAGGCGACCAGGACGAGCACGACGACCGCCACCGGACCGACGGCGACGGCCGCCAGCGCCGGCCCCAGGCTGCCGAGCGCACCGGCGAGCGCTCCCGTGACGGCCAGGCCGGCCAGGCCGCCGGCGGCGGCCAGCACGTTGAGGGCACCGCCGGCCCGGCCACGCAGACCGGTCGGGAACAACTCGGCGCCGTACACCGCCAGCGCCGGCGTCACGGCGTAGCCGAGGAGGCTCGACGCCGTCATCCACCCGTAGAGCGCCGGTCCCCGGGTGAGGTACCCGAGCAGCGTCACGGCGGTGCCGGCGCCGACGGCGAGGGCCAGGACCGGACGGCGCCCCCGGGTGTCGGCCAGCCGGCCGCCGGGGAGCGTGCCGAGGGCGCCGATGGTGCCGATGACCTGCTCGGCCAGGCTGATGTGGAGGGCCGACCAGTGGCGCTCGACGCGCAGGTACTGGTTCTGGAACTGGGCGGCCGGCGTGGCGAACAGGGCGAAGAGCAACGCGCCGGCGCCGAGCACGAGCAGGCGGCGGCGTTGGGAGGGGGTCCAGCGTCTGCGCCCGGAACCGCCCGGCGAGGGGGCACCGGCGGCGGGGTCGCCGGCCGCGACGGGGGCCGCGCCGCCGGCCGTGTCCCGTGCGGCGGTGCGGGCGGCGTCGCGCCGCCACCGCTCGGTCTCGGGCAGGTGCCGGGCGAGACCGGCCGCACCGAGGACGGCGAGACCGGCCAGGGCGTACAGCCAGCGCCACCCGCCGGTCCCGAGGCCGGCGAGGGGGAGCACGGCGAGGGTCACCCCGCCGCCCAGCCCGTAGCTCATCGTCAACAGGCCGAGGGCCCACGCCCGCCCACCCGCCGGCATGAGCTCGACCACCATGACGCCGAGCAGCACGTACTGCGCCGTGAGGAGGGCGGTGGCGGCGACCTGGGTGAGCGCCACGGTGGCCAGCGAGGGCGCGGCCGCCGCCGCCAGGCTGACCAGCGCCCCGGCGACGGTGGTGGCGATCACCGACCAGCGCCGGCCCCGGCGGTCGGCGGCGACGAGCACGCCGAGGGCGAGGATGGCGCCGATCTGCACGCCGGCGAGGGCGTAGCCCTGCCCGGCGTCGCCGACGTGGTACTGGCGGCCGATGTAGGTCGCCGTCGCCGGCAGCAGGCCGCCGAGGTAGCCGGCGAGCACGGCGAAGCCGCAGAGGCCGGCCAGGGCGACCCCCTGCCCATGGGTCATGCGCTGGGGTGGCGCCCACCACGGCGCCCGGCCGCCGGGGACGAGCCCGCCGAGGTTGGCGAGCAGCGGGAGGGCGAACAGCCAGGCGACGTAGGGGATCCCGACCCGGAAGCGGACGTCCTGGCGGACCTCGACCCTGCCGTGCGGAGCCCCCGGCCCCGGTCCCTCGATCCGGACGACCCGCTCGTAGGCGGCCACCGGTCCCTCGGCCAGGCCGAAGCGCCACACGCTGCCGGCGTCGCCGGCGACCGGGCCCCTCTCCCGGATGACGCCGTCGCGCGGCTCGAGGAGGGTGGCCAGCTCCTCCGGCCCGAGCGTGCCCCGAACGACCCGGTGCAGCGCCGGCCTCAGGTCTCGACGAAGCGGGGCGGGGTGGCGAACAGCTCGGCGAAGGCCGCTGCCGCGTCGGCCAGCTGGCCCACCGCCACGAACTCGTCGGTGGTATGGGCCTGGGCGACCTCGCCGGGGCCGCACACCACCGCCGGGATGCCGGCCTGGTTGCGGACGAAGCGGGCGTCGGTCGTGAAGCTCATGCCGATCGTCGCCGGCACGGCGCCGGTGGCGGCGGCGAACGCCGCCCGCACCTGGGCCGCCCACGGGTGGTCGGCGCGCAGCTCGCTGGCCTCGCCGAAGACGAGCACGTCCAGGTCGTAGCGCAGGCCCTCGACGCCGGTGGCGTCGATGCGGGCCCGCAGCTCGCCCACCGTGGACTCTGCGGTCGCCCCCGGCAGCACCCGCCGGTCGACGCCGAGCCGGCAGGCCTCGGCGACGGTGTTGACCCCGCTGCCGCCCCGGATGGTGCCGACGTTGGCCGACGGCCGCCCGAGCAGCGGGTGGTCGGGGCCGCCGAAGTCGGCGGCGTGCAGGGCCAGCACCACAGACGCGGCGTGCTCGATGGCCGAGACGGCGTCGCGGGGCCGGCTGCCGTGGCCGGGCACGCCGTGGACGGTGACCTCCGCCTGCAGCAGGCCCCGCTCGGCCACGCACACCGCCAGGCCGGTCGGCTCGGGCACCAGGCAGGCGTCGCCGCGGACGAGCCCGGCATCGAGCAGGGCACGGGTGCCGAGCGCCCCGCCGACCTCCTCGTCGGCGACCAGGTGGAACACGACGTCCCACGCCGGCGCCCGCCCGGCGCGCGCCAGGACGTCGAGGGCGTGGATGGCGGCGGCCACGCCGCCTTTCATGTCGGCCGTGCCCCGACCGTAGAGGCGCCCGTCGCGCAGCGTCGGCGCGAACGGGTCGGTGCTCCACTGGTCGGCCTTGACCGGCACCACGTCGAGGTGGCCGTTGATGACGAGCGTCGGCCGGGGGCCCGGTCCGTCGGGGTGCGGCACGGTGGCGACGAGCGAGAGCCGGTCCGGAGCGGGCTCGACCTCCTGCCAGCGGGGGCCGAACGGGTCGAGGGCGTCCCGCACGACCCCCTCGATCGCCCGCTCGTTGCCAGGGGGGTTGCGGGTGTCGACGGCGACCAGCGCCGAGGTCAGCTCCACCAGGCGGTCGACGTCCACGTGGTCGCGCACGCCTCGATGCTACGGGCCGGGGTGCATACTGTCCCGCTGTGCCCCCCGCCGACGCCGACGTGCTGCTCGCCCGGGCCGCGGCCGGCGAGCGGCGGGCACTGGGCCGGCTCCTGTCGATGGTCGAGGCAGGCGGGGAAAGTGCGCAGCAGGTGGCGCGCCTCACGTTCCCGCTGAGCGCTGCGGTCGAGCACGTGGTCGGGCTCACGGGCGCACCGGGCGCCGGGAAGTCCACACTGACCTCGGGCCTCGTCGCCGCGGCTCGCCCGGCCGGCCCGGTGGCCGTGCTGGCCGTCGACCCGTCGTCCCCCTTCAGCGGCGGGGCGATCCTCGGGGACCGGGTGCGCATGCAGGACCACGCCGGTGATCCCGGGGTGTTCATCCGGTCCATGGCCAGCCGGGGTCATCTCGGCGGCCTGGCCCTGGCGGTCCCGGAGGCGGTGCGGGCGCTGGTCGCCGCCGGCTTCCCGCGGGTGCTGATCGAGACGGTCGGGGTCGGCCAGGTCGAGGTGGACATCGCCGGGGCCGCCGACACCACCGTGGTGGTCGTCACCCCCGGGTGGGGCGACAGCGTGCAGGCGGCCAAGGCCGGCCTGCTGGAGGTCGCCGACGTCTTCGTGGTCAACAAGGCGGACCGCCCCGGCGCCGACGCTGCCCGCCGCGACCTGGCCGCCATGCTCGACCTCGACCCCGATCCGGGCGGGTGGCGGCCGCCCATCGTGGCGACCGACGCCCGGTCCGGCGACGGCGTCGCCGAGGTCTGGGCCGCCGTCGGGGACCACCGCGCCTGGCTCGCGCAGAGCGGCGAGCTCGACGCCCGCCGCCGCCGCCGGCTGCTCGACGAGCTCGAGGCGGTCCTCGTCCGGCGGCTCGCCGCCGACGTCCGTGCCGTCGCCGGCGGTAGCCGCTGGGAGGCGGTGACCGCCGAGGTGCTCGGCTACCGGCTCGACCCGGCGGCGGGCGCCGCCCGGCTGCTCGCTAGCGTGGCGCCATGAGCGAGGAGCTGGTCCACCTGCAACGGCGACCCGACGGCGTCGCCCTGGTCACCCTGGACCGCCCGAAGGCCAACGCCCTGTCGCTCGAGCTGCTCCGCCAGCTCGCCGCCGTCTTCGCGGATCTGGCCGCCGACCTGCCCGGCGCCGTGGTGATCTGGGGGGGACCGCGGATCTTCGCCGCCGGCGCCGACATCGCCGGCTTCGGTGGCCCGGAGGAGGCCGCCGTCATCGGGCGGGAGTTCCGGGTCGCCTTCGACCGGGTCGCCGCCCTCCCGCGGGTCGTGCTCGCCGCCGTCTGTGGCTATGCCCTCGGCGGTGGGTGCGAGCTGGCGCTCGCCTGCGACCTGCGGATCGTCGCCGACACCGCCAAGCTCGGGCAGCCCGAGATCCAGCTCGGGATCATCCCCGGTGCCGGCGGCACGCAGCGGCTCCCCCGCCTGATCGGGGCGGCCAGGGCCAAGGACCTGGTGCTCACCGGCCGCCACGTCGACGCCGACGAGGCCCTGCGCATCGGCCTGGCCGACCGGGTCGTGCCCGCCGACCAGGTGCTCGACACCGCCCTGGAGCTGGCCGCCGCCCTGGCGGCCGGGCCACTGGTCGCCCAGCAGTCCGCCAAGCTGGCGATCGACCTCGGGGCCGAGGCGTCCCTGGCGGACGGGCTCGACCTCGAGTCGCGCCTGTTCGTGGAGGTCTTCGGCACCGAGGACGCCCGGGAAGGGATCCGGTCGTTCCTCGAGCACGGGCCCGGCCGGGCCGGCTTCCGGGGCCGGTAGCGGCACCTCAGGCCACCGTCACGCAGCCGAGCTCCATGGGGTCGGTCAGGTCACCGTGGGAGGGCACCACCCGCACGGTGTAGCCGTGGCGACCGGCCCGGTCGCACTCGAAGCTCCCGGTGTAGCGGTACGTCCCGCCACCCTCGCCGGCGTCGCCGCCGAGGAGGTGCATCTCGACGACGGCGGTGTCGGTGAGCTCGTCACCGCCGAGCACCGGCCCGTGGACGAGCTGGACGGCGACGTCGCCGGGTCGCAGCGAGCCGAGGCGGACCTCGGCGGTCACCTCCCGCGTGCCGCCCAGCTCCAGCGGGGCGCTCGCACCGGGGTCGCCGTCGACGCTCACGACCTCGATGCCGGGCCAGGCGGCGATGACCCGCTCCCGCCAGGCGGCCAGGTGCCGGGCGGCGGCATGGGAGCCGCCGGCGAGCTTCTCGACGCGCGCCGCCGTCGGCTCGTACATCCGCTCGACGTAGTCGCGGACCATGCGGGAGGCCAGGACCTCGGGCCCGAGCGAGCAGAGGGAGGCCTTCACCCGGCGGATCCACTCGTGGGGGACCCGCCCGCCGGAGCGGTCGTAGAACAGCGGGATGATCTGGCGCTCCAGGATCTCGAAGAGGCTCTCGGCTTCGATCTCGTCCCGGCGGGCGACGTCGTCGTAGGACTCGGCGGAGGCGATCGCCCAGCCGTTGTCCCCGTCGAACATCTCGTCCCACCAGCCGTCGAGGATGGAGCAGTTGAGGGCGCCGTTGAGCGCCGCCTTCATCCCGCTCGTCCCGCTCGCCTCCATCGGGCGGCGGGGCGTGTTGAGCCACACATCGCTCCCCTGGTACAGGGTGCGGGCGACGGCGATGTCGTAGTCCTCCACGAACATGATCCGGTGCCGGATCTCCGGGTCGCCGGCGAAGCGGGCGATCTGGGCGATGATCTCCTTGCCGAGCTCGTCGGCGGGGTGCGCCTTGCCGGCGAAGACGAGCTGCAGGGGGCGCTGCTCGTCGAGCAGCAGCCGTCGCAGGCGGTCCGGCTGCGACAGCAGCAACGTGGCGCGCTTGTAGCTGGCGAAGCGCCGGGCGAAGCCGACGACCAGGTAGCGGGGGTCGAGGGCCTCGTCGACCCAGGCGGCGTCGACGCCCGGCACGCCGGCGGCGACCAGGGTCTGCTTCATCCGGGCCCGCACGAAGGTCACGAGCGCCTCGCGTCCCTGTTCCCGGACCCGCCACAGCTCGTCGTCGCGGGCGTCACGGACCCGGGCCCACTCCGGGCGACTCGCCTCGTCCCAGGCCGGGGAGACGTACTTGGTGAGCAGCTCGCTCATCTCCGGCGCCACCCACGTCCGCCCGTGCACGCCGTTGGTCACCGAGGTGATCGGCACCTCGTCGGGCGGCACGGCCGGCCACAGGGGCTGGAACATCCGTCGGCTGGTGTCGCCGTGGAGGTGGGCGACGCCGTTGGAGCGGCCGGCGAGGCGCAACCCCATGACCGCCATGTTGAACGGGGCGTCGGGAGGGTCCGCCGGGAAGTGGCCGAGGGCCATGAGCTGGTCCATGCCGACGCCGACCTCCGCCGCCCACGCCCCGAAGTAGCGTTCCATCAGCTCGCGCGGGAAGCGGTCGATGCCGGCGGGCACGGGCGTGTGGGTCGTGAAGATGGTGCCCGCCCGCACCGCCTCGATGGCCTCGGTGAAGCTCAGCCCCTCGTCGGTCACCAGCGTCCGGATGCGCTCGAGGCCGAGGAAGCCGGCGTGGCCCTCGTTGGTGTGGAAGACCTGGGACGGCACGCCGACGGCCCGCAGGGCCCGCACCCCGCCGATGCCGAGCAGGAGCTCCTGGCGCAGCCGGTGCTCCACACCGCCGCCGTAGAGGCGGTCGGTGATCTCCCGCAGCTCCAGGGGGTTGGCCTCGACGTCGGCGTCGAGCAGGTACAGCCGCACCCGACCCACCTCGGCCAGCCAGACCTGGGCGACGAGCGTCTGCTCGGCGAGCGCCAGCTCCACCCGCACGCCGTCGACCAGCCGCAGCGCCATGGCGTGGGGGTCGAGGACCGGGTAGCGCTCGCCTTGCCAGCCCTCACCGTTGAGGTACTGGCGGAAGTAGCCCATGCGGTACATGAGCCCCACACCGGTCAACGGGACGCCCAGGCTGCTGGCCGCCTTCAGGTGGTCGCCGGCGAGGACGCCCAGGCCGCCGGAGTACTGGGGCAGCGCCTCGGCGATGCCGAACTCCGGCGAGAAGTAGGCCACCGACTGCAGCGGGCTGCCGGCGCGGGTCTGGAACCACCGTCCCACGGTGCAGTACCGGTTGAGCTCCTCGTGCAGCTCCCCGAGCACGCCCATGAAGGCCGGGTCCCGGGCGAGCTGCTCGAGGCGGTGCCGGTCGACGAGGCTCAGGACCCGCACCGGGTCGTGGAAGCTGGACTCCCACAGCTGCGGGTCGACCCAGCGGAACAGGTCCCGGGTCCGGGGGTCCCACGCCCAGCGCAGGTTGAACGCCAGATCCTGCAGCGGCGCGAGCGGCTCGGGGAGTCGGGCGCGGACGGTGAAGCTTCGCAGGGCCCTCACCCGCCCAACCGTAGCGGTGAGCGGCCGGGCGCGACGCCGGGTGCCCCCGCGACCGCTCGGACGTTCTACCTTGGGCGGCAGTGACGGGCCGAATCGTGATCGACGACATCAGACCGCGCACGTCCGAGCCCGGCTTCGCCGCCAAGGCGATCGTGGGCGAGGCAGTGCCGGTGCGGGCGGTGATCTTCAAGGACGGCCACGACGTCCTTGCCGCCCGGGTGCAGCTGTTCGTGGAGGGTCGCGGCACCCCGGAATCCGAAGCCCCCCTGGTCGCGGGCCCCAACGACGCCTGGACCGGCCGGATCGTCGCCGACCGCATCGGCCGCCACCAGCTGGTCGTGCAGGCATGGACGGACCGCCACGCCTCGTGGAGCAAGCGGGTGCTGGCCAAGCTCGACGCCGCCCAGGACGTGTCGGTCGAGATCGCCGAGGGCCGCGAGCTGCTCGCCTCGCTGGCCCCGCCGCCCGGCGCCGTCCGGCGGCCGGAGCTGGAGGCGGCCCAACGGGCGCTGGCCGACGAGCGGCTCCCCGACGTCGACCGGCTCCGACCGGCGCTGACCCGGGCCGTGGCCGACGCCCTCGCCGGCCCCGACGGCTGCCCCGATCTGACCGTCGCTGCCCCCAAGCCGCTCTGGGTCGACCGGGAGCGGGCGCTCGTGGGTGCCTGGTACGAGCTGTTCCCCCGGTCGCACGGCGGGTTCAAGGGGGCCGAGGAGCGGGTCGCCGAGGTGGCCGCCATGGGCTTCGACGTGCTGTACGTGCCGCCGATCCACCCCATCGGCACCACCGAGCGCAAGGGCCGGGACAACACGCTGGTCGCCGGCCCCGAAGACCCCGGCAGCCCCTGGGCCATCGGTTCCGCGGAGGGGGGTCACACCTCCATCCACCCCGGACTCGGCTCCGTCGAGGACTTTTCCCACTTCCGGGAGACCGTCGAGGCCTGCGGGATGGAGCTGGCCCTCGACTACGCGCTGCAGTGCTCGCCCGACCACCCCTGGGTCCACGAGCACCCCGAATGGTTCCACCACCGCCCCGACGGCTCGATCGCCTACGCCGAGAACCCGCCGAAGAAGTACCAGGACATCTACCCGATCAACTTCTGGCCGGCGCGCGACGAGGACCGGGTCGCCCTCTGGCAGGCCTGCCGGGACATCCTCGAGCACTGGATCGGGCTGGGTGTCGAGATCTTCCGGGTCGACAACCCGCACACCAAGCCGGTGGCGTTCTGGGAGTGGCTGATCCCGGCGGTGCAGTCACGCCACCCCCGCGTGGTGTTCCTGGCCGAGGCGTTCACCCGCCCCCGGGTCATGGAGAAGCTCGCCGAGATCGGCTTCTCGCAGAGCTACACGTACTTCACGTGGCGCACCGCCCGCGACGGCGAGGAGGGCCTCTGGGCGTACCTGGAGGAGCTCACCGCCGGCCGGGCGGCGGACTTCTTCCGCCCCAACTTCTGGCCCAACACGCCCGACATCCTCTCCGGGCCCCTGCGCCACGGGCCGCCGGCGGCGTTCGCCCTGCGCTACGTGCTGGCGGCCACGCTGTCGCCCTCCTACGGCGTCTACAGCGGCTTCGAGCTGTACGAGAACGAGCCGGCGTCGGAGGCCAACGAGGAGTACCTCGGCTCGGAGAAGTACGAGATCAAGCACCGCGACTTCGACCGGCCGGGCACGCTCGCCCCGCTCATGACGAGGGTCAACGAGATCCGCAGGCGGCACCCGGCGCTGCAGCGGCTCCGCAACCTCCAGCTGCTGCCGACGGACAACCCGGCCATCTTCGCCTACGCCAAGCTCAGCGACGACGGGAGCGACGCGCTCCTCGTGTCGGTCACGCTCGACCCCCACACCCCGCAGGAGTCGATCGTCCACCTCGACCCGGCGGCGCTCGGGCTCCCCGGTGACCGCCCCTACCCCCTCGTCGACCTGCTGTCGGGCGAGCGCTACGAGTGGGACGGGCGGCAAGGCTTCGTCCGCTTCGAGCCGCAACGGCGCGTCGCCCACATCTTCGACCTCCGGTCGCACCCCCCTGTGCGGGCGACCCCGGTCCTCCCGTGAGCGTCACCTCGACCGGGGCGGGCGACCCCCGCTGGTTCCAGAACGCCGTGTTCTACGAGATCCTCGTTCGCGGCTTCTACGACGCCAACGGCGACGGCACCGGTGACCTGCGCGGGATCACGGAGAAGCTCGACTACCTGCAATGGCTGGGGGTCGACTGCCTGTGGCTGCTGCCCTTCTACCAGTCGCCCCTGCGCGACGGCGGCTACGACATCTCCGACTTCTGGACCATCCTCCCCGAGTACGGCGATCTCGCCGACGCCGTCGAGCTCGTCGAGGAGGCCCACCGCCGGGGCATCCGGATCATCGCCGACCTGGTGATGAACCACACCAGCGACCAGCACCCGTGGTTCCTCGAGTCCCGCCAGGATCGCACCAACCCCAAGGCGGACTGGTACGTCTGGAGCGACGACGACACCCGTTACGCCGACGCCCGGATCATCTTCGTCGACACCGAGAAGTCCAACTGGACGCTGGACCCCCAGCGGGGCCAGTTCTACTGGCACCGGTTCTTCTCCCACCAGCCCGACCTCAACTACGACAACCCCGAGGTCGCCGACACGATGCTCGACGTCCTGCGCAACTGGTTGGACATCGGCCTCGACGGGTTCCGCCTCGACGCCGTGCCCTACCTGTTCGAGCGGGAGGGCACCTCCGGCGAGAACCTCCCCGAGACCCACGAGTACCTGAAGCGGCTGCGCAAGGAGGTGGACGCCCTCTACCCCGGACGGGTGCTGCTCGCCGAGGCCAACCAGTGGCCCGAGGACGTCGTCGCCTACTTCGGCGAGGGCGACGAGTGCCACATGTGCTTCCACTTCCCCGTGATGCCCCGCATGTTCATGGCGGTCCGGCGGGAGGAGCGTCACCCGATCACCGAGATCCTCACCCGCACGCCGGCGATCCCCGAGGACTGCCAGTGGGGGATCTTCCTGCGCAACCACGACGAGCTCACCCTCGAGATGGTCAGCGACGAGGAGCGGGACTACATGTGGGCGGAGTACGCCAAGGATCCGCGCATGAAGCGCAACATCGGCATCGGCCGGCGACTGCTCCCGCTGGTGGAGGGGGACCGGCGGGTCGCCGAGCTGCTCCACGCCCTGCTGTTCAGCTTCCCCGGCTCGCCGATCCTCTACTACGGCGACGAGATCGGCATGGGCGACAACATCTACCTCGGCGACCGCGACGGGGTCCGCACCCCGATGCAATGGTCCCCCGACCGCAACGCCGGCTTCAGCCGCGCCGACTTCGCCCAGCTGTACCTGCCCCCGCTGATGGACCCCGTCTACGGGTACCAGTCCGTCAACGTGGAGGCGCAGCTGCGCAACCCGAGCTCCCAGCTGCACTGGACCAAGCGCATGCTCGAGGTCCGCCGCCAGCACCGGGTGTTCGGCCAGGGGAGCTTCGAGGTCGTCTCCACCGACAACCCCTCCGTGCTCGCCTACGTGCGCAGCGCCCCGGTGGTCACCGGCGACGAGGGCGACGGCAGCGACTGCGTGCTGTGCGTCTGCAACCTCTCGCGCTTCGCCCAGCCGGCCGAGCTCCCCCTCCAGCGCTGGGAGGGCAAGGTCCCCGTCGAGCTCCTCGGCAGGGTGCCCTTCCCCCGCATCGGCGAGCTGCCCTACTTCGTGACCCTCGCCCCCTACGGCTTCTACTGGTTCGAGCTGACCGACCTCTGACACAGGCACCCCCATGACCCCGGCACCTTCCCTTCCCGACGACCTCGGCGGCCTGCTCGCCCCCTACCTCGCCCGCCAGCGCTGGTACGCCGGCCCCGAGGACCTCGACGCCGCCGACGTCCGGGTCGTGGAGACCCGCGAGCTGTGCAGCACCGGCGGGGGGCAACGGCACCTCCACCTGGCCGTCGTCGACGCCGCCGGCAGCCGCTACCAGGTGCTCGTCGGCGAGCGCCCGGCGGGGGAGCACGCCGAGTTCCTCCAGGGTCACGCCGACAGCATGATCGCCGGCCTCGAGGGCCGGTACCTCTACGACGCCGTGGTCGACCCGGAGCTCGCCCGGGAGCTGCTGCCGATCGTCACCGGCGGGGTGGAGGCGGCGACGCTGGTGCGCCCCGTCGGCGCCGAGCAGTCCAACACCTCCCTGGTCTACGACGACCGCATCATCCTCAAGGTGTTCCGCCGCCTCGTCGCCGGCCGCAACCCCGACGTCGAGGTCACGACCGCCCTGGCCCGGGTGGGCTTCGAGCACGTCGCCCGGCCGGTCGGGGTGTGGCGCTCGGGGGATCTCGACCTCGCCTTCGCCCAGGAGTTCCTGGCCGGTGGCGCCGAGGGCTGGGCGCTGGCGCTCACGTCCCTGCGGGACTTCTACGACTCCGGGGACCCCGACCCGGCCGCCGCCGGCGGGGACTTCTCCGGCGAGGCCCGGCGGCTCGGGGCGGTCACCGCCCAGCTGCACGTCGCCATGGCGGAGGCGTTCGGCGTCGACCCGGCCCGCCTGCCCGGCGGCGACTGGGGAGGCTTGCTCGACGCCGTCGCCGAACGGCTGGCGGCGGCGGTGGCCGACGGACTGCTCGAGCCGGCGTCCGCCGGTTCGGCCCTCGAGCGGCTGGGGGCGGTGGTCGACCCCGGGCCGGCGATCCGGGTCCACGGCGACTTCCACCTCGGCCAGACGATGCGCGCCGACAACGGCTGGTACGTGCTCGACTTCGAGGGCGAGCCGGCCCGGCCGCGTGAGGAGCGCCTGGTGCCGACCTCGGCGATGAAGGACGTGGCCGGCATGCTGCGCTCGTTCGACTACGCCGCCCACGTCGCCCTCGGCGAGCGGGGAGCGGTCGAGGCCGAGGGCCTGGCGGGCGCCGCCGCCGCCTGGACCGCCCACAACGGCGCCGCCTTCCTCGCCGGTTACCTCGCCGCCGACGACGTCACGGCGCTGCTACCCCCCGAGGCGGACCGGCCGCTGGTCCTCGACGCCTTCCAGCTCGACAAGGCCCTCTACGAGCTGCACTACGAGCGCACCTACCGGCCGACGTGGTTGCCCATCCCGCAGGCGGCCCTCCGACGGATCACCGACCGCCTCGCCGGGTAGGACTTCGCCCATGGTCGACGCCCCCGCCGCCCACCCCACCGAGGCCACGGCGACCGCCGACGAGCGGCGCGCCTTCGAGCTGATCGCCACCGGGCGCCACAGCGATCCCCACCGCATCCTCGGCCGGCACGGTGCCACCGTGCGCTGCTTCCGGCCCAACGCCTCCGCCGTGCGGGTCCTGCCCGGCACGGTGGCCGAGGCCGAGTCGACCGCCGCCGGCGCGGGCGCCGGCGGGAACGGGGCCGCTGGCGCCGGGGGTGCCGGTGCCGGTGGCGAGGCCGGGGGTGGCGAGGCGGGCGGTGGCGAGGCCGCCGGGCAGGCGGTGGAGCTGCACCTGGTCCACCCCGCCGGACTCTGGGAGGGGTCGCTGCACCCGGCCGTCGGCGCCTACCACTTCGAGGTCGACTACCCGAGGGAGGTGGGCGCCTGGACCGTGCGCATCGACGACCCGTACCGGGTCTGGCCCACCCTCGGCGACCTCGACCTCCACCTGTTCGGGGAGGGCCGCCACCGCCGGCTGTGGGAGGTGCTCGGCGCCCATCCCGGCGAGCACGCCGGCCTGACGGGCACGGCCTTCGCCGTGTGGGCCCCCAACGCCCGCGCCGTGCGGGTCGTGGGCGACTGGAACAGCTGGGACGGCCGGCTCCACCCGATGCGCTCGCTCGGCGGCAGCGGCGTATGGGAGCTGTTCGTGCCCGGTGTCGACGCCGGCGCCCGCTACAAGTACGAGCTGGTCACCGCCGACAACCGCCTGGTCCTGAAGGCCGACCCCATGGCCTTCGCCGCCGAGGTGCCCCCGGCCACCGCCTCGGTCGTGACCGCTCCACCCGCCCACGCCTGGGGCGACGGCGACTGGCTCGCCGCCCGCGCCGACGCCGACCTTCTCGGCTCGCGCCTGTCGGTCTACGAGGTCCACCTGGGCTCGTGGCGCTGGACCGACGACGGCGCCGGCGGCCG
>DASSZM010000211.1:0-10279 GCA_035702855.1 Acidimicrobiales bacterium | reverse complement strand
GCGGCGGGCCTGGGGACCCCGGGCCAGGGCGGCCGGCCGGCGGCCGGCGCCCTCGCCGGTCCCGCCGTCGCCGTCGAAGGTGGCGTGCAGGGTGGCGCCGTCGGTGCCCACGCTGATCGCCAGCACCCCGAGGGTCCCGGTGGCGGTCGGCACGGCCAGCGGGCCGAGGGCGACCGCCCGGGGCCCCTCCGGGGCGCCGCCCACCGGCCGGGCCTCGGCCGCCGGCGCCCGGCCCGGCGGCAGGGGCCACGGCGGGGGGTCGCGGCGCAGGGCCAGCGCCAGGCGCAGCTCGGCGAGCAGCCGGCGGGCCAGGGCCGGGTCGACCAGGCCGGCGGCGGCCAGGGCGTCGCCGGCGACGGCCAGCTCGGCCTCCGGGTCGGCCGGGGCCCGGTGCGGGTCGACGGCGGCTTCCAGCAACAGCCGCAGGTGGCGCTCCCCGGGCGGCACGTGGCCTCCTACAGCAGCGTCTCGACGACGAAGCCGCGCCCGGCCAGGTCCTCCACGACCTCCTTGTGCTGGGCCTCGTTGCGGGTCTCGACGGTCACCAGCACCTCGACCTGGTCGGGGGCGAGGGTCCGGCCCCACCGGTGGTGCTCGACCGACAGCACGTTGAGCCCGAGGGCGGCCAGCTCGGCGGTCAGCGCCGCCAGGGCGCCGGGCCGGTCCCGCATCACGACCCGCAGCGACAGGTAGCGGCCGGCGGCGGCCAGGCCGTGCTCGATGATGCGGGTCAGCAGCAGCGGGTCGACGTTGCCGCCCGACAGCAGGACCACCACGGGCCCGTCGCCGGGGAGCCGCCCGGCGAGCACGGCCGCCATGCCGGCGGCGCCGGCGGGCTCGACGACCGCCTTGGCCCGCTCGACCAGCACCAGCATCGCCCGGGACAGCTCGACCTCCTCGACGGTCACCAGGGCGGCGACGTGCGCCCGTACCAGCTCGAGGATCAGCGTCGAGGTGGAGCGCACGGCGATGCCGTCGGCCATCGTGCGCAGCTCCTCCAAGGGCACCGGGTGCCCGGCGGCGAGGGCGGTCGCCACCGTGGGCGCACCGGAGGCCTCGACGCCGACGACCCGGACGCCCGGGCGGGTGTGGTGCAAGGCGCTGGCCACGCCGGCCAGGAGGCCGCCGCCGCCGGTCGGCACCACCACCAGCTCGGCGTCGGGGGCCTCCTCGGCCAGCTCCAGGCCGACCGTCCCCTGCCCGGCGATGACGTCGGCGTCGTCGAAGGGCGGGACGTACACGCCGCCGTGCACCTCGGCGTGGCGGCGCGCCAGGGCGATGCAGTCGTCGACCACCTGGCCCTCGAGGCGGACCTCGGCGCCGTAGGCGGCGGTCGCCTCCGCTTTCGGCAGGGAGGCGCCGGCGGGCATGAAGATCGTCGAGCGCCGCCCGGTGAGGGCGGCGGCCAGCGCCACCCCCTGGGCGTGGTTGCCGGCCGAGGCGGCCACCACCGGCATCCCCTCGGGCAGCCGCGAGATCCGGTTGTACGCCCCCCGGATCTTGAACGACCCGGTGCGCTGCAGGTACTCCGGCTTGAGCAGCACCGGCCGCCCGGCGAGGCGGGACAGGGCGGGGGAGTGGCGGACCGGGGTCGGCACGAGCACCGGCGCCAC
Source organism: Acidimicrobiales bacterium (assembly GCA_035702855.1). Taxonomy (GTDB): domain Bacteria; phylum Actinomycetota; class Acidimicrobiia; order Acidimicrobiales; family Palsa-688; genus JAKAQB01. The sequence goes on along the minus strand of DASSZM010000211.1, from coordinate 8,666 downwards.
CCGGCGGCGGGCGTCCTCGATGTCGGCGAGGGTGGTCACCGCTCGCCGGGGTCGCCCGCCGGTCGCTCGCCACCCTCGCCGGCGGGGAGCGCCGGGTCCGCGAGCACCTCGGCCGGTGCCGGCCGGGCGGCGGCGAAGGCCGCCTCGGCGCGCTCGGTGCCCGACGGTCGGGACCGCACGATCACCGACTCGCGCGCCCGCACGTCGGCGAGGCCCGCCTCCCGGCGCGACGCCCGCCACAGGGCCAGCTGCCGGGCGTCCTCGGCGGCGTTGACCTGGTCGGCCCGTCGGGCCCGGCCGAGGTCGACGAACAGCCACTCGTAGAGGATCCCGATCGTGGCGGCGATGGTGAGCAGCTCCGCCGACGACCACAGGTCCCCGCCGCCGGCGTGCATCGCCGCCGGCGTCACCCCCGGGGCGATCGGGCTGCGCTGGCTCTGCATCGCCATCCCGAGGATCGAGAAGTAGATGGTGCCGAACATCACCGCCACGATCCGCCAGCCGGCGCCGAGCGGGCGGGGCTTGGGGTCCGGCCCGGCCAGGGGGTAGGCGAACAGCCACCCGACGGCAACCAGCTCCAGGTCGATCAGCAGGCGCACCGCCGGGTGGGCGGCCCCGACCCGGTACTCGGGGGTGAAGTACAGGGCCAGTAGCGCCGTCCCGTAGAGCACCCAGGCGCTCACGGGGTGCAGCACGACGCGGGCGACGCGCCCGGTCACCGCCCGGCGGGCAGTGGCGGCGCCTTTCCCCCCCGCCTCGAGCCCCAGCGTCAACGGGCCCGACAGCACCAGCAGGGGCGGGGCCACCAGGAACAGCAGGAGGTCCTGCACGGCGCGGCCGGTGAACCCCGGCAGGGCCGCCACCGACCCCACACCCACCGTGACCAGGGCGGCGGCGAAGAACCCCGTGCGCAGCAGCGGCCACGCGCCGCCCCGGGACCGCACCCGGCCGACGCGGTTGGCGTACCAGGCCGCGCCCACCGCCAGCGCGGCCAGCGGCACTGGGTGGAGGCCGGGTCCGGTCAGGGCGAGCACTGCGCAAACGGTACCGCCTCGCCGGCACCCGGTGTCCCCCGCGGATTGGGATGGTGGGGCGGCGACCGTGTAGAACATGGACCCGGTGACAGTGATCGCGCCTGGTGACACCTCCGCCCTGCCCCCGCAGGCGGTCCGTCCCGTCAACCCTGCCGACTACCGACCGGCGTTCCTCAACGTGGGCGTCATCGTCTGGCTGGCCTCGGAGCTGATGTTCTTCAGCGGCTTGTTCGCAGCGTTCTACACGCTGCGCGCCGCTTCCGTGTCGTGGCCCACGAAGGGTGACCACATCGACGCCGTGACCGTGGGCATGGCGACGATCATCCTGGTGGTCTCGTCGTTCACGATGCAGATGGGCGTGCACCGCACCACCAAGGCGGACAAGACCGGCTTCCTCGGCTGGCTGGCGCTCACCTTCGCCCTCGGCTGCCTCTTCGACGGCATGCAGCTCTCCGACTACGCAGGGCGCAACTTCCCGATCTGGCAGGACTCGTGGACGTCGTGCTTCTACGTCCTCACCGGCATCCACGCCATCCACGTGGCCGGCGGCCTGCTCGGCATGATCATCATGGGCGTGCGCTCGAAGTACTCCCGCAAGTTCGGCCACCACACGCTGCCGGCCATCGAGTTCCTCTCCTACTACTGGCACTTCGTCGACGTCGTCTGGATCGCCCTGTACGCGTCGATCTTCCTCCTGCGTGGGCACTGACCCCGCCGACACCGAGGTTCCATCCGCTTTGATGTCCCGCCTCATCGCCGCATCCCGGGCCCGGCTCGGGCGCCGCCGCCGGCTCCTCGCCGGTCCGGTCGCCGTGCTCGCCATCGGGTTGGTCTCCTTCGGCTTCTTCGCCGGCTTCTCCGGCACCTCGTCGGCGACGCAGCCGATCGTGACCCAGCAGAAGAGCGTGCTGGAGGAAGGTCAGTACCTCTTCGACGAGCACTGCTCGAGCTGCCACGGCGCTGCAGGCGTCGGCAGCACCCGGGCGCCGTCGCTGATCCACGCCGGGGCCGCCGCCGCCGACTTCTACCTGATCACCGGCCGGATGCCGCTCAACGCCGCCGGCCAGCAGGCGATGCAGCACACACCGCTGTTCACGACCAACGAGATCGAGGCGCTGGTCTCCTACGTGGCCGACCTGCCCCGCATCCACAGCACCTTCCCGGGGCCGGCGATCCCGAGCATCCTCCCGCTGTGCTCGGCCAGCACCACGGCGGCGGCGGCCGACCCCAACTGCGTCACCCTCTCCTACGGGCAGCAGACCTACGCCCTCAACTGCGCCCAGTGCCACCAGATCGGCGGCGCCGGCGGCATCCTCGCCAACGGGATGATCGTGCCGAGCCTCAAGTCGGCGCCGCCCCTGGTCGTGGCCGAGGCGATGCGCGTCGGGCCCCAGCCCATGCCCCGCTTCGGCACCGGCCAGCTCGACGAGAAGCAGCTCTCCGCGGTGGTCCACTACGTCCAGTACCTCCACAGCCCGGAGAACCGTGGAGGGCTCCCCATCAGCGGCTTCGGGCCGGTCGCCGAGGGCTTCGTGGGCATCCTCCTCGGGTTCGGCCTGCTCCTGTTCGTCGCCCGAATGATCGGAACGCGCGGATGACCACCACCGACGACTCGCACCACTCCACCTCCTTCAGCGTGCGCCCCGGCGCCGAGGGGCCGGGCGTCGGCCACGCCGACGTCCCCGAGTCGCTCCTGCCCGGCACCGAGGAGTACGTCGAGGACCCCCGCCACTACGGCATCGAGCACGGCGTGCCGTGGCCCGAGGACGTCCCCCGCGGCCAGAACGACATGCACTGGCGCTACGAGGGCGACCCCAAGGGCGCCCGACGGGCCGAGCTGCGCATCGCCGCCTGCTGGACCGTCACCATGCTCTGCGGCATCGGCCTCGCCTGGGTCTACGTCGCCGGCGGGCAGGCCCAGATCGAGGGGGCCCTGCTGTTCGCCGCCTTCGCCGGCCTCGGCGTCGGCTTCGTGCTGTGGGCCCGGGACCTGCTGCCGGGCCACGACGTCATCGCCTCGCGAGGCGGGCTCACCCACGTCTCCGACGAGGCCGACCGCCGCCTGGCGGTCCAGTCCCTCGGGCGGGGCCTGGAGCCGATGGCCCGCCGGCCGTTCCTGGCCAAGATGCTCGGCGGCGTGCTCACCGTGTTCGGCATCGGTCTGCTGTTCCCCATCGCCTCGCTCGGGCCCCGGGTCAAGGGGCAGTTCGCGGTCACCGCCTGGCGGCGCGGCATCCGGGCGGTCAGCGAGGACGGCACCCCGGTCAAGCCGAGCGACATCGAGGCCAACGGGGTGCTCACCGTGTTCCCCGACACCGGCGAGGACCTCGGCTCGCCGGCGATGGCCCAGTCGTCGGTCCTGCTGATCAACGTCGCCTTCGCCCCGTTCCAGGTGCAGCCCGGCCGGGAGAACTGGCACATCGGGGCGGTCGGCAGCGGCGACTGCATCGTCGGCTTCTCCAAGATCTGCACCCACGCCGGTTGCCCGGTCAGCCTCTACGACTGGTCGGCCCACAAGCTGGTGTGCCCCTGCCACCAGTCGACCTTCGCCGTGCTCGAGGACTGCAAGCCGATCTTCGGCCCCGCCCCCCGCAACCTGGCGCAGCTGCCCCTCGGGGTCGACAGCGCCGGCTACATCGTGGCCCGCAGCGACTTCAACGAGCCGGTCGGTCCCGGCTACTGGAACCGCCCGATCCGCGTCAACCCCAACACCGGCGCCGCCGTGAGGTACTCATGAGCACGACCCAGGAGCGCCTTGCCGCCGAGAAGCGGCAGAAGCTCGTCAAGGGCGGGGCGGACTACATCGACGACCGCTTCGGGTCCTCGCCGTTCCTGCGGCAGGCGATGGACAAGATCTTCCCCGACCACTGGTCGTTCATGGTCGGCGAGATCGCCATGTACTGCTTCGTGGTGCTGATCATCACCGGCATCTACCTGGCGCTGTTCTACGTGCCGTCGTCGCAGATCATCACCTACCACGGCTCCTACGCCCCCCTCGACGGCCAGAAGATGTCGGAGGCGTACGCCTCGGTCATCAACATCTCCTTCCACGTCCGCGCCGGCCTGGTCATGCGCCAGGTCCACCACTGGGCGGCGGTCGTCTTCATGGCGGCGATCGCCTTCCACATGTGCCGGGTGTTCTTCACCGGCGCCTTCCGCAAGCCCCGTGAGATCAACTGGACGATCGGCCTGACGCTGCTCATGAGCGTCATGCTCGAGGGCTTCAGCGGCTACTCCCTCCCCGACGACCTGCTGTCGGGCACCGGGCTCCGGGTCGTGTACTCGATCGTCGAGTCGGTTCCGCTCGTCGGCACCAAGCTGGCCTTCTTGTTGTGGGGTGGCCCGTTCCCCGGAACCTCCCTCATCCCGAGGCTGTTCGTCCTGCACGAGTTCCTCTTCCCGGCCCTCCTCGTCGGGCTGCTCTCCGCCCACCTGGCGATCCTCTGGCGCCAGAAGCACACCGACTTCCCGGGGCCGGGCAAGACCGAGACCAACATCCGCGGCAGCCGCTTCTTCCCCCAGTACATGCTCAAGGGCGGGGCGCTGATGTTCCTCACCACCGCGGTGCTGTGCGCCCTCGGCGGCCTCATCCAGATCAACCCGATCTGGCTGTACGGGCCCTACCAGCCCTACAACGACTCGGCCGCCTCCCAGCCGGACTGGTACGTCGGCTGGCTCGACGGCTCCCTGCGGCTGTGGCCGCACTGGGAGTTCCGGTCGTGGGGCTACGAGATCGCCAACCCCTTCTTCCCCGGCATCCTCTTCCCCGGCATCCTCTTCGGGGTCATGTACTCCTGGCCGCTCATCGACGCCTGGATCTACAAGGACCACGTCGCCCACAACCTGCTGGACCGCCCACGGGACAAGCCGTTCCGCACCGCGGTGGGCGCCGCCGCCCTGACCTTCTTCTCGGTGTGCACCCTGGCCAGCGCCTCGGACGTGGTCGGCAACGACTGGCACATCAGCTACGAGCGGATCATCGTCGCCCTGCAGATCCTGGTCTTCGTGCTCCCGATCGTCATCGGGTTGATCACCTACCGGGCCTGCGTCCAGCTGCAGCGGACCGGGACGATGGTGATCAAGAAGCCGGTCGGCGGGATCATCATCCGCGGCGGCGACGGCGCCTACCACACCCTCGGCGACGGGCCCCACGGTGCCCACGCCGAGCACGCCGCCGGCGACCTCACCGGTGCCGCCCACGCCGTGCCCAACGGCCACGGCGGCAACGGCAACGGGTTCGGGGCGCCGAAGGAGGCCCCCCCTGCCGTCCGGCAGGGGCCGGGCGAGGGCATCGCCCCGGAGGACGAGCCCGGACTCTGAGCCCGCTTCTCCCACCCGCTCGACGCCCCGGCTGGCCGCACCTGCGGCCAGCCGTTGCGCGTCGGCGGTCGCATCTGGGTGGAACCCGGGCCGGCCGCCGTCCGTCTTGGAAGGCGATGGTCACCGCTCCCGCTTCCCGCCCGGTGCGGCCGTGAGCGTCCCGTCGCCCACGGCCCGGGGCCGGCGGCGCCGCCGCGACGAGGGCCTGCCCGGCTTCGAGGAGTACCTCGCGGAGTCCGGCAACGCCCTGTTCCGGCTGGCCGTCGTGCTCAGCTCGGACGTGCGGGCCGGGGAGGACCTCTACCAGGAGACCCTCGACCGCCTGGCCCGTCACTGGGGCACGCTGGACAACCCGACGGCCTGGGCCCGGCGGGTGATGCACAACCTCGCCGTGGACCGGCACCGCTCCCGGCGGGCCCGGCTGACCGAGGTGCCGTCGACCGACGCCGGTGAGCCGCCCGACGTCGCCTCCGGGGACCCGCTGGAGGCGGCGGAGCTGCGTCCCCTCCTCCTGGCGTCCCTCGGCGACCTGAGCGACGCCCAGCGCCTCGTCGTGGCCCTCCGCTACCTCGAGGACCGCAGCGAGGCGGAGGTCGCCGAGCTGCTCGCCGTGCCCGTCGGCACCGTGAAGAGCACGGCGTCGCGCGCCGTCGGCCGCCTCCGTCACCAACCCGCCCTCACCGCCCTATTCTCCAGCGAGGAGGCGGCCGGATGACCTGCCGGTGCCGGCCCGCCCGAAAGGCGATCCCATGACCAGCGACGAAGACCTCCTCCGCTCCCTGCTGCAGCGGGCGACGGCCGACCTGCAGGCCCCCGCCCCCCACGCCCGGCCGGGGGCCAAGGTGACCCGCCTGACGCCGGCCGCCCCCGACCAGCGCCGGGGGCCGGCGCACCTCCGCCGTGGCGGGAGTGGCCGGGCTGCTCAGGGCGGCCGTGGCCGGTCCTGGCCGCACACCGCCGCGGCGGTGGCCGTCGGCGCCGCCGCCGCCCTCGCCGTGGTCTTCGGCCTCGGGGGCACCACCGCCCCCGAGGTCCACCCGCTGCAGGTCCCCGTCGCCACGGGTGTCACGTCCACCTCCGAGCCCGCCGGCCGCCACCTGCTGCTCCGCCTGGCCGCCGCCACCCGGGTGCAGGCGGCGCCGCAGGGCCGCTACGTCGTGCAGATCGAGGTGCAGACCGAGGGCAGGGTGCGGTACCTGAAGGCCTCGGTGATCGACAGCCACAACGGCAACACCTGGACCTACCAGCAGGGGGACGGCGTGCCGGCCAGCCTCCCCATGGCCCCGGGCTTCTCGCCGAGCGAGAAGCAGCTCCAGGCCCAGGACCCGACCGACCCGCGGGCCCTGCGCGCCGCCCTGATCGCCCAGGCCCGCGCCGCCGGCCCGTCGGTCGTGGGGCCGCCGCCGACGCCCGAGGACCTGGCGGTCACCCAGGCGCTCGACACCCTCTGGAACCCCCTCGTGCAGCCGGCGCTGCGGGCCGCGCTCGTCACCGTCATCGCCGAGGCGCCCGGTGTCCGGGTCGACCCCCACGCCACCGACGCACGGGGCCGGCCCGCCATCGAGATCAGCTACCGCGACACCGCCCTCGAGCAGACCCTCGCCGTGTACGTCGACGCCTCGACCGGCTTCGTGCTCGAGAGCGCCCAGCGGTCGTACGCCACGACGGCCCCCCTCGACGGGCTCGGCAGCGGCAGCGACGTCTACCTGTCCCAGTACTGGACCAACCAGTCGCCGACGGTCGACCCGCTCGGCGGGTGACCCGCGCTCGGCGGGTGACCGCGCCGGGGGGTGACCCGCGCCGGGGGGGTGACCCGCGCTCGGCGGGTGACCCGCGCCGGGGAGGTGACGGGCCCGGCGGCGCCCTTCAGCGCTGGGTCGCGTAGCCCGGGTCCGGCTCCCGGCGGGTCAGGGCGATGATGGGTGCGACGATCAGCACCAAGCCGAGCACCTCGCCGGCGACGGCGGGCGCCGAGTGGCGGAACGGCTCGTCGAAGACGGCGGCGCCGATGAGGAGGCTGACGAGGGGGTCCACCGTCGACATCGTCGGCAGGCTGTGGCGCAGCGGGGCGACCCGGAACGCCAGCTGGTTGAGCAGGAGGCCCCCGAAGCCCGCCGGCACCAGGGCGTAGACCGGCCAGTTGGCGAACAGGGCGAGCCCGTGGTGGGACGCCTCGTCGGTCACCGCCTTCAGGAGGCCGGCCACGGCGGCGAAGCCGAGCCCGGCGCCGAAGCCCAGCACGGCGGCCGCCCGCCGCCCGCTCCAGCGCAGGCCGAGGACGCCGGAGCCGAGCATGCCGGCGGCCACGAGGATCGTCGCCAGGATCGTCGGGATCCGGTCGGGGGCGTTGGACGGCCCCTCGCTCGGGGTGGCGGCCAGGAGGAACACGACCAGCCCGACGGCCAGCACCGCCGCCCAGGCCAGCTCGGCCATCTCGGGGCGGCGCCGGTCGAGCAGCTGGCGGATCGGCAGGGCGAACACGAGGCCGCTGACCAGCAGCGGCTGCACGAGCGTGATGGGACCGGCGTGGAGGGCGAGGGCGTGCAGGGCGAAGCCGACCCCCTCGGTGACCATGCCGAGGATCCACACCGGGTGGCGGACGTTGCTGCTGACGAAGCGGCCGACCCCGCTGCCGGCCCGGGCGGCGGCGCCGACGAGCTGGGCGGAGCGGTGGAGGAGGGCCGTCGCCAGCGCGTAGGTGGCGGCGGCGACCAGCGCGACGACCGTGGCGAGGGCCATCAGGCGGGCGGGCGGCGCCCGCGCCGGTCCCCGGCGGGCGCTGGCGTCATCGGTGGGAGGGTAGCGGCCGGCACCCACCGGGACGGACCGGGCCGGACCGGTGGAACCGCACCCGGGGCGACCGGCGGGAGGGGGTGTTCGCGCCGAGCGTGGCGTAGTGTCGGGCCGACTGGCGGCTCGTCTTCCTCGTCAACGTGCCCCTCGGCGTGCTGCCGTGGCTCCTGACCCGCCGCTCGGTGCTCGAGAGCCGGGCACCGGGCCGTCGCCGCCTGCCCGACATCCGCGGCGCCCTCTGCCTGTCGGCCGGCCTCGCAGCGCTCACCTTCGCCATCGTGCAGGGACCGACGTGGGGCTGGGCGAGCGCGGGCGTGGTGACGTGCCTGATCGTGGCGGTCGTGGCCGCCGTCGTCGCCGTGGTCAGCTCCCGGCACCATCCCGCGCCGATCCTCGACCCCCAGCTGCTGCGGATCCGGGCGTTCGGGCTGAGCACCGCCATCACGGTCCTGCTCGGCCTGGGCCTGTACACCTACCTGCTGGCCCACATCCTGTGGCTGCACTACGTCTGGGGCTACT
>DASSZM010000147.1:0-13403 GCA_035702855.1 Acidimicrobiales bacterium | reverse complement strand
GGGGACGGCGGCCGGGGCCGCCCTCATCGCCCGCCCGCCACCGGGCGGAGGGCAGGGGCGGGGGCGGGGGCGGGGGCGCCGACGCGGTGCACGGCAGGAGGTTACGCCCGCCCCGGGTCGGGTCGGGTCGGGTCGGGCGGGGGCGGTGCGGCGGGGCGGGGCGGGCCGGCCGGCGGGGGCGATGCAGGCGCCGAGCGGCCCCGGCGGGGCATACTGCGGCCAAGCCCATCGTCCTCGGGTCCTCGGGAGGAAGCCGGTGGAACAGCAACGTGCCCGACAGTTGTTGGCGGACGAGCGAGCGCACCTCGAGCGCCTCCTCGCCGAGGTAGGCCGACGCGACGTCGTCCGGGAGGCCGGCGACGAGCACGCCGACCGGGACGACGGGGCCCAGCCGCTCACCGCCGAGGAGGCTGACGAGACGGTGGCCACCGGGTTGCGCAGCCGCCTGGCGGCCATCAGCCGGGCCGAGGCCCGGCTCGAGGCGGGGACCTACGGCCGGTCGGTCAAGAGCGGCGACCTCATCCCCGACGAGCGCCTCGAGGCGGACCCGGCGGCCGAGCTGACGGTGGAGGAAGCCGCCGCCGTCCGACGCTGACCCCGTCCACCGACCCGAGAATGCCCGGAAGCCCCCGCAACGGCCCCGTCCCGCCCTACGACCGGCTCCCCGCCGCCGGGAGCGGGGGCCGCACCGCCTGGGGGCTGTGGGGCTCCGACGAGTCCGTCGGCCGGCTGCACCTGCAGACCCCGGAGCGGGTGGCGGCCGCCGCCCGCCTGGTCCGGCGGGGGGCGGTCTTCGCCCTCGACGCCGCCCTGGGGGCGGTCGACCCCCCGCTCACCAGCGCACGCGGCGTCCCCCGCCACCGCGTGCTGCACGAACCGGGCCCGGGGCTGCTCGCCACCGACGACGTCTGGGACAACCTCTATCCCCAGGCGGGGAGCCAGTGGGACTCGCTGGCCCACATCGCCTACCGGCCGGGGCAGTTCTACAACGGCGCCACCGACGACGACATCCTCTCCGGCCGGCGCAACACCATCGACCACTGGGCTCGCCGGGGGATCGCCGGCCGGGGGGTCCTGCTCGACCTGCCACGCCACCTCGGCGTCGCCCCCGAGGACGCCAGCGCCTACACCGTCGAGCAGCTGGAGGAGGTCCGCCGCGCCGAGGGGGTCGAGTACTCCGAGGGCTGCGTGATCCTGCTGCGCACCGGCTTCCTCGGCTGGTATACCGGCCTCGGGCACCGGGAGCGGTCCGGGGCCCGCTCCCCGCTGCGAGCCCCGGGGGTGCAGCACACCGAGGCGATGGCCCGGTACCTGTGGGACAGCGGCGCGGCGGCCGTCGCCGCCGACACCTACGCCGTGGAGGTGTGGCCGCCCGACTTCGGCGACGACGCCGCGCCGTGGGGCTTCCTCCACCGGGTCCTGATCGGCGCCCTCGGCTTCGCGCTGGGCGAGTTGTGGGACCTCGACGCCCTCGCCGCCGACTGCGCCGCCGATGGCGTCTACGACTGCTTCGTGACCAGCGCCCCGCTGCACGCCCCCGGCGGGATCGGCTCCCCCGCCAACGCCCTGGCCCTCAAGTGACCCCCGGGGTCCGCGCCGCCAGGCGCCCCGCCACGGCGGCGGCCACCCGCTCGGCCACGGCGTCGACGGTCCCGTCACCGTCGACGACCACCCAGCGGTCGGGATCGGCGGCCGCCAGGGCGGCGAAGCCCTCCTCGACCCGCTCGAAGAACGACGCCCCCGCCCCCTCCATCCGGTCGGCGGCGCGGCCCCGGGCGGCGAGGCGCGCCGCGCCGACCGCCGGGGGGACCTGCAGCAACACCACCAGGTCCGGCTCGCAGCCGGCCGCCGCCCAGCCCGACAGGGACCGCAGCTCGGCGACGGGGAGACCCCGCCCCCACCCCTGGTAGGCGAGGGTCGAACCGGCGAAGCGGTCGCAGACCACGTCCCGGCCGGCTTCGAGCGCCGGCCGGATGACGGCGGCAACGTGCTCGGCGCGCGCCGCCAGCAACAGGAGCGCCTCGGTGCGCGGAGCGAGGCCACCGGCCCCGCCCGGCGCCGCCGGGACCGGGTCGAGCAGGAGGTTGCGGATCCGCTCGCCGACGGGGGTGCCGCCCGGCTCACGGGTGAGCAGCGCCCCGAGCCGCTCGGCGAGGCGGGCGGCCTGGGTCGACTTGCCGCTCGCCTCTCCCCCCTCCAGCACGATGAAGCGCCCACCGGCGGCGCCCGGTGACGCCGCCGCTGCGCTCATGCCTGCTTCTTGGCCGCCGAGCGCGCCGCCGCCTTGGTGGCACCCGCCGCCTTCTTCGCTGCACCGGCCTTGGCGGCGGTGCCGGCAGCGGCTTTCCCCGTGGCCTTCTCCGCCGTGGCCTTCTTGGCGGTCGTCTTCTTGGCGGCCGCTTTCTTCTTCGTCGGGCCCGCCGCCCGCCGGTCCGCCAGCAGCTCCGCCGCCCGCTCGGGGGTGAGGCCCTCGACGGTGTCGCCCTTGCGGAGTGAGGCGTTGGTCTCACCGTCGGTGACGTAGGGGCCGAAGCGGCCCTCCTTCAGCAGGATCGGCCCTCCGGTCGCCGGGTCGGGACCGAGATCGCGGAGGGGGGCGGTGGCCCGCTGCCCCCGGCGCAGCTTCGGCTGGGCGAACACGGCCAGCGCCTGCTCGAGGGTGATGTCGAACAGGGCCTGCTCGCTGTCGAGCGACCGCGAGTCGCTGCCCTTCTTGAGGTAGGGGCCGTAGCGGCCGTTGGTCGCCACGATGTCCTCCCCGGTCCCGGGGTCGACGCCGACGGTCCGCGGCAGCGTGAGAACCCTCAACGCTTCGTCGAGGGTGAGGGTTCGGGGGTCCATGCCGGACAGCAGGGACGCCGTGCGGGGCTTGCCCTCCACCTCGTCGGCCTCGCCGACCTGCACGTACGGCCCGTAGCGGCCGGCCTTGACGAGGATGGGCAACCCGGAGTCGGGATCCTCCCCGACGACCCGCTCACTCGAGCCCTGCGCCAGCAGCTCCTCGGCCCGCCCGGGGGTGAGCTCGTCGGGGGCGAGGTCCTCGGGCACCGACGCCCGGTCGTCGCCCTTCTGGATGTAGGGCCCGTACCGCCCGACGCGCAGCACGATCGCCTCACCGTCGGCGGACTCGCCGAGGGGGATCGAGTTGATCTCCCGGGCGTCGATGTCGGTGAGCTGCTCGGAGACGAGCCGCTTGAGGCCGAGCCCGTCGGCGCCGCCGGCCCCGTTGGTCGGCAGCAGCCGGACCCCGTCGGTCGGCGCCGTTCCGTCCCCGCCGGCGGCGAGGCCGCCCTCGACGGTGCCGAAGTAGAACCGGGTCAGCCACGGCACCGACTCCTCGGACCCCCGGGCGATCTCGTCGAGGTCCTCCTCCATGGCGGCGGTGAAGCCGTAGTCGACCAGCTGGCCGAAGTACTGCTCGAGCAGGGTGATGACGGCGAAGCTCGTCCACGACGGCACCAGGGCGGTGCCCTTCTTCCAGGCGTAGCCCCGGTCCTGGATCGTCTGCAGGATCGAGGCGTAGGTCGACGGACGGCCGACGCCGAGCTCCTCGAGCGCCTTGACCAGGGACGCCTCGGTGTAGCGGGCCGGGGGCGAGGTGCTGTGCCCCTCGGCGTCGAGGCCGAGCGTGTCCAGCCCGTCGCCGGTGGCCAGCGCCGGCAGGCGCACCTCGCGGTCGCCGAGCTCGGCGTCGGGATCGTCGGAGCCCTCGACGTAGGCCCGCAGGAAGCCGGGGAAGGTGATCACCCGCCCGCTGGTGGCGAACTCGGCGTCCTCCCCGGCGGCGGTCGTCGCCCCGAGGCGCACCTGCACGCTGCGCCCCTCGGCGTCGGTCATCTGCGAGGCGACGGTGCGCATCCACACCAGCTCGTAGAGGCGGCGCAGGTCGCCGCCGAGGCCGGTCTCCTCCGGTGTCCGGAACGTCTCCCCCGCCGGGCGGATGGCCTCGTGCGCCTCCTGGGCGTTTTTGACCTTCTTGTCGTAGCGGCGGGGCTGGGCGGGCACGTAGCGGTCGCCGTACAGGGCGCGGGCCTGCGCCCGGGCGGCGTCGAGCGCCTGGCCCGACAGCGTCGTGGAGTCGGTGCGCATGTAGGTGATGTAGCCGGCCTCGTAGAGGTCCTGGGCCACGCGCATCGTGCGCGCCGAGGAGAACCGCAGCTTGCGCCCCGCCTCCTGCTGCAGCGTAGAGGTCATGAACGGTGGCGCCGGCGACCTCCGCCACGGCTTCTCCTCGACGGAGCGCACCGCGAAGTCCCGTCCCTCGAGGCGGGTGGCGAGGGCGCGGGCGGCGGCCTCGTCGAGGCGGGCGACGTCGTCGCGCGCCAAGCTGCCGTCCTCGGTGAAATCCCTCCCCGTCGCGAGGCGCCGTCCGTCGACGGAGACGAGCGTGGCGGCGAACTCGCCGCGCCGCTCCTCGGCGAGCCCGGTCCCCGACACCGCGAAGGTGCCGCGCAGGTCCCAGTACTCGGCCGCCCGGAAGCGCATCCGGGCCCGTTCCCGCTCGACGAGCAGCCGGGTCGCCGGGGACTGCACCCGCCCGGCGGACAGGTTGCGCATCACCTTCTTCCAGAGGACCGGCGACACCTCGTAGCCGTAGAGCCGGTCGAGGATCCGCCGGGTCTCCTGGGCGTCGACCAGCCGGCGGTCGAGGTCGCGGCTCTCGGCGACGGCCCGCTCGATCGCCTGGCGGGTGATCTCGTGGAAGACCATCCGCCGGACCGGCACCCGGGGGGCGAGCACCTCCAGCAGGTGCCAGGCGATCGACTCCCCCTCGCGGTCCTCGTCGGTGGCGAGGTACAGCTCGCTGGCGTCCTTCAGCAGCGCCTTCAATTTGCGGACCTGCTCCCGCTTCTCGGGGCTCACCACGTAGAGCGGCTTGAAGTCGTTGTCGACGTCCACGCCCAGGCGGGCCCACGACTCGCCCTTGTAGGCCGGGGGGACGTCGGCGGCGTTGCGCGGGAGGTCCCGGATGTGGCCGATGGAGCTCTCGACCACGTAGTCGGGCCCGAGGAAGCCCGCGATGGTCCGGGCCTTGGCCGGGGACTCGACGATGACGAGGGGTTTGGGCATGGCGATCGCTGGGAGCCTAGGAGCGCTGGGGGGGTCGGTCGGGGGACGGGCGGCGCGGGGGCGGATCGGGTCGGGGGGACGGGCGGCCGGCGACCGGGGCGGCCCCGTCGGCGGTCCGGCTCCACGATCGGACCGGAGCCGGTCCGTGTCAACTCGGGGACCGCCCTGCCTGCGGCGGATCGGGGACCATTGTCCGGTGCGCGCCCGTTGTACCGGTGGCCCCTCCCTGCGGGGGCGTGACCGGGCCCCGCTGCGGGCGTGGCAGGCGGAGAAGGTCGAAGGCGGCGTCGAGCTCGTCGCGCAGGCGGCCCGGCTGGTGGCACACCGTGATCCAGTCGCTCTCGATCAGGTGGATGCCCTCGGCGCGGATCCGGTTGCGGCGGCCCAGGTCGGCGGACCGGGCCCGCGGGCTGGCGTGGTAGGCGAACCCGTCGACCTCCAGGGCGACGGTGGGCGCCAGCAGGAAGTCGATCCGGTAGCGACCGCCGACGACGGGCACCTCCGCCGCCAGCGGCGGGTAGCCCCATTCGACGAGGAGCCGGCGGGTGCGGCTCTCCAGGACCGACGGGTGGGGTGCGTCGGTGAGGCCCCGTCGGGCGAGCAGGGGGCGCAGCGCGCTCGGGCCGGCCCTCCCCCGCCGCCGCGCCCGCTCGACGCCCCTGATCAGCTCCGTCGCCCCCACCAGGCGGCGGGCGAGCACCAGGTCGACGAGGTGATCCAGGGCGTCGAGGGAGGCCGCCGCCGGCGGGGTGCCCCCACCGGCTCCGGCTCGCGCCTCGGTCCCCGCCCGGGCGGCCACGGCCGCGGCGGCGGCCAGGTCGATGACGGTCTGGACCGGGTCCGTGACCGGCAACCGCCGGCGCCTGGCGGTCCGCCGGGCCGGGCCGCGCCGGCGGTGGACCTCGGCCTCGCGCAGGCGAGGATCGAGCGGGTAGGGCACGGTGACCTGCGGGCGGGGCGGGGCGGGACCGAGGTCCCAGAGCGCGGCGGCCGACGCGTGCGACGCCACCGCCTCCGGTCCGGCGGCGCACAGGGCGGCGGCCAGCCGCGTCGCCCACGACGGCTCGGCGCCGGCCGGGGTGTAGACCCGGCGCTGGAGCGGGACCCACACCCCCGACGCCACCCGTCGCCGGACCTGTCGGGCGCTCAGACCGAGATCGACCGCCTGGTCGAGGGAGATCACGCCGTGGTGACGGGCCAGGTGGACCTGCACCCGCCGCTCCAGCTCGTTCTTTCCTGCCATCTCGTGATGTTCCCATCCGGCAGGGACAGCCCGATCGCGAACTGTGAGGACGCACGGCCCGAATTTCGGTACCCACGTCCTCACAGTTCGCCGAAGGGGCCCCAGAGGGGGCAGGGCGGGCGGCCCCGCCCCGCCGGGGAATGGCGGCTAGCCGGCGCCGGAGCCGGCGTCGTCGTCGACCAGCCGGGCCTTCACCTCCAACAGCTGCTCGACCAGCTCGCCCGACTCGGAGCGGGCGTAGGTCTCGATGGCGGCGACGAGCACCTCCCGGTGGGCGCCGAGCGGCTCCCCGTAGCCGGCCGGGGCGGGCTCGACGGCGGTGACGCCGCCCGCCGCGGTCCCGTGGGCAGCCCCCGCGCCCACGGCGGCGACGGCCGCCTCACCCGGGCCCTCGCCCTCCGCCGGCGGGGGGACGACGTCCAGACCCTGGGTCCGCCGCTTCGAGAACGCCACCCCGGCGAGGATCACCGCTCCGGCGACCACGGCGATGGCGGTGCGGGCGGCGGTGTCGTTGCGCAGCGAGATGACCGCCGGCAGCACCAGGAGGCTGACGAGGTTCATCACCTTGATCAGCGGGTTGAGCGCCGGGCCGGCGGTGTCCTTGAAGGGGTCGCCCACCGTGTCGCCGATGACCGCCGCCTTGTGCGGCTCGGAGCCCTTGCCGCCCTCGTGGCCGTCCTCGATGTACTTCTTGGCGTTGTCCCAGGCGCCGCCGGAGTTGGACAGGAAGTTGGCCATCAGCTGGCCGGTGAGGATGGTGCCGGCCAGGAAGGCGCCGAGTGCCAGGCTGCCGATGGCGAAGCCGACCACCACCGGCGAGAGGATGGCGAGCAGGGCCGGCGTCGCCAGCTCCCGGAGCGAGGCGGCCGTGCAGATGTCGATCACCCGCCCGTACTCGGGGCGCTCGCTGCCGTCCATGATCCCGGGGTGCTCCCGGAACTGCCGGCGCACCTCGTTGACCACGGTGCCCGCCGAGCGGCCCACGGCCCGGATGGCGAGCGAGCTGAACAGGAAGGCGATCGACCCGCCGATGAGCAGGCCGATGAAGATCTTCGGGTTGGCGACGTTGACGATCGTCTGACTCGCGCTCTCGTAGAGGGCGTTGCCGCTCACGGGGAGCCCGAGTTGCTGGGCGATCGTCTGGACGTAGGCCGAGAAGATGGCGACGGCCGCCAGGACGGCCGAACCGATGGCGAAGCCCTTGGTGATCGCTTTGGTGGTGTTGCCGACGGCGTCGAGGCTCACCATGATCCGTTCCGGCTCCCCGGAGAACTCGCCGGTCATCTCGGCGATGCCGGCGGCATTGTCCGACACCGGGCCGAAGGTGTCCTCGGAGACCACCATGCCGGTCGTCGACAGCAAGCCGAGCCCGGTCAGCGCCACGAGGTAGAGCGAGAACTCGATGCGGCCCCCGCCGAGGGCGATCGCCACCACGATGGCGAGGACGATGGCGAGGATCGCCGGCACCGACGACTCGAGGCCGCTGCTGATGCCGGAGAGCACGGTCGTGGCCGGGCCGGTGCGGGCCGACTCGGCGATCTCCCGGACCGGGGAGGTCTCGGTGGAGGTGTAGTACTCGGTGATGCGGCTCGCCACCTGGCCGAGCACGACGCCGGTCAGGACCGCCCAGAACACCTTGAGGTTGTGCACGTAGAACTGGGCGACGAAGAAGGTGCCGATGATCGTGAGGACGGCGGCCAGCAGGAAGCCCCGGTTGATCGGGGCCATGGCCGTGCGGTCCCGGTCGCTGGCGCGCACGGCGAGCACGCCGATGATCGACGCCAGGATCCCGATGGCGGGGACCGAGAGCGGGAAGGTGACCCCGAGCGCCGGGTTGAGGCCGAGGCTGCGGAAGGCGCCGTTGCCGAGCAGCAGGCTGGCCACCAGGATCACGGCGTAGGACTCGAACAGGTCGGCGGCCATGCCGGCGCAGTCGCCGACGTTGTCGCCCACGTTGTCGGCGATGGTCGCAGCGTTGCGGGGGTCGTCCTCGGGGATGCCGGCCTCGACCTTGCCGACCAGGTCGGCGCCGACGTCGGCGGCCTTGGTGAAGATGCCACCGCCGACGCGCATGAACAGCGCGATCAGCGAGCAGCCGAAGCCGAATCCCACCAGGATGGCCGTCGCGGTGTTCTGGGCCAGCATGACGATCACGGTCGCCCCGAGCAGCCCGAAGCCGACCACGAACAGGCCGGTGATGCCCCCGGTGCGGAACGCCACCCGCAGGGCGTCCTTCAGCGAGCCGTCGCGGGCGGCCGCCGCGGTGCGCACGTTGCCCCGCACGGCGGTGCTCATCCCGATGAAGCCGGCCGTGCCGGAGAGGGTCGCACCGGCGAGGAAGGCGAGCGTCCGGTAGATGGCGGAGGGCAGGAAGCCCAGTACCACCTGGCCGGTGGCGAGGTTGGTGACCCGCGTGGAGGTCACGAACACGAGGACGGCGAGCGGGATGACGATGATCCCGATCGTCTTGAACTGCCGCCGCAGGTAGGCGCTGGCGCCCTCCTGCACGGCCTTGGCGATCTCGATCATGCTCGGGGTGCCCTGGTCGGACGCCAGCATCCCCCGCATGAGCGCGAACCCGGTGGCGATGGCGATGAGCGCGCAGACTGCGGCGAAGATCAACCACCCCCATTCCGCACCGTGCAGCGTGAAGGCCTGGTAGCCCCCATCGGCAAGCGGTCTCATCTGCTCTGCTTCTCCCTTCTCCCCCGAGGGAGCCTCCCCCGGCTGATCGGTGCGTCGCCGTCGACGGGCCCGCCGTCGGGGGCCGGGGGCGTCCCGGCGCTCGGCGGCGTGGCCGTCACCGGCGGGGCCGACAGCCCTGCCGGTCCCTCCACGGCGGCGGTCAGGTGACGGACGAAGATCTGGCGCGCGACGCCGGCGCCGAGGGTGCGGTCCTCCCCCTCGACGGCGACGACGACGGGACCGTCGAACGGCTGCTTCTCCCGGACGACCACCTCGACGCCGGGCCGCACGCCCAGGCCGTCGAGGAAGCGGGCCAGCTCCGGCGCCGTCGAGCCGGGCAGCGCCACCACCGCCCGCTCCCCCGGCGTGAGGTCGTAGAGGACGGCCAGTTGGGGCAGCGTGTCGCTCCCCTCGCCCGGGATCGGGAAGCCGTGCGGGCAGCTCGTCGGCCGGTCCAGGGCGACGAACAGCCGCTCTTCGACCTCCTGGGGCAGCTGGTGCTCGAATGCCGGCGCCAGGGCGTCGGCTTCGGCCCAGCTGTAGCCGAGCATGTCCGCGAGGAAGCGCTCCACGATCCGGTGGCGGCGGATCACCTGCATCGCCAGGCGCTCACCCTCCCGGCTGAGCTCGACGCCGTGGTAGGGCGTGTGGGTCAGCAGGCCGCGCTCGGCGAGGCGCTTCACCGTGGCGGTGACCGTGCCGGGCGAGACGCGCAGAGACCCGGCGAGGTCCCCCGTCCGGGCCGATCCGTCCCCTCCTGGAGCGCGACTGATCCTCCACACCGCTTTCAGTGCTTCGCGCTCCGGCTTGGTCAACGTCGTTGCCATCTTTTCCCCCAACCAAACGCTAGGTTTTGCCGGTGAAAGCGTCAAGGGCCGGGGCGATGTTCGCGCTGAGGCGGCCACCCGTAGCCTGACCGACGGTCGCCATGTCCACCCGGACCGTCCCGCGCCCCGCCGGGGTCCCGCCGCTGTCCGATCCGCCCCGGCCGGGCGGATGGCGTGGCGCGGCGGAACGGCTCGGCCGGCGCCGGCTGGGCCTGCCCCTCGCCGTCACCGCGGCCACCGCCGGGATGGTCGCCGCCATGCTCCTCCCCGTCCGGCCGGCCGTCCCGACCGGCGCGCGCGCCTGGACCCGGACCATCGTGGTGGGCGGTCGCCGCCGCCACGAGCTGGTCGTGGCCCCGCGCCACGACGCCGTCGGCCTCCCCCTCTACATCGTGCTGCACGGCTCCGACGCCACCCCGGCCTTCGAGGAACGGCGCACCGGGTTGTCGTACCTGGCGGGCGAGGGCCGGGCGGTCCTCGTCTACCCCGCCGGCTTCGCGCAGAGCTGGAACGCCGGCCAGGGCTGCTGCGGGGGCGCCGGGGCGACCCACAGCGACGACGTGGCGTTCATCGAGGCGGTGGTCGCCGACGCCGTCGACCATCTCGGCGTCGACGCGCGGCGGGTGTTCCTCGTCGGCTACAGCAACGGCGGGAAGATGGCCCTGCGGATGCTGTCGGTCGACCCGGGGGCGTTCGCCGGCGTGGCCGTCTACGCCGCCACCCCGCTGGTGCCGGTGGAGCACGGCCCGCCGGTGCCGGTCCTGATCGCCGGGGGCACGGCCGACCCCCGCACCCCGTGGTCCGGGCCGCCGCATGTGCAGAACGGTGCGCTGGCGCCCTCGGTCGTGGGTGCCGCCGACCTCCTCCGCCGCCGGGACCGCACCGGCCCCGTGGCCACCGTCACGACCTCCGCCGGCGGTCGGGTGCGCCTGACCACGTGGCAGGGCCCGTCGCGCCGCGAGGTGGTCCGGCTCGTGGCCTACCGCGGCCGCGGGCACGCCTGGCCCCAGGCCCACGACGCGCCGCTGCCGCTGGCCCCTCTCGTGGTGGCCTTCTTCGACCAGGTCAGCGCCTCGCCGGACGGGACCTGACCGCCCCCCCCGCTAGCTCGACCTCGACTCGAGGGTGAGGGTTGGCCCGCTCACCGCCGGTGCCGGGCGGCGCAGCACCAGCCACGAGCCGCCGAGGATGAGGCAGAAGCCCACCCCGGTGGCCCAGGTGAAGACCTCCCCGAGGAACCCCACGCCGAGCGCCACGGCGACGGCCGGGTTGAGGTAGGTGACGAGGGTCTCGCGGACCGGACCGACCTCCGCGATCAGGGCGAACATCACGAGGAACGCCGCTCCGGTGCAGGCCACGCCGAGCACGACCACGGCGACCAGCGGCGCCGCCCCCAGCCGGGCGGGCCACTGCAGGATCCCGGCCGGGGCGTAGCCGGCGGTGGTGAGGGTGAGGGCGCAGACGATCACGCCCAGGCTCGGCACGCCGGCGAGGAAACGCCCCACGATCGCCGGGCCGAGGGCGTAGCCGACCACCACGAACGCCAGGAGGGCGGCGCTGGACAGCTCGGCCCTCGGCAGGTCGAAGCCGACCAGGGCAGCGACGCCGGCCAGCCCCACCAGCACCCCGGCCACCCCCGAGGCCCCGAGGTGCTGGGGGCGCCGGAAGACCCAGGCGATCGGGATGCCGGCCAGCGGGACGGCCGCCACGAGCAGCCCCGTCACCGAGCTCGGCAGGGTCCGCTCGGCCGAGGGGAGGAACAGGAACGGAACGGCGATCTCGGCGGCGGCGAAGGCGACGACCGCCGGCCAGTGGCGCAGGGCGGGGCGCAGCTCACCCCGGGCGGCGGCCAGCGGCAGCAGGACGGCGGCGCCGATCCCGCAGCGCAGGAACACGAGGGTGGCGGGGGTGACGTCGCGCACCGCCACCTTGATGAGCAGGTACGGGATCCCCCAGATGATCCCGAGAGCAGCGAAGAGCAGGAGAGCCCGCCGGGACACCCGCCGGATGCTACGGGACCCCGGGGCTCCTGCGCCCGGGAGCCGGTGCCCGGCTCACTCCTCGTCGGCGAGAACCGCCCGGATGATCTCGCTGGTCTCGTCCCCGCTGTCACCGGCGGGACCCCCGAAGACGATCATCCGGACCCGGGTGCCGTCGGCGAGGCGCTCGAAGCGGGCGAGGTCGACCAGCGTCCGGATGAGCGGGATGCCGAGGCCGCGCTCGAAGTCGAGCCGGCTCGGGTCGGTGACCGGCGGGTGCAGCGGCAGCTGGTCCGGGTCGAAGCCGCCGCCGTGGTCGGTGATCTCGACCTCGACCCGCTCGTCGGCCTCGAGCACCCGGACGGCCACGGCTTGGTGGTGCCCGGCCCGGGCGTGGGCCTCGATGGCGTTGGTGCAGGCCTCGGAGACGGCCAGCTTGAGGTCGTCGATGCGCTGGTCGGCCAGGTTGCGCCTGGCCGACGCCAGTGACGACACGACCAGGCGCACGATGGCGATGTACTCGGGGCTGGGCGGGACCTCGAGCTCGAGGGCGACGATCATGCTCGGGCGGGGCCGCAGCCTCGGACCGTCAGCCCGCGGTCGCTTCGTCGACCGAACCGGAGATGGTGAAGACCTTCGTCAGGCCGGTGATCTCGAACACCTTCAAGATCCGGGCCTGGGTGCACACCAACCCGAGGTCGCCGTCGTTGCTGCGCAGCCGCTTGAGTCCCCCGACGAGCACCCCGAGCCCGGTGGAGTCGAGGAACTCCACCCCCTCGAGGTCGACGACGATCTGGTTGCGACCCTGGCTGGCCAGCTCGACGAGCTTCTCGCGCAGCCTGGGTGCGGTGTAGACGTCGACCTCGCCCTTGACGGCGAGCACCGTGTACGGCGGCCGGCTCTCGTCGACCTCCAGACCGAGCTCCATGGTCTTCCTTCCTGCACGTGCCAGTCCCGGACGTCCCGGGCATGTCCCGGGCACTGTACCCAGGCTCGCGGGGACTCACCCGCTCAGGACGGGGCGGCCGCCGTCGTGCCCGCCAGGTAGACCACCCTGCGGGCGACGTTGACGGCGTGGTCACCGAGCCGCTCGTAGAAGCCGGCGACCAGCGTCATGTCCATCGCCACCGGCAGCGCCATGCGACCGGAGGCGATCTCGGCGCTCAGGGCGGCGTGCAGGGCGTCCATCTCGTCGTCGCGCTCCACCAGCGCGACGGCGGCGGTGGCGTCCCGCTCGTACCAGGAGTCCGCCGCCTGGCGCCACATGTCCGAGCCGAGCCGACCCATCCGCTCGATCAGCCCCCGGCAGCGCGGCGACAGCTCGGCGTCGAACCCGCCGCCCGCCCGCCGGGCGACGTGGACCACCAGGTCGTGGGAGCGCTCGAGCTCGGGCACGACCCGCAGGACCGAGAGCAAGAAGCGGAGGTCGCCGGGCGCCGGGCGCCCGGCGCCGAGCTGGCCACCGACGAGCCCCTCGATGTCCCGGTACAGGTCGTCGATCGAGCGCTCCCGCTCGGCGAGGACGTCGAGCAGCTCGTGGTCCCCCGAGAGCAGCGCCTCGGTCGAAGCGACCAGTCCCTCGGTGACGAGCGCGAAGAG
>DASSZM010000123.1:0-3879 GCA_035702855.1 Acidimicrobiales bacterium | reverse complement strand
CGCCGAGGGCGCCGGGGGCGGCGCAGGCCACGGTGGCCGTGGTCCCGAGAGCCGGGAACTGCGCCGCCGCCGGGGCGCCGGCCGCGGTCACGACGCCCCCGACGAGACGACCGGGGAGCCGGCGCTGCTCGACGGGAGGCCGACGCCGGTCCCGGTGCCACCCGAGGCGCCGGTCGCCCCGGAGGAGCCGGAGCCGTCGTCACCGCCGCCACCGTCCTCGCCACCGGTGGCGCCGAGGCCGGCGCCGCTGGCGGAGCCGCTGCCTAGGCTGGTGCCACTGCTGCTCTTGACCGTCTTGGCGGGGTGGGAGGATGCCGCCGCCACGCCGAAGAAGACGGCGGCGGCGAGCGAGCCGGCGGCGAGCCAGCCGGTCAGGTTGCGCACCTGGCGGAGGCCGAGCTCACGGGTGGTGGAGGCCATGGCCACTTTCTGCGTCGGGACTCTGAGGCCATCCTGAGAGTTCGGTCACCCGATGGCGAAGAGTCGCCGCCGGCCCCGCCTAGAAGTAGATGACGTGACGGGCGCGCTCGGTCACGGCGTCGATGTCGCCGGTCCACGCGTCGGTCGAGAGGTACTTCCAGCCGCCGTCGCAGACCATGGCGACGATCACGCCCTGGTCGATCTCCTCGGCGCACCTGACTGCCGCCCCCATGATCGCCCCGGAGGAGATGCCGGCGAAGATCCCGACCTCGGCCAGCCGCCGCACCCAGAGGATGCTCTCCCTGGGCCCGACGATCCGGCTGCGGTCGAGCAGCTCGAACCCGTCGTTGTCGGTGAAGACGGGCGGCACGAAGCCCTCGTCCAGGTTCTTCAGGCCGTCGACCATCTCGCCGGCGGGCGGCTGGACGGCCCAGACCTGGACGTCGGGGTTCTGCTGCTTGAGGAAGCGCCCCACCCCCATGAGCGTCCCGGCGGTGCCGAGGCCGGCGACGAAGTGGGTGATCTCGGGGCAGTCCCGCCAGATCTCCGGCCCGGTGCCCTCGAAGTGGGCCTTGGGGTTGGCCGGGTTGGCGTACTGGTAGGGGAACCACCAGTCGGGGTGCTCGGCCGCCAGCGCCTGGGCGCGCCGCATGGCCCCGTTGGACCCCTCCGAGCCTGGCGACGGCACGATCTCGGCGCCCCAGACCTGCAGCAGCTGGCGGCGCTCGACCGACACGTTCTCCGGCAGGACGATCTTGACCGGGTAGCCCTTGATCCGGGCGATCATCGCCAGGGCGATGCCGGTGTTGCCCGACGACGACTCGAGGATCTGCTGGCCGGGGCGGAGGCTGCCGTCCTTCTCCGCCTCCTCGATCATCGCCAGGGCGGCGCGGTCCTTGACCGACCCGCCCGGGTTCTGCCCCTCCAGCTTGACGAGGATGGCGGCGCGGGGGTTGGGGCTCAGCTGGCTGACGTCCACCAGCGGGGTGTCGCCGATCAGCTCGAGCACGCTCTGGTAGCGCGCCACGGCTCAGCCCCCGGCGACGGCCGGCATCAGCGTCAGGGTGTCGGCGCTCGACACCTTGGCGTCGAGCTTGCCCAGGTAGCGGATGTCGTCGTCGTTGAGGAACACGTTGAGGTGCCGGTGCAGGTCCCCGTCGGGGGTCAGCACCTGGTCGCGCAGGGCGGGGTGCTTGGCCACCAGGTCGGCGAAGACCTCACCAACGGTGTCGCCCTCGGCCGGGATGGTCGCGGCACCACCGGCGGCGGGTCGGAGGATGGTGGGCAGTCGGACGTCGACCAACGGAGTCTCCCTCGGCGAACGCTCGGCCAGAAAACCTGACCGGCTCGGTCGTCATTCTAGAACCACGGACTCCTCGAAGATGTTCCCGTCCCGGATCCGGAAGCTGCGCAGCGTGGGCTCCACGTCGCGCAGCGACACCAGCACGTAGTGCCAGCCGGGGTCGGGGGCCTGCCCGACGTCGGTGGGCGAGGGCCACGCCTCGGTGTGGGTATGGGAGTGCCATACCCCGATCAGCTCACCGCCGGCGGCCTCCTCCTCCCGGTCGGCCCGCAGCAGGTCACGCGGCTCCACGGTGTAGACCCGCGACGAGCCGGCGGCGTTGGTGGCCGGGTAGCAGCGCTCCGCCACCGCCCGGTCCCCCGCCTGCCCCCCGAGCAGGCCGCACGCCTCGAGCGGCGCTCCCTCCAGGCAGTGCGCGAGGACTTTCTCCCAGACATCCAGACCGAGTACCAGCACCGTCGGCACGGTACCGTGCTGGCATGGCACCCAAGCGCCCCGGCAAGACGGCGGGGCCGCGCGCCGTGGCGACCAACAAGCGGGCCCGGTACGACTACGACGTCCTCGAGACGGTCGAGGCGGGGATCGTCCTCGTCGGCAGCGAGGTCAAGTCCGTCCGCGACGGCAAGGTCCAGCTGCGGGACTCCTACGCCCGCGTGCACAACGGCGAGATCTGGCTGCACGGCGTGCACGTGGCTCCCTACGCCTACGCCACCGGCTTCGGCGCCGTCGACAGCGACCGCAGCCGCAAGCTGCTGCTCCACCACCGCCAGATCGCCGAGCTGGGCATCCGGACCACGCAGGAGGCCCTGACGCTGGTCCCGCTGTCCATCTACTTCAAGGACGGGCGGGCGAAGGTCGACCTGGCGCTCGTGCGGGGCCGCCGGCGCTACGACAAGCGCCACGCCATCGCGGCCCGGGACGCCGACATGGAGGCGCGGCGGGCGGCACGCGGGCGCCAACGGGCGGAGGACTGAAGGTGACCGGCACCCCGGGGTGGCGGCGGTGAGGGACACCGTCCGCCTCGGGCGGATCGGCGGCGTCCCGGTCGGCCTCAACTGGTCGCTGATCGTGATCGTCGGGGTGTTCGCCTTCGCCCTCGCCGGCAACCGCTTCCCCATCGACGCCCCCGGCTACCACAAGGAGTGGTACGCGGTCGCCGGGGTGGCCACGGCCCTCGCCCTGCTGGCGAGCGTGCTCGCCCACGAGTTCGGCCACGCCTACGTGGCCCGGCGCGCCGGGCTCGAGGTGGAGGGCATCACCCTGTCGTGGATGGGTGGGGTGACCCGCATCGTCGGCGACGCCCGCACCCCCCGCGGAGAGATCGCCGTCGCCGCCATCGGGCCGGTGATCAGCCTCCTGCTCGGGGGCGTGTTCGTGGGGGTCGGCTTCGGCGCCTCCGCCGCCGGCGTCGGCAACCTGACCGTCGTCGCCATCGACTGGCTGGCGGTGATCAACATCGTGCTGGCCGGCTTCAACCTGATCCCGGCCGCCCCACTCGACGGCGGCAAGATCCTGCACGCCGTGGTGTGGTGGATCGCCCGGGACCGGTGGCGGGCCACCCACGTCTCCTCCCGGGCCGGTCTGCTGCTGGCGGGCGGCGTGGCCGCCCTCGGCCTCTACGAGATCCTCGGCCGCGGCGACGAGGTCAACGGGCTGTTCGTCCTGGTCCTCGGCTGGTGGCTGCTCAACGCCGCCCGGGACGAGGAGCAGCTCGCCCAGGTCCAGCACCTCCTCGGGGGGGTCCCGGTCCACGACGTCATGCGGCCGGTGGCCGCCGCGCCGGGCTGGCTGGCGCGCGAGGAGTTCGTCGAGCGCTACGCCCGGCTGTACCCCGGCTGGGTCTGGCTCCTCGAGCGGTGGGGTGGCGGCTTCAACGCCGTCATCGTCGGCGACACCCTGATGGCCGCCGCGCCGACGCCGCCCGGGACCCGGACGGTGGATCTGGCCGTCCCGGTCGAGGCTGCCGCCGGCGCCGACCCCCGGGAGGAGGTGCTGGCGGCCCTGGAGCGCAGCGGGGGGCACCGGCTCCTCCTCGTCGTCGAGGGCGAGCGGACCGTCGGCGCCGTCCTGCCGGCCGACATCGAGGCCATCCTGCGCGCCCGGCACCGCCCCGGTCCGACCGTGGCCCCCGCCCACTGAGCCGCATCGGGCCCCGG
>DASSZM010000009.1:0-3484 GCA_035702855.1 Acidimicrobiales bacterium | reverse complement strand
CGGGTGGTCACCGAGGGCTGGCACGCGCTCGTGGACGACGTGCCGGGGGCGCTGGCCGCCGCGACCGCGGCGGTGCTGCCATGAGCCTGCTCCTCGCCGGCATCGGCGAGCTGGTCACCAACGACCCGTCGCTCGGCGAGGGGCCCCTCGGGCTGCTCCGCGACGCCGCGCTGGTGCTGGACGGCGACCGGGTGGCGTGGGCCGGGCCGCGCTCGGCCGCGCCGGCCGCGGACGAGCGGTTCGACGCCGCCGGCCGGGCGGTGCTCCCCGGCTTCGTCGACAGCCACACCCACCTCGTCTTCGGGGGCCAGCGGGCGGCGGAGTGGGAGGCTCGCATGGCCGGCCGGCCCTACGCCGCCGGCGGGATCCTCACCACCGTCGCCGCCACCCGGGCGGCCGACGACGCCACCCTGGCCGCCGGTGCCGGCCGCCTCGCCGCCGAGGCGCTGCGCAGCGGCACCACCACCCTCGAGGTCAAGAGCGGCTACGCCCTCGACACCGGCGGCGAGCGCCGGCTGCTCGAGGTCGCCGGCGCCGTGACCCCCGAGACCACCTTCCTCGGCGCCCACGTCGTCGCCCCCGAGTACGCCGGCCGGCCCGACGACTACGTCGAGCTGGTCGCCGGCCCCATGCTGGCGGCCTGCGCCCCCTTCGCCCGCTGGGCCGACGTGTTCTGCGACCGGGGCGCCTTCGACGGCGACCAGGCCCGCCACGTGCTCACCGCCGCCGCCGCCGCCGGCCTCGGGCTGCGGGTCCCCGGCAACCAGCTCGGACCGGGGCCGGGGGCGGCGCTCGCCGCCGAGCTCGGCGCCGCATCGGTCGACCACTGCACCCACCTCAGCGACGCCGACGTCGAGGCCCTCGCCGCCGCCGGGACCGTCGCCACGCTCCTGCCGGGGGCGGAGTTCTCCACCCGCTCGGCCTACCCCGACGCCCGCCGGCTGTACGACGCCGGGGTGCGGGTCGCCCTCGCCAGCGACTGCAACCCCGGCACCAGCTTCACCACCTCGATGCCGCTGATGGTCGCCCTGGCGGTGCGGGAGATGCACCTCACCCTCGACGAGGCCGTCGAGGCCGCCACCGCCGGCGGCGCCGACGCCCTGCGCCGCGACGACATCGGCCGGCTCACCCCCGGCCGGCGCGCCGACCTGGTCGTGCTCGACGCCCCGACCGCCGCCTGGCTCGGCTACCGCCCCGGGGTGGACCTGGTGGCCACCGTCGTGCGGGCGGGAGCGCTCGTCGCCGGGCGGTGGCCGACGAACCCGGGGGAGGCGGGCCCGGCGCCCCGGTAGGGTCGTCGACCGTGCTCAATGCCAAGGGGATCGGCTTCTCGCGCGGGGGCGAGGTCGTCCTCGACGACGTGTCGCTGTCGGTCGGCCCGGGCAGCCGCCTCGGCGTCGTCGGCCCCAACGGCATCGGCAAGAGCACCCTGCTGGCCATCCTGGCCGGGGAGCTGCAACCGGAGCGGGGCGTGGTGGAACGCTCCCCGGCGTCGCTCACCGTCGGGCTGCTCACCCAGGAGCCCGACGCCCGCCCGGGCGAGACGCTGCTCGCCTACCTGGGCCGCCGCACCGGCGTGGCCGCCGCCGGCGACGACCTCGACCGGCTCACCGCCGCCCTGGCCGAGGACCCCGCCGCCGTCGACGCCTACAGCGAGGCGCTCGAGCGCTTCCTCGCCCTCGGCGGCGACGACTTCGAGGCCCGGGCCGAGTCGACCTGCCTGGAGGTGGGGCTTCCCCCCGACCGCCTCGGCGTGGAGATCGGCCAGCTCTCGGGCGGCCAGGCGGCCCGGGCCCGCCTGGCGGCGGTGCTGCTCGCCCGCTTCGACGTGTTCCTGCTCGACGAGCCCACCAACGACCTCGACTTCGAGGGCCTCGACCGCCTGGAGCGGTTCCTCGGGTCGGTCGCCGGCGCGGTGGTCACCGTGTCGCACGACCGGGCGTTCCTCGACCGGGCCGTCACGCGGGTGCTCGAGATCGAGGAGCACACCCATCGTGGCGCCGAGTACGCCGGGGCGTGGAGCGAGTACGTCGAGCGGCGCGCCCTCGCCCGCAGCCAGGCCGGCACCGCCTACGAGGCCTGGCAGGCCGAGCGCCGCCGGCTCACCCAGCGGATCCGCGACCAGCGGGCCTGGTCGGAGCAGGGTGTGCGCAGGGCCGCCAAGAAGCCCCGGGACCACGACAAGGCCCAACGGGACTTCCGGATCAACCGGACCGAGAAGCAGGCCTCCAAGGTGCGCACCTCCGAGCGGGCCCTGGCCCGGCTGGGGGCGATGGACAAGCCCTGGGAGGGCTGGGAGCTGCACCTCGACCTGGCGGCCACGACCCGCAGCGGGGACCTGGTCGCCGCCCTCGACGGCGCCGTCGTCCGCCGGGGCGACTGGGCGCTCGGGCCCGTCGACCTTGCCGTCCACTGGTCGGACCGGGTCGCGATCACCGGCCCCAACGGTGGCGGGAAGTCCACCCTGCTCGCCGCTCTCCTCGGCCGCCTCCCCCTCGACGCCGGCCGGGGGCGGGTTGGCCCGTCGGTGCGCGTCGGCGAGCTCGACCAGCGGCGCGCCCAGCCGGCCGGCGGCGCCACCCTCCTGGAGGCGTTCGTGGCGTCCACCGGCGCCGGCGTCGAGGAATCCCGCTCGACCCTCGCCAAGTTCGGCCTGACGGCGCGCCACGTCGGCCGGGCGTGGGGAGGACTTTCCCCCGGGGAGCGCACCCGGGCCCGGCTGGCGGCGCTCATGGTCGCCGGCACCAACTGCCTGGTGCTCGACGAGCCCACCAACCACCTCGACCTGCCCGCCATCGAGCAGCTCGAGCAGGCCCTCGCCGACTACGCCGGCACCCTGCTCGTCGTCACCCACGACCGCTGGCTGCTCGAGACCGTCCCCTTCGACCGGACCGTCCACGTGGCCGGCGGGCAGGTCTTCGAGCCCGACCGCTCCTAGGCTGCCCCCGCCCATGAAGATCTACACGCGACGCGGCGACGACGGCACCACCGGCCTGCTCTACGGGGGGCGGGTCCCGAAGACGGCGGCGGTGATCGCCGCCAACGGCGCCGTCGACGAGGCCCAGGCCGCCCTGGGCGTGGTGCGCGCCGAGGTGGAGCGGGGCTCCGAGCTCGACGAGCTCCTCGTCGCCCTCGAGCGCGACCTGTACGTCGCCATGGCCGAGCTGGCCACCGCCCCCGCCAACCGCCACAAGCTCCAGGACGGCCGCAGCCGGGTGCACCCCCCGATGGTCGCCGCCCTCGAGGCCCGCATCGACGAGCTCACCGGCCGCTTCCCGCCGCTCACCGACTTCGTCGTCCCCGGTCACGACCGGGTCTCCGCCCTGCTCGACGTCGCCCGGACGGCCGTGCGGCGCGCCGAGCGGGCCGTCCTCGCCGCCGGGGCCGGCCCCGACGACGCCCCCCCGGCCGCATCCCTCGTCGCCGCCTACCTCAACCGCCTCTCCGACCTCGTCTGGACCATGGCCCGCTGGCAGGAGCAGGG
>DASSZM010000228.1:0-11593 GCA_035702855.1 Acidimicrobiales bacterium | reverse complement strand
GGACCACCCGCCAGGTCACCCCCGGCCGGGACACCCCCGGCGGGGCGCTGCGGGCACTGGAGCTCACCGGCGACGGCGGCCCGCCGGCGTGGGTGGGCCCCGTCGGCCGGGCGGCGACCGCCGCCGGCGGCTGGCGGCTGGCCTGCCCCGTCGACGGCCTGGAGCCGGCCACTGCCGCGGTCGCGGTCCGCCTCGGCGGCCGGCCCGTCGGGCGGCTCGCCACCGTCGCCGCCCGCCCGGCACTGGCGGGTCGGGAGCACCGCCGCCGCCCGGCGGCGGTGTGGGTGGCCGGCGCCCTCGGCCGGGTCGCGTCCGGCGCCGGGACCGGCCCGGTCGGCGCCGGGGTGCGGGCCCTGATCGCCGCCGGCGCCCTCGACCCGGGGGACCCGCTCGCCCACCAGGCGGCGCTGCTCGACGAACTCGGACCCGGCGGCGACGCCAGCGGCCTCGACGCCCGGTGGCGCTCGGCCCTCGAGCGCCGCCACGCCCCCGCCGAGGTCACCGGCGCCTGGGCGGTGGGCGCCTTCGTCGACCTCGGCACCGAACGGGTCCGCTTCGACGCCGTGCACGCCGGGCCCGGCGGCGTGTGGCTCCTCGGTGCCTGCGGCCCGGTCGCCGACGGTCCGGGCGCCGGCGGCCCGGCGCCGGTGGGCGTCGCCGCCTACGACGACCGCCTCAACGGCTACGTCCTCGCCGGGCCGCTCGCCCCGGCGGCGGGGGCGGCGGTCTGGCGGCTCGTGCCCGAGCTCGACCCGGCGGCCTCCTCGCTGCGCATCGAGGTCACCGGCTCGACGCGCGAGGCGTCGGTGGAGGTGACGCTGCGGTGAGCGCCCGCTGGGAGCGGCTCGCCGCGCCGGTGGAGGGCACCGTCGCCTGCGGGCCCAACCGGCACCGGTTGCGCTGGCAGGCGGGCACGCTGCGAGCCCTGGACCACGCCGGCGACGGAGCCATCGCCGCCCGCCTCGGCGACGACGAACCCGAGTGCCTGGCCCTCTGCCGCCGCTGGGCCCGCTACCGGCACGACCCCCGGCTCCTCGTCCTCGGTCCCCGCCACCCCGGTGACGCCGTCGGCCTCGGCCCGGAGCTGCTGGAGCGGCTCCGCCAGGACCCGGCGGGCGACGACGACCGGGCGGCGCTGCTCAGCCTGCTGGCGCTCGAGCCGGCGCTGCAGCGACGTCTCCAGCAGCAGGCGGCCGCCGGGCTGGCCGCCCCCGCCGGCGGGCCGGTCCCCCCGGTCCTGGAGGCGGCGACCGTCGGCCGTCTCCGGCCGGTCCTCGACCGCTGGGCGGGGCGGCGGGACTGGGAGGTCACCGTCGGCGAGCCGGGGACCGACCCGGCCCGGCCGGCGGCGGTCCGGGTGGGCCCGGAGTGGCTGGCGGAGGTGTGGGGCAACTACCTGGCCGTCGTCGCCGGCCACCTGGTGCTGGCGGTCCTCGACGCCGACCGGGGCCGGACCCGGGTCCTGGCCGTCGCCGCCCCCGGCAGGCCGCCCCGGCCGCTGCGCGTGCGCGGCCCGGCACCGTGGCGGGCGGTGCTGGACCCGGCCGACGGGTCCTGACCGGACCCCGGGCCTAGCATCGCGGCGATGCACGAGCGTTGGACCGTGCGGTGGTTCCGCAAGCGGGCCCTCGTCTACCACCTGCTGGTGGCGATCATCGCCCCGGGCTGCGCCGTGGCGGCCGACTGGCAGATCCACCGGGCGATGGGCGGCAACCTGCTCAGCTGGCTGTACGCCGTCGAGTGGCCGGTGTTCTCGATCCTGGCGATCGTCGGGTGGTGGCAGCTGATCCACGAGGACCCGGCCCGGGTCGAGTCCCGCAAGGTCGAGCGGGCCCGCCGGGCCGCCACCAAGGGCCCGTTCGTGCCGCCGCCGCCCGACTCGGCCAGCGGCTTCTATCATCCCCTGCAGGTCGCGAGCCGGCCCGAGCTCGCCGCCGAGCTCGGGCGGGACCTCCCGGTGCTGCGGGAGGACGACGGCGAGCTGGTGGCGCCGGACGACGCCACACCGGTGCACCAGCTGTCGGAGTACAACGCCTACCTCGCCCGCCTGGCCGTCGGGCGCACCCGCAAATCGTGGCGGAACCCCCACGGAGCACCCACCAAGTCATGAGCCAGTTCACCGATCTGTCCACCCTCGACGGGGCGCTGCTGCGCTACCGCGTGCTCGCCTACATCGTCGGGACCGGCCTGGCGGTGCTGGTGTTCGTCGGGGTCCCCCTCCAGGTGGCCGGCTACCCGCAGCTGGTCACGATCGCCGGCCCGATCCACGGGGTCTTCTACATCGTCTACCTGGTGATGGCGCTCGACCTCGCCCGGCGGGCCCGCTTCAGCCTGGTCGAGATGTTCGCCATGATCGGCGCCGGGCTCATCCCGATCCTCGCCTTCGTCATCGAGCGGCGCATCACCCGCCGGGTGCGGGCCGGGGCGGTCGAGCCGTGGCAGCTGCCGGCCTTCCTCCGCCGGGGTCAGTCGCCGGCGACCCCGGCCCCCGCCCCGACCGGCGGCGCCCCGGTGCCCCCGACGGCCGCCGACGAGCGCCGGTGAGGGCGGGCCAGTAGGAAGTACACGGCGCCGATCACCGCGATCACGACCATGATGGCGAGGGTCATCCAGCCGTAGTTGAACAGCGCCGCCCGGGCGCTGGAGAGGGCGCTCGGGTAGATGATGTTGATCAGCATCCCGACCCCGTAGACCATCCCGACGATGTAGACGGGGTAGGCCCAGGCACCCAGGTCGAAGCCGGTCGGCCGCCACCCGCGGATGCGGGCCACGAGGGCGGCGAAGACCACCATCTGGAAGCTCAGGTAGATCCCGGAGGTGGCGAAGCTGACCAGGATGAACAGGGCGTTGACGTGCGCCGGGTACGTGACGAACCAGATGTGCACCGGCTTGGACGGCGTGTAGCGGGTCAGCAGGGCGAACAGGATGGGCAGGACACCGACCACCAGCAGGGCGACCACCGGCGTCCTGAAGCGGGGGGACACCGCCCGCAGCGTCCTGCTGGCGGGCAGCTGGTCGTCGCGGGAGTAGGAGAACAGCACCCGGGCGCCGGCGGCCTGCACGGACGTGCCGCAGGAGAAGAAGGCCAGGCAGATCAGCGCCAGGGTGATGTCGTCCACCGCGGGCGACCCGACGTTGGCGTGGATGATGCCGGTGACGCCGTCCTTGACCGCGGCGCCGATCCCGTCGGGGCTGGCGAGGATGAGGCCGGCGACGAGGACGAAGCTGGTGATGCCGCCCACCACCATGGTGAGCACCATGGCCCGGGGCACCCGGCGGCGGGCGTCGACGACCTCCTCGGCGATGTCGCCGGCGGACTCGAAGCCGTAGAAGATGTAGACGTTGGCGAGCACGGCGATCAGCGCCGCCTCGGGGAACCAGCCGCTGAACGACACGCCGAAGGGGTTGGTCTTGGCGTTGGTGACGCCCTGGGTGGTGAACAGGTAGCCGAAGCCGTGGTGGAACCCGGCGATCGCCAGCATGATCACGACGCCGAAGGTGCCGAGGATCTCGACCCACACCCCGTAGCGGGCGATGAGCCCGGTGAAGCGCACCCCGACGACGTTGACGAGGGTCTGCAGCACGATCAGGCCGACGGTGCAGAGCAGGATGACGTTCGGGCCGGTGGCGTTGAAGGTGGTGCCGAAGAGGCTGTTGATGAGGCCGACGAAGTAGCCGGTGATCCCGGTGTCCACCGACGCCACCGTGATGATCAGCGCCCAGGCGTAGAACCATCCCACCCACCACCCGTAGCCCGGGCCGAGCAGCCGCTTGGACCACTGGTAGAGGGCCCCGGCGAGCGGATAGGAGCTGCCCAGCTCGGCGAAGACCAGCGACACCAGCAGTTGGCCGACGACCACCACCGGGATCGTCCAGATGTAGGCCGGGCCGCCGGTGCCGAGACCGAGGATGAACAGCGAGTAGATCCCGACCACCGGCGAGAGGTAGCTGAACGCCACCCCGAAGTTGGAGAAGAACCCCAACGTACGTTGCAGCTCGCTCTTGTAGCCGAAGCGGGCCAGATCCGCGGACTCGTCGACCTGCGCCATGCCGTACCCCCCCGGGACGTCCCTGCGAGCAGACCCTACCCCGCCGGCCAGAGCTCCTCGTGGCTCCTCCCGCCGTAGCCGACCTGCCACAGGCACAGACCCTGCGGCGGGGCCATGCCGCCGGCGGCCGAGCGGTCCCGGGCACCGATGATGCCGGCGACCTCCCCCGCCCGCTTTTTCCCCTTCCCCACCTCCACCATCATCCCGACGACGGAGCGGACCATCTGGTGGCAGAACGACGACGCCTCGATCTCGAAGCGCAGCACCCCGTCCCCCTCGTCCACCCAGCGGGCGTCGCCCACCCGCCGCACCAGGCTGGCCTCGGGCGCCGGCCGGCGGCAGAACGAGGAGAAGTCGTGCTCGCCGAAGAGCGGGTCGCAGGCCAGGCGCATGGCCGCCAGGTCGAGGGGCCGCCCGACGTGCCAGGTGACCTGCGCCCGGAACGGGTCGGCCACCGGGCGGTTGAGCACGCTGTAGCGGTACCGGCGGCTGGTGGCGGAGTGGCGGGCGTCGAAGCCCGGCTCCGCCCAGGCGGCGGCCCGCACCACCACCTCCCCGTGCAGCGCCCGGTTGAGCGAGCGGACCAGCGCCCGCAGGTCGGCGCCGGCGCGCACGTCGAGGGTCACCACCTGGCCCCAGGCGTGGACCCCGGCGTCGGTGCGCCCGGCGCACACGACCTCCACGGTGTGGCGCAGGTGCCGCTCCAGGGCGGCGACCAGCACCCCGGCGACGGTGCGCTGCCCGGGCTGGAGGGCGAAGCCGCGGAAGCCCGCCCCGAGGTAGGCGACGAGCAGGCGGACCCGGGCCACCGGCTCGGTGGTCACCGCCGCCGGGGCCTCGGGGCCGGCCTGCTCGCTGAAGAGGGTCACCGGCGGACCGGCGGCGGAGGGATCAGTCGAGCAGCTCGATGCGTGCCATGGGCGCGTTGTCGCCGTGGCGCGGTCCGAGCTTGAGGATGCGGGTGTAACCGCCCGGCCGGTCGGCGAAGCGGGGCCCGATCTCGGCGAACAGCTTGTGGGCCATGTCCTTGTCCCGGATGAAGGCGACGACCTGGCGCTGCTGGTGCACCGCCGTCTCGGGGTGGGCGTGGGCCTTCTTCGCCTTGGTGATGCACTTCTCGATCACCGGGCGCAGGGCCTTGGCCTTGGCCTCGGTGGTCACGATCGCCTCGGCGGCGATGAGGGAGGCGACCAGGTTGCCGAACATGGCCTTCTGGTGGGCGGCGTCGCCGCCGAAGCGCGGGCCCTTCTTGGGGCGGCCGGGGATGCCGGACATGCCTACGACTCCTTCCCGCGCAGGGCCAGGCCCCGCTCGTCGAGCTTCTGCAGGACCTCGTCGAGGCTCTTCTGCCCGAAGTTGGTGATGGCGAGCAGGTCGTCCTCGGTCTTCTGGACCAGCTCGCCGACGGTGTTGACCTGGGCCCGCTTCAGGCAGTTGCGGGGACGCTCGGACAGGTCGAGGTCCTCGATGGGCAGGTCGAGGTCCGGCGAGCCGCTGGTGGCGGCACCGACGTCGCCGAGCTCGAGGCCCTGGGGGGCGTCGCTCATCTCGGCCACGAGGCCCATGAGGGAGCGGAGGGTGTCGCCGGCGGAGGCCAGCGCCTCACGCGGCGTCATCGACCCGTCGGTGGTGATGTCCATCACCAGCCGGTCGTAGTTGGTCGACTGCTCCACCCGGGTCGGCTCGACGCTGAAGGCGACGAGGCGGATCGGCGAGTAGATGGAGTCGACCGGGATGACGCCGATGGTCGAGGACTTCTTGTTGCGGTCGGCCGACACGTAGCCCCGGCCCCGCTCGACGGTGATGTCGGCCGCCAGCCGGCCCTTGGGGTTGACCGTGGCGATGACGAGGTCGGTGTTGAGCACCTCGACGTCGCTGGTGGTGGCGATGTCGCCGGCGGTGACCGTCGCCGGGCCGCGCACGTCGAGGCGCAGGGTGACCGGCTCGTCGGACTCGACCCGCAGGACCAGGTCCTTGAGGTTGAGGATGATGTCGGTGACGTCCTCCTTCACCCCCGGCAGGGTGGTGAACTCGTGGAGGGCGTCGTCGAAGCGGACCTGGGTCACCGCCGCGCCGGGGATCGACGACAGCAGCGTGCGCCGCAGCGCCACGCCGATGGTGTGCCCGAAGCCCGGCTCGAGCGGGCCGATGGCGAAGCGCTGCCGGTCCCCCTCCTGCTCGCCGAGGGGCTCGACGGTCGGTCGTTGGATGATGAGCATGGCTGGGGGTTCCTCTTCGGCTTACTTGGAGTAGAGCTCGACGATCAGCGACTCGCGCACCGGGACGTCGATGTGGTCGCGCAGCGGGAGCTCGCGGACGGTGACCTCGTGGCCGTCGGCGCCGCCCTCGAGCCACGCCGGGACCTGGCGGTCGAGGGTGTCGAGGTTGTGGCGGACGACGATCATCTGGCGGGCCTTGGGGCGCAGGCTGACGACCTCGCCCTTGCGCACCCGGTACGACGGGATGGTCACCCGCTTGCCGTTGACCATGACGTGGCCGTGGCGGACCAGCTGGCGGGCCTGGGCCCGGCTGGCGCCCCACCCGGCGCGGAACGCCACGTTGTCGAGCCGGAGCTCGAGCATGCGCAGCAGGTTCTCGCCGGTGATGCCCGACTGACGGTTGGCCTCTTCGTAGAGGTTGCGGAACTGCTTCTCGAAGACCCCGTAGATGCGGCGGGCCTTCTGCTTCTCCCGCAGCTGGGTCAGGTACTCCGACCCCTGGCGCATCCGGTCCCGGCCGTGCTCACCGGGCGGGTAGGGCCGGCGCTCGATCGGGCACTTCATCGAGTCGCACTTCGGGCCCTTCAGGAACAGCTTCATCTTCTCGCGGCGGCACAGCCGGCAGACCGGCCCCGTATAGCGCGCCATGGCTCAGACCCTCCGCCGCTTCTTGGGGCGGCAACCGTTGTGGGGGATGGGGGTGACGTCCTTGATGCCGGCGACCTCGATGCCGGTGGCCTGCAGTGACCGGATGGCGGTCTCCCGCCCGGAGCCGGGTCCCTTCACGAGCACGTCGACCTTGCGGACGCCGTGCTCCATGGCCCGGCGGGCGCACTGCTCGGCGGCGAGCTGGGCGGCGAAGGGCGTCGACTTGCGGGAGCCCTTGAAGCCGACGTTGCCGGCCGACGCCCACGCGAGGACGTTGCCCTCGGGGTCGCTGATCGACACGATCGTGTTGTTGAACGAGCTCTTGATGTGCGCCACCCCGTAGGTGACGTTCTTGCGCTCGCGGCGGCGGGGGCGGCGGCCTCCCGGCTTCGGCTTGGCCAACTCAGTGCTTCCTCGGTGCTCGGGGGGCGGTCGGGGTGGTGGGGCGGGCGGCGGCTCGGCGCATCAGTGCTTGCGCACCTTCTTCTTGCCGGCGACGGTCTTCTTCGGGCCCTTGCGGGTCCGGGCGTTGGTGTGGGTCCGCTGGCCGCGGACCGGGAGGCCCCGGCGGTGGCGGATGCCCTGGTAGGAGCCGATCTCCATCTTCCGCTTGATGTCCTGGGAGACGTCGCGGCGGAGGTCGCCCTCCACCTTCAGGTTGGCGTCGATCCAGTTGCGGAGCCGGATGACCTCCTCGTCGGTGAGGTCCCGGACCCGGGTGGAGGGGTCGATGCCGGTCCCCTCGCAGACGCGCGTCGAGGCCGTGCGCCCGATCCCGTAGATGTAGGTGAGCGAGATCTCCAGCCGCTTCTCGCGGGGGATGTCGACGCCGGCGATACGTGCCACGGTTCCTCGGTCTCTCTTCCTGCTGGCGGCCCGGGTCTCAGCCCTGGCGCTGCTTGTGGCGCGGGTTCGTGCAGATCACCATGACGCGGCGGTGGCGCCGGATGACCTTGCAGTGCTCGCAGATGGGCTTGACGCTGGGACGGACTTTCACGACGGACTCCTGCCGGTGACACCGGGGGACGGGACCCGGGCGGGGTCACCGCCGGGGGGTTGGGTACTGCGGTGCTCTCCCGTCCCGCGCTCGCAGCCGCCGGGACGGAAGCCCCGAGCCGCGACGAAGCGGCTCCGGACCGACTGGCCACGCTATCGCGTCGTGCGGCGTTCGTCCACCCGTCGCCGCCGGGCCGGTGCTACCCTCTCCGCCCCGCCGCCGGGACCAGGGCGGATCGCCTCAGTCGGCGACGGTGAGCACCTCGGGACCGTCGTCGGTGACGGCGATCGTGTGCTCGAAGTGGGCCGACAGGCTGCCGTCGGCGGTGACGACCGCCCAGCCGTCCTCGAGGGTGACCGTCTCGGGGCCGCCGACGTTGACCATCGGCTCGACGGCGAAGACCATCCCCGACTTGAGCTTCGGCCCCGGGGTGCCCGGCCAGTAGTTGGGGACCTGGGGCTCCTCGTGCATGGCGGTGCCGATGGCGTGGCCCACGTACTCCCGCACGACCGAGAAGCCGGCGCCCTCGGCGACCTGCTGGACGGCCAGGCCGACGTCGTGGAGCCGGTTGCCGTCGCGCAGCTTGGCGATGCCGGCCCACAGGCTCTCCTCGGTGACCCGCAGCAGCTTCTCGGCCTCGCCGCTGATGGTGCCGACGCCCATGGTGAAGGCGGCGTCGCCGTGGTAGCCCTCGACGATCGCCCCGCAGTCGATGGAGACGATGTCGCCCTCCTCCAGGCGGTAGTCGCCGGGGATGCCGTGGACGATCATCGAGTTGGGGGAGGTGCAGATCACCGCCGGGAAGCCGTGGTAGTTGAGGAAGTTGGACCGCGCCCCGCGCCGCTCGAGCACGTCGCGCGCCACCCGGTCCAGGTCGGCGGTGGTCACCCCGGGGCGGGCGGCCGCCCGCGTCGCCGCGTGCATCTCCGCCACCACCCGACCCGCCTTGCGCATCTTGGCGATCTCGTCCGGGCGTCGTCTCACGCCACCAGTCTGGCCCGCGACGAGCCGGTCGCGTACCCCGGGTCGCCGGCCGCGCGCCGAGCGCCCGCCGGTGGGGGAGGCCCGGCTGCCGGCGCCCCGCCGCCCGGCGGCGCTCACCCGCCCGAGGCCCGCAGCAGCCGGCGGTCGACCGCCCCCACGATCCGGTCGGTCACCTCGTCGGGCGAGCCGAGGGCGTCGACCCGGGCCAGGAGGTCCCGCTCCTCGTACCAGGCGATCAGCGGGGCGGTCTCCTGCTCGTACAGCTCCAGGCGCCGGCGGATGGCGCCCTCGGTGTCGTCGTCGCGCTGGACGACCTCGCCGCCGCACACATCGCAGAGCCCCGGCACCCGGGGCGGGTTGTCGATCACGCTGTAGTTGGCGCCGCAGTCGACGCACACCCGCCGGCTGGCCAGCCGGGTCAGCACCGAGGCCGTGTCGATCTCGAGGTCCAGCGCCAGGTCCAGCCCGTGGGGGTTGAGCATCTTGGCGAGGGCGTCGGCCTGGGCGACCGTGCGGGGGAAGCCGTCGAGCACGAAGCCGCGGTGGGAGGTGTCGCTGCGGGTGAGCCGCTCGCGGACCATGCCGATCACGATCTCGTCGGGCACCAGGTCTCCGGCGTCGAGGTACTGGCGGGCCTTCTGGCCGAACTCCGAGCCGGAGCGGACCGCCTGGCGGAACGTGTCGCCGGTGGAGATGTGCGGGACGACGTAGTGGCGCGACAACCGGAGGGCCTGGGTGCCCTTCCCGGCTCCCTGCTTGCCGAGGATGAGGAGCCGAGCGCCGGGGTTCACGTGCTGCCCGGTCGGCGCCCGCCGGCGGAGGCCATACCTGGCCGCGACCGGGTCACTAGCTCAGGAAGCCCTCGTAGTTGCGCAGCATGAGCTGGCTGTCGACCTGCTTCATGGTCTCGAGGGCGACGCCGACGGCGATCAGCAGCGTGGTGCCGGCGAAGGGGTAGTTCTGGATGTGGAAGAACGCCAGGGCCAGCGCCGGCAGCAGGGCGATGACCGCCAGCCACAGCGCGCCCGGCAGCGTGATCCGGTTGAGGATCCGCTGGAGGTGGCGCTCGGTCGGGGGGCCCGGTCGGATGCCGGGAATGTAGCCGCCCTGCTTGCGGATGATGTCGGCCTGCTGCTGGGGGTTGAACATGAGGGTGGCGTAGAAGTAGGCGAAGCCGAGGATCAGCACGCCGTAGATCACGATGTAGGTGGCGTTGTCGGGTTGCGCCAGGTGGCTGTTGATCCAGGTCTGCACCGTGAGCCCCCACCCCTTGGAGGGCAGCAGGTTGGACAGCAGGAACGGGAAGTACAGCACCGAGCTGGCGAAGATGATCGGCACGACGCCGCCGGTGTTGACCTTCATCGGGATGTAGGTGCTCTGCCCGCCGTACATCCGGCGGCCGACGACCCGCTTGGCGAAGGTGACCGGGATGCGCCGCTGGCCCTGCTCGATGAACACGATGGCGACCAGCAGGGCGATCGACACCACGATGATCGCCGCCAGGGCCACCCACCCGGCCTGCGCCTCGATGGTCTTGCCGCCGGCGGGCATGGTGGCCACGACGTTGACGAAGATCAGCACCGACATCCCCTGGCCCACGCCCCGCTGGGTGATGAGCTCGCCCAGCCACATGACCACGACCGTGCCGGCGGTCATCGTGAGGATGATGAGCAGCACGAGGGGGATGGAGAAGTGGGGGATGTAGTTGATGCTGCTGGAGGTGCCGAGCAGGACCGGGCTGCCGGAGTGGAAGGCGTAGACCAGCGTCGTGGACTGCAGGACCGCCAGGGCGATGGTCGTGTAGCGGGTGACCTGGGTCAGCTTCTTCTGCCCGGTCGGGCCCTCGTCCCGCCACTTCTCGAACTTGGGGATCACGACCATCAGCAGCTGGATGATGATCGAGGCGGTGATGTAGGGCATGATCCCGAGCCCGAACACGGCGAAGCGGGCCAGCGCCCCGCCGGAGAACAGGTTGAGCAGGCTGAACACCCCGCCATGGGTCCCGCTGGTCGCCGCCTCGTGGATGGCGGCGTAGCTGATGCCCGGGCAGGGGATGTTGGCACCGAGCAGGTAGACCGCGATCATCAGCAAGGTGAAGAGCACCTTGTTGCGCAGGTCGGGGACCCGGAACATGTTGGAAAGGTTGGACAGTGAGCTTCGCATCCAGCTTCTCCCGGGACCCGCGGACCCCCGCAGGGTAGCGCCCGTTCCGCCCGTTCTGCCGTCGGACGGGCCGGTGCGCGGCCTTCGGGGGGCGGGACGGGCCGCCCGCCGCCGGGCCCCCTCGCCCACGGTGCGTGGCGATCGTAGCGGGCGGCCCGGCGACCGCCGGCCACACCCCGTGGTCGACGCCTGCGTCGATCATCGCTGAACGCCGTTCCGCCCGGTGACTGCCGGCGGGCCGGGAGGACGCCCCGCGCCGCCGTGACCCCCGCCCGCGCCCACACCCGGGCCGGCTGCAGGTCCCACGACGCCCGTCCGGGGGCGCTCACCGCTTCCAACGCCCCCACCTCCCGCTCGCAGCCCGCCACACCGGGCCGGACCGGGGGCGTTGGCCGCCCTGGGGGTCGACGCCCGCTCACAACCTCCCGCCAGGGCCCCCAGCGCAGCCAACGCCCCCACTTCGTCGCCAATTCGGCCCCCGGTGACCAAGACCGGGGGCGCCCACCGCGTTGCGTACCCCCAGGTCGCCCGCC